>JBOIAB010000227.1:0-7696 GCA_050738635.1 Steroidobacteraceae bacterium
TCGTCCGCCAGTACATCGAGCAGCAGAAAACCCCGGATTAGGACGGCTGCGGCGGCATCCAGCCGCCTCGCCGTCGCGCTATCCATCTCCGGCATGAAATACCGGAGCTTTCCGCGCGCTCGGGTAAGGGCCCTCAGCCGAGCTTCTTGCCCGGCAGCCGCACCGAGAACCGCGCCCCGCCGAGTAACGACGCCTCGACCACGAGCTTGCCGCCATAGAGGTCCACCGTGTCGTGGACCATGGCGAGCCCGAGCCCGTGTCCCGGCACGCTCTCGTCCGTCTTGACCCCACGCTGCAACACCTTGGCCCGGTTCTCCTCAGCGATCCCCGGGCCGTCATCGTCCACCGAGAGGATGAGGCCATCCGCCACCGTCACGGATACGCGGACGCGCTCGCGACACCACTTGCAGGCGTTGTCCATGAGGTTCCCGAGCAGCTCCACGAAGTCACCCCGGTCACCGATGAAGTGACTGCCTTCCTGGATCGCGAGCTCGATCGAAAGGTCCTTGCGCGAATACACCTTGAGCAGCGCCGCACGCAGATCCGCCGCCACCACCGCCACCATCACCGGTGCCTGTCCGAGAAGCGCCCCGCCGGAAGCGGCCGCGCGTTTCAACTGATGCTCGATGATATCGGTCATCCGGTCGATCTCCGCGCCGATCGTGCGCGTGGTGGCACCCGATCCGACATCAAAGTGCAGCGCCGAGCGCATCACGGCCAGCGGCGTCTTCAATCCATGCGCAAGGTTGCCCAACGTATCGCGATAGCGTGTCACGCGCTTGCGCTCGCCGACGAGCAGCGCGTTCAGATGCCGGGCGACGCCGCTCAGCTCGCGCGGGTAGCCGGATCCCAGCATCTCGCTGCGGCCCTCCTCCACCTCGTGGATCTCGCGCTCCAACCGCCGTAGCGGCGCCAACACCCGGCGCAGGAGCGCGGCGAGCGAGACCAGCAGCAGCAGCATGAGTCCGGTGAACCAGCCGAGCATGCGGCTACGGAAGAGCCACAGCTGCTCCTCGTACGGCGTCAGGCTCACCGCCACACTGAAAGTGAGCGCGTGGCCCTCCTGCTTCGGGTCATCCGCGAAGGAGATGCCGCGACTCTCGATGGCCACTCGCGTGTGGCCGACGATGTTGTAAGCGAACGTCCGGTCACCTTGCGCCAGCGGTGGCCCGAAGTCCACCGGCACTCCGGCTGTCGAGGGCGAGCTCCAGATGTGACTGTTGGATCGGATCTGGGCGTAGAGCCCCGAATCGGGCGAGGCGAGGCGCGTATCCAGGCCGTTGAGCGGCGCGTCGTAGCCGCCCGACGGATCCGGCTCCGCGGCGGCGATCAGGGTGACGATCTGCGAATCGAGGAGCGCATGCAACTGCCGTTCCGACAGCGCCCGAAAGCCCGTGTCGAGGACGAGCATCATCACGCCGAAGAAGAGCGCCAGCGGTACGGCGACCGAGACGAGCAGCCGGCGACTCAGCGAATGCACGGTGCGCGCAGCCCCGCTCTTTTCCGCCGCCGCCGCTCAGGAGGCCGGATCGCGCGCGAGCGCGAACCGGTAGCCGCGGCCGCGCAGCGTCTCGATGGGCTTCAGGCGATCGTCCGGATCGAGCTTGCGTCGCAGCCGCCCGACCAACACCTCGATGACGTTGCTGTCGCGCTCGAAGTCCTGATCATAGAGCCGCTCCGTGAGCTCGCCCTTGGAGATCACCTCGCCCGCGCGCAGCATCAGGTGCTCGAGGATGCGGTATTCGAAGGTGGTCAGCTCGACCGGGTGCCCCTCCACCTTCACCGTCTGAGCGCGCGTATCGAGCGCCACCGCGCCGCACTTGAGCTCCGGGTTCGCCCAGCCGCCGGCACGGCGCAGCAGCGCCTGCAGCCGGGCCAACACTTCCTCAAAATGAAAGGGCTTGGCGACGTAATCGTCGGCACCCGCCTGCAGGCCCTCGACCTTGTCCTGCCAGTTGTCGCGCGCGGTCAGGATCAGGATGGGGAAAGCCTTGCCCTCGGTACGCAGCCGGCGAATGACCTCCAGCCCCGTGAGCTTCGGCAGTCCGAGGTCGATGATCGCGACGTCGAGAGGATATTCGCGGCCTGCGAACAGGCCCTCTTCTCCATCCTGGGCCACATCGACGCTGAAGCCTGCTTCCGTCAGATGCGTCTTCAGCGTCTCACGCAGCGAAACTTCGTCTTCGACCACAAGTACCCGCATTGGAAGACTCCCCGCTGACCAAGCGTCCCGACGAAGTGTTACAGAATATCGCCACTCGCCGCGTCGACTCGGACGGCAAAGACGCGCCCATTACCATCGAGCATCCTCAGGACGTAGATGGTACGGTCTCCGTCGGTTTGCGTCTCGGCCCGGACGACCCGAGCCCTGAAGCGACGCTGGGCCAGCCTCACGGCCTTATCCATCGAGACCTTCGCGTGCGGCGGGGGGGCGGCGACCCGCGATACCGCCGGCGGCGCCGCTTGAGCGCCGGCCAAAAGCGGACCGGCGCAGAGCGCAAGCGCCACCGCGGCCACACCCACGCTCCGGACGGTCTTCATGATCAGGGGAAGATAGTCCGCCCCGGGTGAATCGGCGCTGAATCGGGACCGTGGCCGCAAATTCCGGAGGCGTTATGGCCCTCCCGGCAGGCCCCGGGCACCTAGACCTCGCGCTTCGCCTGCCGCCACAGGGCATCCCATTGCGCGGCATCGAGGGTCCGCAGCGCAGCCCCCCGCGCGGCCGCCAGGACCTCCATGCGGCGGAAGCGGCGCTCGAATTTCGCGTTCGCCGCGCGCAGCGCCTCCTCCGGGTCGATATCCAGGTGCAGCGCCCAGTTGGCAACCGCGAAAAGGAGATCGCCGAGCTCTTCCTCACGGCGGCCCGCGCCCGCCTCGGTACCGTCGGCCAGCGCCTCATCGATCTCGCGCACTTCCTCCAGCACTTTGTCGCGCACCTGCGAGGGGTTCTCCCAATCGAAACCGACCCGCGCCGCGCGCCGTCCGAGCTTGGCCGCCCGGGTGAGCGCCGGCAGGGCACGCGGCACATCCGCAAGCGCACTGTGATCGGCGCCGGCTGCCTCCCCTGCGGCCGCCGCGCGCTCGCGCGCCTTCTGTTCCTCCCAGACTAGCGACAGCTGGCCGACATCGGCCGCGAGCGTCGGCTCCTGGAATACGTGCGGATGACGCCGGACCAGCTTCTCGCGAATGCCGCGCGCCACGGCGGCGAAGTCGAACCAACCCTTCTCCTCCGCCATGCGCGCGTGGAACACCACCTGGAAGAGGAGATCGCCGAGCTCATCGCGCAGCTTCCCCGGCTCGCCGCGATCGATGGCATCCGCCACCTCGTATGCCTCCTCGATCGTGTAGGGCGCGATGCTGCGGAAGGTCTGCTCGCGATCCCACGGACAACCGCGCTGCGGATCGCGCAGTCGAGCCATCAACTCGAGCAGCGCGGCCATGGCCTCCGCGGGCTCGCCCCCTGCACTCACGTTCCACCCTCGATGCAGACCCGGTACAGGGTGACGAGCATCCCGGCGGTTGCGCCCCAGATATTGCGGTTGCCATAGGGAATGTCGAACAGCCTGGCTTCCGCATCGGCGGCGCGGAAGCGATGCACCCGCGGCCGATGATTGCGCGGATCGAGCACGAAGGAGAGCGGCACCTCGAAGGTATCCGCCACCTCCTGGGCGTCGAGCAGCAGCTTGAATCCCGGGCGCACCATGGCGACCACGGGCGTGACGCGAAAGCCGCTGATGACCACGTGGTCGGTCAGGAAGCCGACCACCGACACGCAGCTCTCCTCCAGCCCGATCTCCTCGTGCGCCTCGCGCAGCGCCGCCGCGGTGGGACTGCCGTCCTCAGGCTCGATGCGGCCGCCCGGAAAGCTGACCTGGCCGGCATGATTGCGCAGCTGAGTGGCGCGCTGCGTCAGCAGCACGGTGGGCGCGCCCGGATGCTCCACGATGGGGATCAGCACCGCCGCCGGAAGCGGCTCGGGCGGAAAGAAATTCAGGTAGGCGCGGCTCTCCGCCGCCGTGAGTCCGGGAACGAGCCAGCCCTCGCGCTCGTGTCGCGGCTGGCTGCCCGCGAGCCGCTCGCGGATCCGCGCCGGCCAGTCGAATGCCGGCGGGACGTCGCCTGGCGCGGCGTTGCCCGTCTCTATCCTGCCGTCCGTTTCAGCCACCGCCGCTCGTGCCGCCTTTGATGCCACCGCGGGTGAGCTCCGCCGGGTCGAGCAGGCGCGCGAGCTCCTCGCGCGGCAGGTCGGTCATCTTCTCCGCCACCTCGCGCAGCGGCTTGCCCTCGGCGTAGGCCTTCTTGGCGATGGCCGCGCCCTTCTCGTAGCCGATCACCGGATTCAGCGCCGTCACCAGGATGGGGTTGCGCTCGAGCGCCTCCGCGAGCCGCGCGGGGTTCACCTTGAAGCCGGCGATCGCCCGGTCGGCGAGCGCCCGCGAGATGTTGGCGAGCAGCTGAATGCTCTCCAACAGGTTGCGCGCGATCACCGGCAGCATCACGTTCAACTGGAAGTTGCCCGACTGGCCGGCGATGGTGACGGCGGCGTCGTTGCCTATCACCTGGGCGGCCACCATGGTGGTCGCCTCCGGAATGACCGGGTTCACCTTGCCCGGCATGATGCTGCTGCCCGGCTGCAGCGCCGGCAAGGCGATCTCGCCCAGGCCCGCGAGCGGACCGCTATTCATCCAGCGCAGGTCGTTCGCGATCTTCATCAGGCTCACGGCGATGGTCTTGAGCTGGCCGGAGAGCTCGACCGCCGTGTCCTGCGAAGCGAGCGCCTCGAAGTAGTTGCGCGCCGGGGTGAACGGTATCCGTGTCAGCTCGGCGAGCACCTCGCAGAAGCGGCTGCCGAAGTCAGGATGCGCGTTGATGCCGGTGCCGACCGCAGTGCCGCCCTGGGCGAGCGCCAGCAGGCGCGGCTCGGTGGCGCGCAGGCGCGCGATGCCGTTTTCGATCTGCGCGCGCCAGCCCGAAAGCTCCTGCCCGAGGGTCACGGGCATCGCATCCATCAGGTGCGTGCGCCCGGTCTTGACCAGCTCGCCGACCTCGCGCTCTTTCGCGGCGAGCACGTCGCGCAGATGCTCCAGGGCCGGGATCAGCTCCCGCCGCACGCCGAGCGCCGCGGCTACGTGGATGGTCGTCGGGATCACGTCGTTGCTGCTCTGGCTCATGTTGACGTGATCGTTGGGATGCACCGCCTTGCCGAGGTGGCGCGTGGCGAGCGTCGCGATCACCTCGTTGGCATTCATGTTCGTGCTGGTGCCGGAGCCGGTCTGGAAGATGTCGATTGGAAAATGCGCGGCGTGCTTCCCGGCCGCCACCTCGCTCGCCGCCGCGTCGATCGCGCGCGCGATCTGCGCGTCGAGCAGCTGGAGGCGCGTGTTGGCGCGGGCGGCGGCCTGCTTGACCAGCCCGAGGGCGCTGATGAAGGCGCGCGGCATCGGCAGGCCGCTGATCGGGAAATTCTCCACGGCGCGCTGCGTCTGTGCGCCCCAGAGCGCATCCGCTGGGACTTTCAGCTCGCCCATGCTGTCGTGCTCGGTTCGAAAGGAACTCGTCATCTGCCCGCTCCAAAGCTCGTGTGCGTTATGATAGCGCATGGCCGATTCCCGCCCGGATTCTCTTGCCCCGGATACTTTTGCCGCGGTTGCCGCGCTGTCGCCCATCGATGGGCGCTATCGGGCCGCCACGGAGCCGCTGCGGGACCTTCTCTCCGAGGCGGGCCTCATCCGCGAGCGCGTGCGGGTCGAGGCGGCGTGGCTGCTGCATCTCGTCGCGGCGGTACCGCAGCTCGCCGGCGCCGCTCTGGCTCCGTCCGCGATTGCACGCGCCAAGCAGCTCGCACAATCGCCGGACGCCGAGTGCGCGCGGGCGGTGAAGACCATCGAGGCGGTCATCAATCACGACGTCAAGGCGGTCGAATATTACGTGCGCCAACAGCTCGCGGCCGCCGGGGCGAGCGAAGCCTCTCTCGAGCTCGTGCATTTCGGCTGCACCTCGGAGGACATCAACAATCTGAGTTACGCGCGGCTCCTCGGCGAATCGCGCCGGCGCATGCTCGGTACCCTCGGCGAGCGCATGGCGGAGCTCGCCGTTCTCGCCCGCCGCGAGGCCGAGCAGCCGATGCTCGCGCGCACCCATGGCCAGCCCGCCAGCCCGACCACACTCGGCAAGGAGGTCGCCAACTTCGTCGCGCGGCTGCGGCGCGCGGAGCGGCGCTGGGGCGCCGTGGAAATCCTCGGCAAATGGAACGGCGCAGTGGGCAACTTCAATGCCCATCGCGCGGCGCTTCCCGGGGTCGACTGGCCGGCCGTGAGCCGCGGCTTCGTCGAGTCCCTGGGCCTCACCTGCAACGCCTACACGACACAGATCGAGCCGCACGACTGGATCGCGGAGTACTGCGATGCCATCGCCGCGATCAACATCGTGCTGCTCGACCTGTGCCGCGATTTCTGGGGTTACATCTCGCTCGGTTATCTCAAGCAGCGCGCAGCCGCGGCCGAGGTGGGCTCCTCGACCATGCCGCACAAGGTCAACCCCATCGACTTCGAGAATGCCGAAGGCAATCTCGGCATCGCCAATGCGCTGCTGCGCCACTTCGCCGACAAGCTGCCGATCTCCCGCTGGCAGCGCGATCTCACCGACTCCACGGTGCTGCGCAACCTGGGCGTCGCATTCGGCCACACGCTGGTTGCCTGGCGCGCGCTGGGCCGCGGTCTGGGCAAGGTGGATGCGGACGCCGCGGTGCTCGCATCCGATCTGGAAGGGGCGTGGGAGGTGCTTGGCGAGGCCGTGCAGACCGTACTGCGCGCAGCGGGTATACCGGGCGGGTACGAGCGCCTCAAAGAGCACACGCGCGGACACGCCATAGATGAGCGTGCGCTGGCGGAGCTGATCGACAGCCTCCCCCTCCCCGCAGAGGAAAAACGTCGGCTAAAGACGCTGCGACCGCTCGATTACACCGGCCTCGCGGCCCGCCTGGCCCGGGAAATATGACAAATCAAGGGCCCGGATCACCCGAGAAGTGAGAACTGCGGCTCGGTTTTAACTCATTAACCCAGGCTAAGCGCCTGAATTCGTGATGGATTCGACAACCACTGGGTGAGCGAACTCCTAAGATCGTCAAGCCTGTCCAGGTTGCAGGCGAAAACGACAGCGCCACTCGTGGCTGAATACGGGGAACTCGAACGTACTGGCGCGCTGGCCCAACTGGCCAACGCGCGCTACTCGCCGGAATCGAACACCGGCAAGAGCGGCGTGCGCTCCGCCCGCGGCATGGACATGCTCACCGTGCTCACGACGGTGACGGAAGTACGCGGCGCGGTATGCCAGGTGGCCGGCTCGGCGCAGCGACTCATCTCCATCTACACCCCCGATCTCGAGCCCGATCTCTACGACCAGACGGCATTTCTGGACGTCATCAAACACTTCGTGCTCGCGCGCAGCTTCGCCAAGGTGCGCGTGCTCCTCGCCGAGCCGACCCGTGTCATGCGCGACAGCAACCGCTTCGTCGCCATGGGGCGGCGGCTGTCGAGCTGCATCGACATCCGCTACGTCGCGGCGGAAGCCCGCCAGCGAGCCTCGGCCTACCTCATCGCCGATGACCGGGCCATCGTCTATCGGATGCGCGCCGATACCTGGGACGGTGTCGCGGACATCAACAACCCGCCCGTCGCGCGGCTCTATCTGCAGGAAT
>JBOIAB010000228.1:0-5194 GCA_050738635.1 Steroidobacteraceae bacterium
GGACGAAATGCCCACGTCCAGTTCTGCGAGGGCGGTCCGCTGCTCCTTCAACGGCGCAGCGGGCCGCTACTTACAGGACTCGGTGGTGCTCAATAGTGCTTCGTCGTGACAACTGCAACGGACGCCCTGCGGCGGGTTTAAGAAAATATCAACGAAAACAAAACACTAAAAGGTCTCTTGATAAACACTAACTTCTGAGCGCCATCGCCGGCTCCGATTTGCAAACCGTTGGTCATCTGTTCAAATGGTGATCCGCGGACCTTGCGCGGCTATTCCCGATATCCGGGATTCGATCGATCAAGTTTTCGCAGCAGACCCGGCCATGCGAGGCTGCTTCCCAATCCCCGCGTCACCTGGCTGGCCGCGCTCCGAATGCCGGCGAGAATGGATTCGGATAGTCGGATCAATTCCTGTCCGCCGCTTTGAGCACGCACTTGGATGGCGCAGGCGGATTCGAAGATATACATGTAGAGAAAGGCATCGGCGGGCGACGAACCGGCGGTCAGGAGCCCGTGATTGCGCAGCATCAAATAGGACTTGTCACCGAGGTCGGCGACCAGGCGCGGCTGTTCGGCGGCGTTGAGCGCGACACCCTCGTAGTCGTGGTAGGCCAACGATGACAGCACGAACAGGGATTGCTGTGAAATCGGTAGCAGCCCCTGCTTTTGTGCCGCGACGGCGACGCCGTTGAGCGAATGGACGTGCATGACGCACCCGACATCCTCTCGCGCTGCATGAATGCAGCTGTGAATCGTGAAGCCGGCCGGATTGATTTCGTAGGGCGAGTCCATGATCTTCCGGCCATCGAGATCGATTTTGACGAGCGAGGAAGCTGTGATTTCCTCGAACATCATGCCATAGGGATTGATCAGAAAATGATGCTCGGATCCAGGAACCCGTGCCGACACGTGAGTGAAGACGAGATCATCCCAGCCATGGAGCGCAACTAGCCGATACGCCGCCGCGAGATTGACGCGCATCTCCCACTCGGCGGCGCTGACTTGCTCTCTCACCGAGGTAGCCGTTTCGTGTCTCATCAGTACGCTGCCTCCGCGGTGCCGGGTACTGCGATCATCCTGCCGATGACGATCGTGGCGCCGATCAGCAAGCCGCCGCCCGCCACCTCCATGAGCAGCCATAGCTGAGGGTTGGGACTTGGCGTCGCCAACGCGAGGCCCGCGACCGTGAAGAACATGAAGGTATGGTTGTTGAGAACCAGCGGGATCATTTCGCCGAACGCGAAAATCGCGTAAACGGCGGCCAGAATGTAAACCAGTCGGCCCCATTCGGCACCGATGAGATGCGCGAGCGCGCCGATGACGATCGGTGCCAGCATTATGAGTCCGATACCGAGGGCGGCGCCGATCAGAATGGGCGGCCGCTCTTCGGGTTCATATGTTCGCCGAAGAAGAGGATCCAGGCCACGTACGCCGGCCATGCCGGCAACCCGAGGCGGGCGGTGACGAGCTCAGTGATGACGATGAGCGCGAGCACATAGAGTCCAAGAATCAGGCGGTGGCGGTTGAATTTCATGAAGCTGCTCCCACCGCTTCGACCCGAAGCGCATCGCCGAAGCGCGCCAGGTGATGGTCGGCATCGCCAAATGTCATATCGATCATAGTGAGGCGCTTGAAATAATGGCTGACGTTGAGCTCGTCGACGACTCCCATCGCGCCGTGCAGCTGGATGGCCTGCTGACCGACGAAGAGCGCGGCCTGTCCTACATAGGCCTTCGCACCCGATATGGCGCGGCGGCGAGCCGCGGGATCGTCGCTGGTGGCCTGGATTGCCGCGATGATGGTCATCGAGCGGGCCTGCTCGGCGGCGATGAACATGTCGACCATTCGATGTTGCAGCGCCTGGAAGCTGCCGATCACGGTGCCGAACTGCTTGCGGGTTTTCAAGTAATTGAGAGTCGCCTCGTTGAGAGCCGTCACGATGCCCATCGCTTCGGCGCAGAGTGCGGCGATACCTTGGTCGACGGCGCGCTCGATGACGGGAAGCGCCCGCTCGGGTTCGCCGATCATGGCGTCGTCGTCGATAGGCACGTCCTGCAAATGCAAATCTCCCGCTCTGCCGCCTGATTGGGTGGGATAGGCTTGCAGCGTCAATCCTGGCGCATCACGTCGCACCAGAAACAGGGAGATCCCCTCAGCGTCGGTTTGATGCCCGCTGCCGCGCGCCGAGACAAGAAAATAATCCGCCGATGGGGCATCGAGCACGACGGACTTGCGGCCCGTGAGCCGCCAGCCTTTGGCGTAACGGACGGCGGTCGAAGCGACGTGCGCGAGGTTGTAGCGCCCCGCCGCCTCGTAGGCGGCGAGGGCGATCTGCAGCTTCCCGGCGGCGATCTGCGGCAGCAGCGTCTCTTTGATCGTGCGGGCAGCCGCATCTCGAAGCAGCCCGCCGCAGAGCACCACCGTGCTCACATAAGGCTCCAACAGCAGTCCCTGGCCGACCAGTTCCATGACGGCCATGATGTCAACGCCGCTGCCGCCGAGCCCGCCGAATTCCTCGGGATAGGGCAGGCCGAGCAGGCCGAGCTCCGCATATTGCGCCCAGGCTTGCGCAGAGTAGCCGAGCGGTGAGCGCGCGAGCGAGCGGCGCAGCTCGAAATCGTAATGTTTGCCGATGAAGCGCCGCAGCGTCTCCTGCAGCGCGAGTTGTTCTTCGGTCAGGCGAAAATCCATGGCAGCCCCGCTCTAAAGACCCAGGATGAGTTTCGAGATGATGTTCTTTTGGATCTCGGTCGAGCCTGCATAGATCGTGGTCTTGCGGTAGTTGAAGTATTGCCCCGTGAGCGGCGGCGCGAAGTCTGCATAGTGATCCGCGAGCAACGGCGGCGGAACCCAGTCGAGCTCGAGCGCCTCGCGCAAGTAGGGCAGCGCATCGTGTCCGAGCGCGTGCATTTGCAGCTCCGCAAGCTGCTGGATGATCTCCGATCCCTTGATCTTCAGCACCGAGACCTCGGGACCCGGAGAGCGGGATTCGGTCGCGACCGCCGAAAGCACACGCAGGTTCGTGATCTCGAGCGCCGTGAGCTCGAGCTCGAGTCGCGCGATGCGATCGCGGAAGCGGCAGTCCTCGATCAGCGGGCGGCCGTCGTGGAGTTGGCGCGTTGCGATTTCCTTGAGCCGCTTCAAGGCGCGTTTGCAATTGCCGATGCCGGCGTTGTTGGTGCGCTCGTGCGAGAGCAGGAATTTAGCGTAGGTCCACCCCTTGTTTTCCTCGCCGACCCGGTTTTCCACGGGCACCTGCACGTCGTCGAAGAGTATGTCGTTGAATTCGTATTCGCCGTCTATCGTCATGACGGGGCGCACCGTGATACCCGGCGATTTCATATCGATCAACAGGAACGAAATGCCTTGCTGCGGACGCGCATCGCTGCTCGTGCGTACCAGGCAGAAGATCCAATCGGCATACTGGCCGAGCGTATTCCAGCTCTTTTGGCCGTTGACGCGGTAATGAGCGTTTTCGCGCACCGCACTCGTGCGCAGCGATGCGAGATCGGACCCCGCACCGGGCTCCGAATACCCCTGGCACCACCAGTCCTCGCCGGAGATGATGCGCGGCAGAAAATGGTTCTGCTGTGCCGCGGTCGCGAAGCTCATGAGCACGGGCGCGACCATGCGCAACCCGAACGGGATCTGCGGCGGGGCGCCGGCTGCCGCGCCCTCCTGATCGAAGATGTGCTGCTCGACGACGCTCCAATCGGCGCCACCGTATCGCCGCGGCCACATGCCGGCGCCCCAGCCGCGGCGGTGGAGGATCTTCTGCCAGCGCGTGAGGTCGTCTTTGTGCATTCGCCTTCCCAGGCGCACTTTGGAGCGGATGTCGGCCGGCAGCTCGGCTTCGAAGAAAGCACGGACTTCGGCGCGAAAGGACTCTTCTTCGGCGGTGAAGTTGAGATTCATGAGGCTCTCTCAATCGATCATGACGACGACCTTGCCGCGCGCATCGCGCGCCCCGAGCCTCGCGATCGCCTCCATGCCTCGTTGCAGCACGAAGCGCTCGGTGACCGCCGGTTTGATGCGGCCCTCCAGATAGAGCGCGAACAGCGCCGCGACATGGGCGGCATGCCGCCGGGGCTGGCGCGCGATGGACTCTCCCCAGAACACACCGATGACCTGACAGCTCTTGAGCAAGGTCAGATTGAGCGGCAGCTTCGGGACACCGGCGGTAAAGCCGACGACGAGCTGGCGTCCCTGCCACCCGATCGCGCGCAGCGCCGCTTCCGTGTAATCGCCGCCCACCGGATCGAAAACCACCTCGGCACCGGTCGCACCGCAGACGGACTTGAAGTGATCCGTGAGCGCGCGCGCAGCGGCTCTATCGAGCGCACCCGCCGGGTATCGCACGGTCTCATCGGCGCCATGCTCGCGCGCGAGCGCGAGCTTCGCTTCGGTCGATGCCGCCGCGACGACGCGAGCGCCCATGGCCTTGCCCAATTGCACCGCGGCAAGGCCGACGCCGCCCGCGGCGCCGAGCACGAGCAGCGTCTCGCCGGGCTCGAGTTGCGCTCGATCTTTGAGCGCGTGCTGCGAGGTGCCATAGGTCAGAAGCAGCGCGGCCGCCTCATCGAAGGGCATCGCGTCGGGAATCTTCCAGCAGTTTGCCGCGGGACCGACGACTTTTTGAGCCATACCGCCCCGTGCCGGACTCATGAGCACGCGATCGCCGACGCGCAAGCCCTCGACGCCCGCGCCGAGCGCATCGACGATGCCGGAGATCTCACCGCCGGGCGCGAATGGTCGCGGCAACTTGACTTGATAGAGATCCTGGATGAGCAGCAGATCCGGGAAATTGACGCTGCAGGCGCGCACCGCGACCCGGACCTGGCCCGGACCTGCCACCGGCTCGGGAATCTCGTCGAGCTCCAGAGTCTCGGGGCCACCGGGCCGGCGGCTGAGCAGCGCCATCATGTCGTGTCACCGCGCTCGGCTTCGGCCCGCCGTTCGCGCTCCTGGAGGTCGCGCCACTGAATCTTGCCGCTGCCCGATTTGGGCAGCGCATCGATGAATTCGACGATCCTCGGGACTTTGTACGCCGCCATGTTCTCGCGGCACCAGCTGATGATCGCCGCGGCCTCGACGCGTCCCTTCCACTCCGGCCGCAAGACAATGAAGGCCTTGACGGTCTCGCCGCGATGCGGGTCGCTCGAGCCGATGACGCATGCCTCGAGCACGGCGGGATG
>JBOIAB010000229.1:0-10457 GCA_050738635.1 Steroidobacteraceae bacterium
TCTCCACCACGCTGTAGTACGTGTGCTCTTTGCCGTCCTTCTTGCGGACTGTGGCGCGCAGGAACATGACGGCCCATTATGCGCACCCGCACGGCGCTGACCAGATGTTAGGTCTTCACTACAGCCAGTTCCGCGCTCGATGAGCGCGTAAGTGCCTGAGCGGCCGTTACCAGCGGCCCCGGCCGCGGTCAAGATCGAGGGCGAATCCGCGAGGACGGGCTAAGGGCACATGCCGACTACCCGTGACTAATCATTCTCCCGCGCTTCAAGCGCGATTATCGAAACACTCGCATAGTTCCCTCGCTGTTTCTGCGACGACCAACATGGCGGGGAATGCCGCCTCGCTCGGCGGGCTGGCGGCGCGGTTCATCGGATCAATTCGGCTACGGCCGCCTCTCGTCATCCCCTCGCGCCGTGGGAGCCCGAGAGTCCAAGCATCGTGCCAATGCCTCCCGCAGCTCGCGCAGCTTTGGAGGCTTGCCGAGAACACGATCCACATTTGGCGGAACGTCCCCATCGGCCGCAAGTCGCTGGCCCCAACCGGTCAACAATATGACGACCGTGCCCGGACTTGCCGTCTTCACGCTGCTGGATACCTTTCGCCCGTCGACGTAGGGCATTCCGAGATCGGTAATGACGATAGCGAACGGCTCGCCTCGCCTCTGCGCCGTGAGGAAAGTATCGATGCCAGCCTGGCCACCGTCGGCGACCGTCACTGCGTGGCCATCCGCCTCCAAGATGTCACGCAGGGACTTCAGCACCACCGGATCGTCGTCCACCAGGAGGATGCGCTGGGGTGGAACTGCGCTCGGTGCGGTGGCCAACGCCGTGCCGACTCCTGATGCGACAGCCATCGGGAAGCTGAGGCGCATTGTCGTGCCTTGCCCACCACGCTCTCAATCTCGATATCAGCGCTGTGACGCTGCATGGCGCCGTATACCATCGCGAGTCCGAGACCCGTACCCCGCTCGCCTTTGGTGGTAAAGAACGGCTCGAGACACCTGCGTCGCGTATCCTCATCCATCCCGACTCCGGTATCCATGACTTCGAGCTGGACAAACTTGCGGACCTCGGAATGGGCCCCCGCCTGCCGCGCAACACTGGTCCGTAACGTCAGCGGGCCACCCTCAGGCATGGCGTCGATTGCGTTGAAGATCAAATTGGTGAGCGCCTCCCGGATTTCGTTGTCGGCCCCCATGACCGTCGGCAGCTCCGAAGCCAGCTCGGTCCGCATCTCGATTACGATGCCCCGCCCTTGCGCCATGTCGCTCCAGCGCGCACGCGTGAGCTCCACGACCTGCTGCACGACGCGGTTCAAGTCCACGGGAAGCAACGTCATCTGCGGTTCGCGCTCGCGATAAAACTCGCGCATGCGCGCCACAGTCTGTGCGACGTCGTCGATGGCGCGCTGGATGGTTTCGAGATGGCTGCGAGCGCCGGGGCTGAGGGTGGTCTCCTTCTCCAACAGAGATTCGGTATACAGAGACACCGGAGAGATGGCATTGTTGATATCGTGCGCGATGCCGCTCGCCATCTGGCCCAGCGCGAGCAGGCGCTCCTGCTGCATGACCGCCTTCTGGGTCTGGCGCAAGTCCTCGTATGCCTGTTGCAGCGCGCTGTAGAGCTGCGCCTGATGCGCCGCCAAGGCGACGTGCTCGCTCGTTTGCCGCAGGAATTCGCATTCGCCACTGCTGAAACCGCGCGCCTGTCGGCGGGCTGCGATGAGGACGCCGAACACCTTGCTCTCCACGAGCAGAGGCGCCGCCACCATCGAGGCCAGGCCCGCGCTCGCCAGCCGTTGGGGAAATGCGAACGCGGCCTGATGGATGTCGGGCTCGTACACGAGTCGGCCCCGCACGCACTGCGACAACCCATTCTCATCGATCGGTATGCGAGCCCGCTCGCTCATTGCTAGCTCCATCGCCAGAGCTCCGCTCTGCAAGCCGACGCCATTGACGACCAGGCTGTTCTCGGCCGGCTCATATAGGCAGATGCAGCAGAAATCCACCGGCAGATGCTCTTCGAGCGTACGGATGACCACCTGAAAGATGCTCTGTATGTCCTGACGCTCGCCGATGGCGCGCGTGATTTGCTGAAGCAGATTCAACCGCGCCAGTTGGGCCTGTACCTTCTGCTCGGCGAGCCTGCGATCCGTGATGTCCCGGGCAATCTTCGATGCGCCGACAATCTTGCCTTTGCCATCCCGTATGGGGGAGATGGTGACGGAAACATCGATCTTCCGACCATCTTTTCTCACCCGCACTGTTTCGAAATGATCTGTCATTTCACCGCCTGCAATGCGCGCCAGGATGGCGGGCTCCTCTTCAGAACGCTCCGGCGGGATCAGTATCGCCATCGGCTTACCGAGCGCCTCCTGGGCGGAATAGCCGAACAACTTTTCCGCGGCAGGGTTCCAACTAGTGATGATGCCGGCCAAATCCTTACTCGCGATCGCATCGTCGGAGAATTCAATAATGGACGCCTGGCGTGCAAGCTGGACGGTGCGTTGTTCAACGAGCACTTCGAGCTCATCCTTCGCTTTGCGTAGAGCGCTCTCGGCTCGCGCTCGACCGGCAAAGTCCCGACGGATCGCGAACAGGGCCAGTCCGAGAATCCCGAGTGCAAGAAGTCCTCCACCGATGACCGCTTGTGCCATCTAACAAACTACCCAGACGAGGCCAAGGCATGTGAGCGCAAACGCAGAGCCGATCCACGCTTCGCGCTCCGTGGGTCCGAGCCCTCCAGCGACAGAGTCGCTTTCGCCACCCCTGGCGACATGGACCAGCTTACATCCCTGTCGCTGGCGTCTACCATGAACCAATAAACCTGATAGTGGTCCAAGGCCGCCGTCGATTGAAGCAGTTAAATCCGGCATGAAATTCTTCCTGGACAAACAGCTGTCAATTACGCGCGTGACACCAACCGGGATTTGCAGTTGAATGCCCATGGGACCCCATTCGCTATTATCCCCACTCCATGACCTCGTAGCAATGGAAACCCGGGCCACGTGCATGCCCTCGATGCGAAGACGGGTAAGGAAGGGGCGACGGGGTTCAGCGAAGAGGCTTTATCTCAGAGACTTTGCTCGCGACCTTGAGGCCGCCAGAGCACGCGCTCTCTTCGCCATTCAGGGACCGGCGCTGCCGCGCTAACCAGCGGAAAGACCACCGCGCCCCCGGGAAAGGATGTCGCAGAGTTTGTTGAGCGCGACGTTGCTTCCCGAGACGGACGACTTCATCACGGCCATCCTTATGACATGATCCGGCGACCAACGCCCGAGCCGCCGGAGCGGTATCGGCCGGCTGTGCAGGTAGCCTCACGAGCCAGCCGCACGCTCTGCCTTGACGTTCAGTAGGACCTTTACGGGCCGGTGAAGCATGTCTTGACCGAAGTTGCGGATTCGCTCCAGGAAAACGCCCGTCACCTCGAAGCCTCGCGCCACGAATAGCAGGCCGCGCGGTGTTCGCACGTCCTGCATGATCACCATTCCGGGCTCAACGACGCCCAAGGGCATCTCGCGCACCTCCGCGCCCGTATTGGCGGCGCCGACGTATGCGCCGAACTTTTCGATGAGATCGCGCCCGAAGCGGTCGGTCCTGCACCGAAGGGTCTGTATCGCGTCGCTCACGGCAATGCCCTGCGAGGTAAGACTATCGTACTCGAGCACCAGACCCAGAATGCGCGCACCGAGGCCGATGGTGCCATCACCCAGCCGTGCGATCTGCTCGTCCGTCCAGTTGACCGCCGTCAAGATCTGAATCACGGGTTCCAACCGCGGGATATTCTCCAGAAGAGAGTTGATGACCTCAGTCACACCGCCCGCCAGCGTTTGTTCCTCCGGACTCAGCTGCGCGCCGCAATGGAGTTTCTCAACCAATTCCTCGGGCAGAGAGAGGTAGCCAATCTCCGAGAGCATCGCCGCCGCCTCGAGCTGCCAGAAGTGCCCGCAGTCGAGCCGGGCCGCCAGCTCCATCGCCAGTCGCTTGACGCGGCTCGCTCTTCCGAATGCGACGGGGCTCGTGATGGCCAGCACATCGACCAGGGCCTTGATGCAGCCGATGAGGGTCTCCCTCAGGATCGAGCGCTCGGCGATCACCAGTCGGTGCTGTATCACACCCTCCTCGACGGCCTCCCTGAGTTGATCCGCCAGGCAAGGCTTGAGCAGAAACCGGAAGACGTGCGCGGTGTTGACGGCCGAAACGCCGCTGTCCTTTCCGGGCTCCCCGGTCAGCAGGATGCGAGTCGCATCAGGGTAAAGCTGCATGATGCGATTGAGCAGAGTCGCGCCGTCCATTCCGGGCATGCGCATGTCGGATATCACGACAGCGGCCCCACCGGCCTCCCTCAGGCGCTCGAGCGCCTGGGTCCCGCTGAGCGCGGTCAGCACTCGATAGTCCTTGCGAAGGTGCAGACTCAACCCTTCAACGATCCTGGGGTCGTCGTCGACACACAGGACGCACACTGGTTCTGGGCTTGTCATGACGGAGCCTCCAAAGACCTACGGCTCGCCTTTACACGACGAGCCGCTTCGGTCCAATCAAACGGGGCATTGACGGACTTCAGGTAGCCGGCGTTAACGCCCGACCCGGCCGTCGACCGGCCGTGAAATATCTCAGCATCGTCCGTGCGGCAGAGTGCCTGCGCGACAGCGATCGCGCCAAGAGCGTCAAAATGCGATTGCCTGACACATTGCGGCGTATGGTGGTACGCGACAGCCTCGACCACTGCAGCGGGGACACCCCAAAGGCCCAGCAAGTAGGCGCCAAGTTGAGCGTGTGATGCGCCGATGAGGCGCATCTCCGCTTCGTGGAGCGGCAGCCCCTCCTCGGCGGCGAGCTGTAGACTGCGCAGAAGCTCAGGCTGGCAGTCGCGCGCCAGAATCCAGTACCCGACATCATGCAGAAGGCCCGCGGCCCAGGCGTCATCCGCATGAGGAGTGTCCCGGGCAAGAGATCGTGCTGCCGCAGCCACTCTGGCGGCATGATGTTGCAGCTCGTCGAGCCTCAAAGGTGCGCTCTCGTGCTCCGCTCCCTCCCAGAACGCCTGGGTCGAGGCCGCCAGAGTTCGTATCACTCCGACACCCAGATGGCCGACAGCCTGCCCGACGTTGGTGATCCGCCGGCCCAGCCGGAAGAACTCCGAATTTGCGAGCTGCAAAGTCTTCGCGGTGAGCGCCGTGTCTGAGGCAATGATCCCGGCAATGGCACTGATTCCCGGGTTCTCCTGCGTCAGCACCGCCTGTAGCTCCGTGTGCGCCTCTACTGTCACTGGGAGAGTCCGCACGGTCCCGGCGAGCGCGCGCAGCCGTGGCTCAGGCAGAAGCTCGTGCAGCCACAGACAGCGCTCGATGAGGTCCTCGAGCTGTGGCGACTGGCACGGCTTGTTCAGGTACTGGTGCGCGTAGGGCAGGAGGCGGATGACCTGCTCCTCGCGAGCGTATCCCGAAAGCGCGATCCGGATTGCGTGCGGCCAACGCTCGCTCACGGTTCGCAGCAGCTCGACGCCGTCCATGCCCGGCATGCGCAGGTCGGCGATGACCAGGTGGAAATCACACCTCTCGAGCTCATCGAGCGCATCCTCACCGCTCTCCGCGAAATGCATGTCCCATCGGTTGGTGAAACGGCGCAGCCGCAGCCGAAGTCCGTTCAGGGTTGCCGGATCATCGTCAACGAAGAGGATCGGCTTCCACGTCTGCGCGCTCACGTAAGGAGCTCCTCTTCTTGCGCGAGGGCATTTGATTCCTGCTTCGGGCTGATCGGCAGCCGGATCACGAACGTCGTGCCCCGTCCCCGCTCCGTCTCGAAAGTCAGTCTTCCCCCGTGCCGCTCGACGATCACGGCACGGGCGATCGCGAGTCCCTGCCCGCTCCCCTGGCCCACATCCTTGGTGGTGAAGAACGGATCGAAGATCTTGTCCTGAATCCCCTCAGGTATACCCGGTCCGGTGTCTGACACGGACACCACGACTTCGTCTCGGTCCACAGCGGTGGCTATGGTGATGAGTCCCCTGCGATCGGTGCCGGCTACCGCTTCGCCTACGGCGTGAGCGGCGTTGACGATGATGTTGAGAAGAGCCTGATTGAACTCACCCACGTAGCAGACGACCGGCGGAATCTCCCCGAGCCGTGTCTCGATTTCAGCAACGTACTTGTACTCGTCCCGTGAGATGGTGAGCGTGCTCTGTATCGCGGCATTCAGATCCGCGGAGGAGGGCGCGTCCTCATTGGGATGCGCGAACTCTTTCATGGACCTGACGATCTTCGTGACCCGATCCAAGCCTTCGAGGGAGCGCTCGACAGCGGTCGGCATGTTCTCGAGTAGGAACCCCATGTCGGCAGCCTGATCCTCGACAAGTGCCCGCTTCAGAGCCTCGCCGGCGCTCGGCGATCCTGGTTCCATCGCGTGCAGAGCCTCGCGATAACGCTCGATGACGGCTTTGACCTCGGGCAGGGCGTCCTTCAGGAAGTAGCAGTTATCACTGATGAACTGCACCGGGGTATTGATTTCATGGGCAATTCCCGCTGCAAGGCGACCAACGGACTCCAGCCTCTGCGCCTGTTGGAGCTCGGTCTCCATCTTCTTCTGCAGCGTGACATCGATGCTGAATCCGCGCACCCGCCGGCGGTCCGCGCTGTCTGGCGCATGGCGTATGAAGCTGCGCACGTTCGCGTAACGACCTGACGGCAATAGGAAGCGGGAGTCAATCGCGACATCATGCGATGCCACGGCCTCCTCCAACGCCTGGGCGAACGCCGGACGGTCGTCGGGATGGACACAGGAGAATAGGAAGTCATTCTGCCTGAAGCGATCCGCCGGCCAGCCCCATTGGCGCTCGACTTGTGAGCCAATGTAGGTGCAGGCGCCCGTCCCGTCGTCGAGCTCCCAGGGGAGCGCGCTCGTGGATTCCAGCAGCGCGCGATACTGCTCGCTGCTCGCCTGCAGCTGTGCGGTCCGCTCGAGAACTTCGTGATAAGCTTTCAAACGCTCGTGCTCGAGCTTGGCCGCCTCGCGTGCGTTGTTGCGGAACAACCAAGTCCCTCGAGCGCAAACCAGATTGAGCACGCCCATTTCCAGCATCAGCCAGGCATCCTGCTCCAGGGCGTGATCGAGCACCCCCGAGCCGGCGCAGACGAGCGTGGCGTAGGTGTATTGCGCGAGCAGCGCAACTGCGCACACCAGCGCGAGAAGACGCCAATCGCGGTAAAAGGCAAGGAGAGCCAGAGCGGCAAACAGGCACAACTGGACATCGTAACGGCCGGCTGTGGTCCAGAGAGACAGCGCGTAGTAGACGGCCAGGCACGCAGCGAGACTGAGACGAGTCGCCGCGTTGCCGGGCTTAAACGTGGCAAGGTAAACAGGCACGGCCGCAACGAGAGCGCCGAGAAGCATCACCGTCGGCATCGTGAGTCCGGCGGAGCAGAGCCCTGTCGCCGCCCCCGAACGGACTTGCAGCGCCGCGAGCACGACGATGCCCAGCCACAGTACCGGCAGCACCATGAGGACAGTCCGATCCGCCGTGACATTGAGCGTATGCCGGCGGGCCCGATAGAGCTCCTCAGCACGCCTGCGAAGGGAGCCTGACGACTTCCGTCTGCCTCGCGCGGTTCCACCCTGCGCGCGCCACGAACGCGAGTCTGCGGAGGCGATCACACTGCCGGTGCTCGTCCCGTCGACTGGCCCGCTGCTCACATCACCCCCGCGTGGAGGCCCGAGACCTCACCTGATCAGCAGTATCGGCCGTGAAGAGGATTTCTTGAAGTCCGACAAGCGATACGGACATCACAGACCGTCATGGTCGACGATGTCTACGGGCACGTCACCCATCATGTGAGCGTCTGAGGCGCAGTGTGTCGGTAAGGGAACTGCTGCTCAAACCGACGAGCAGTTGCCGGCATTCCGCGGCCGGCAGCGGACGGCTGAAGTAGTACCCCTGCGCGAATTGGCAACCGTGCTTGCCGAGGACCTGAAGCTGCCCTGGTGTCTCCACTCCCTCCGCCACGACCGTCAGTCCGAGATTGCTCGCCAGTGCGAGAATCGCGCTGACGATCGCCTCGTCCGACCCACTGTGGTCAAGGTGGGCGATGAAGCTTCGATCGATCTTCAGGGTATCGACCGGCAGCTTCCTCAGGTAGCTCAGGCTCGAGTAGCCGGTGCCGAAGTCATCGACCTCGATCTGTACGCCCTCGTCCCGCAGTCGCTGGAGCGCCGCGGCATGGTCGTCGATGCTCTTGACGAGCGCGCTCTCCGTGAGCTCGAGGGCAAGTTGATGCGGCTGCAGCCCGGTCTCGCGCAGCACTGAGCGAACCAGATCTCCGAATGGTTGGCGCTCGAGCTGGATCGCGGAGACGTTCACGGCGGTGCGCACGACCGTCACGCCCTCCTTCTGCCAACTCGCCACCTGCTCGCAAACGAGCCGCAGAACAAGCTCCCCCAGAGGCAGAATGAGACCGGTCTGTTCCGCGAGCGGAATGAACTCCACCGGAGGGACGGACCCCCACGTCGCGTGCTCCCACCGGACGAGCGCCTCGAGCGCGACGACCCGGCGGCTCGCAATCTCCACGAGCGGCTGGTAATGGACGCTGAGCTCTCGCGCTCCGATGGCTCGCCGCAATTCAGCCTCCAAGGCCGTGTAGCGCGCAGACCGCGCGCCTCGAGCCGGGAGCCCGCGAGAAGCCGGGGCGGCGCTCCTCCCGAGCAGGGCGTCGAGCTCGAGGATGGCCTCCCGATCCATCTTGCGCTCGCAGAGCCGGCGCTCGAGGTCCCGGAATTGGCTGCGCTCCTGACGGGAGAGCCGCCATTTCTCCGTCAGGGACTCGGCAAGCTGACGCACCTCGATGCTGTCGAAAGGTTTCTTCAGGATCACGAACCGATCGGCGCGCCCCAACCGTCCGAGGAGGTCGTCCCATGAGTAGTCGGAGTACGCGGTGCAGATCACTACCTGAACGTCCGGGTCTACCTCCCAGAGCCTCTCGATCGTCTCGAGGCCATCCCAGCCCGAGGGCATGCGCATGTCGACGAACGCCATCGCGTACGGATTCCCCCTCCCTACGGCTTGGCGAGCAAGGTCGACACCCGCCTCGCCCAGCGTTGCCGAATCGAGCTCGAAGGGCTCGCGCGTGGAGGGTCGCGGCGATGGCGTCCGAAAGAGATTTGCCTCTGAAGCCAGTAGCCCGGCGACGCCGGGACCGCGCGGGGCGAGAATCTTCCGATAATCCTCGAGGATCGCCGGGTTGTCGTCGATCAGCAGGATCCGCCGAGCTCCACTGGAACGGCTCATACGCGCCACGATAGCCAGGAAATACCCTGGCGTCCCGTGCTGCCGTTCCCAATTCATCCGAAATGTCTGTCGGCCGGCTGAGCGTAACGGCGGCGCGCCCGCGAGAGGCGAAGCTATCGAGAAATCCGTCCCCGCCCGGACTGGACCGCATCACAAAAGGGGCAGACTTGTCGGCGGCAAGCTCCGCACGGAAGGGCGGTTGTCATGCGTCGCATGGGCATTCCCGGCCACAGGGCTACGGTCCGTAGTGCCGTATTTCGATCAGATGCTTGTCGGGATCAAAGAAGTAGACGGCCTTGCCAATTCCCCTGGCAGCTGCCCCGCTACCGGGGCCCTTCATGTTGCCGACCGAGTCGAATTGGTCGCCGTAGCCGATTCCTGCCTTTTTTACCCGCTCAAACACCTGGTCGAATTCCTGCTGCCCATTGCGAACGCCAAGTGATTGCCGCCAGCTGTTCCCTGGGCGTTACACGCAGCATGGGAAAAGGCTCGACGCGGACTCGGCCGTCGGACATGAGCGGCGCGGGCGACGGCCCGTGCTCGTCGTCTCCGTAGATGCACTTCATTCCGCGCTTGGACTTGCGATGGTCTGCGCGATCACGACCCAGGGAGGGCGCGCAGCCGGTGCGCGCAATGATCTCGAAGTCCCGATCCCACCCGGGCTGCCAGTCACGGGCGTCGCTCTTCCTCATCAGATGCGAACCAGTGACACCAAGGCGAGGAACGCGGCGAAGCTCAGCACCGTGCCGCGGGCGACATTGCAGTCCGTCCTGGCCCGCCTAAAGGTGTTGCTCGGGCTCGGTCGGTAGGCACCGGGACGGTCGCGTCGATAGATAAGCTTTTGCAACACGTGCGCACCCAGGGGTGTTGCAATTCGGTGCAGCGGGTCTAGGCTGGGGAACGCATATCTCCGTCGGGGTTCGCGTCCGAGGCGGACGCGGTCCGCGCGACGCAGGTGTGCGCCTATGCCCCAAAAGATCACTGACCGTGTGCTGATCCGCCTGCCTGAGGGGCCCTTGACGGACCCATGCGCCGGTATTACCTTATGACTACCGCCTAGCAGCCTGTCGGACTGAGGATCTTGGTTGAGGAGCTATGCTGGTCCGGAGTTGACTGTTTCATGTCGGTTTATAGACAGAGTCTAGAAAGTCGCCGTTCGGCCCGATCACGCGGGCTGCAGG
>JBOIAB010000230.1:0-40228 GCA_050738635.1 Steroidobacteraceae bacterium
ACCTCGGCAGCGAAGAGCTTCTCCCGCCCCTTCGGGCCGGGAGACTGCACTGCGTGGGGAACGATTGACGAACACCGAAGACGAAGAGAACATCATCAACTGCCCAGACGGACCCACTTATCCCGACCAGAAATCTGTCTCAAGAAGCGGAGCCACCCCTGACAGCATCACCTTCATGCAAGGACTAGACTGCTTCCTTTACCGTACCAGCGACAACTGGTTCGAAACATATGGACGTGTTGTTTTCGAGGCCATGGCCTGCGGCGTCCCAGTTGTGGCACATCGGCGCGGAGGCTATTCGCATTTTCTCCATGACGGGCAGGATTCCCTTCTGTTTGACACGGACGACGAGGCCTTCGTGCTCGTCATGAATCTCAAGACCGATGCCACCCTCAGGAGACGGATTGCGCTCAACGCCAGAAGGCGGGTCGAAGAAATGTTTTCGGCAAACTCCTTAGCCGAGATTACACAATACTTCCTCGCCCCAAAGTCACAGCATAACTCGCCTGCTACCGAGCGCAGCAGCGAGGCTCCTCGGCCGAACGCCGCTCACTGATTTTCGCCGCCCCAACGCTTAATCGACCCAGCCCTAAACACGCTCACTCGATCAAACGTTCCGCCTCCTTGCAGTACTCCAGAAATGCGGTCCTACTGGGCTGATCCAGATAGGTAATCCTGTGCGCCCCCAAGCTTCTACACAAGAACTCATACTGGGTAGAGAATCGCGCACAATCTATGTCTCTTCCCACCCTTCCTCCCATCAAATCAATGTGGAATGCGAAGTACCCGTCCTCCCCTCCCCTCCATTTCTCCGGCGGGAAGCGCACCAGACACTCATACGACTTCTTCCAGTCCCGCAAGCTCAAGCCGCCGTTTCCGCCATCAATCAATAGGCCCACAGGCCGATCGCGCGGCCACTTGGAACCAATATAGTCGAACGACAGAAAGTCGCTCAACCTGTATTCCGACTGCTCGCACGCGATCGTATCTGTTTGAAACATCAAGATCTTATTTCGCGACCCAAGGAGATCCCAGAATCCTTTCGTCATGAGCAGGGCGTTGTACTTCTTCGCATCGACGCTGTCGGCCTCTAATTGAACGAGGGCGACCTTGCCCGCATGCATGAGACCGGAGATCGCACTCGAGGTAATGAACTCGAGGTTTCCCTTGCCATGGAATAGCTGAATTGGAATTTCTAATGTTCTGCTGAAGTTCAATACAACGGACTCGAGCAATGGATGCCGCCTCGTCTCCACTATGACGCCAACCACGGGACGATCCACGTCAACGCCCTCTGGCAAATGACTTGGCAGCACCCCGGCAATGGAATCGAAATCCGGCGCGCTCGCTACGCTGTTCAGGCGCCGATAGACATGCGCGAGATGAACGCCCCTGATCTGATCCTGCCCGATTCCTTTGCGCCTCAACTCGTCCACCACACTTTGAGGCGAAGTGTCCCTGGAGAGTAATCTGTTGAGCAATCTCTTCATTAAGCGCCCCTGCTCCCAATCATCTAATCCCCAATAGCCTCCCGAACTGTATTCGCCCCAGCTTATGCAGCGGCGAAGGCAGGCTTTCCAACAGAGAGACATCCACCGCTCGGATCGCTCTAAGAGCCACTACGGCAATGAGCACGCACGCGACCAGCGCTACGCACGTCCTTATCAGCAGATCGACGCCCATATTCGGTATCCGCGCTGCTAGGATCACGACAACATAGCCGCCGATGCCGACTAGTGAAAATAACCCTACCGGCAGAAGGCTTATTTCCGGGTCGTAGTAGCGCCGCGAGAGGATGTACACAAAGATGAAGGTACCCACGAACGTCAGGCACTGCGCGGCCGCCGCCCCATTCAACCCAAATCGCGGAATGAGCACAACGTATGCAATGGTAATTACCACCGCCGTAGCGTATTGGTATGCTCCGCGCATCTTCGTGCGGTCTGTGATCATGAAGCTGAAGTCGAAGAAGGTTCTCAGCCTATCCAAGATAGCGGCAAACGTGAGCACAGGCACCACACTCACCGCCGCATAGAAGGACTTTGCAGCCATCACCTTGATGACTGGTTCTGCGAAAATGCTGACTATCACTCCGCCCATGAACATAAGTGCCGATATTGAAAGAAAGGCGACTTGAAATTTCCGCTTGCCATCCACCTCCTTGTAATAGCGAAAGCTCATTGGCTCCCAGTGCTGCAGGAACGGCGCCCAGAGCAGCATGCCTACGGTGGTCGCAAATTTCAGGGCTAACTGCAGCCGTCCGACGTCGCTCAGCGTGTCGAACGTCCTCAAGAATAACGCACCCGATGCGCCGATGTAGATGCCGGCGATGGCAGACAGCCATAGAGGCCAGCAGAATTGCATCATCTTCTTCGTCACCTGCCAGTCAAACGCCGGGCTTTCGTGAACCGCAACGTAGGCTGAGCTTCCAGCGGCGATGAGGACGGAGGAAATTACTGCGCTCAGCACTACTCCCAAGACGGCCCCCCTCCACCACACCACCAGAAGAAGGTTCAGCACAAGCTGTAGGAGCAACTTGGACACGCTGAAGGTCAGGAACAAGCCCGACCGCTCCCGCAGGCGGAGATACGTCATCCCGACCTGCTCGATCGGTTGCGTCAAAAGACTTATCGCAAACAATCCCAGAGCAAGCGCGTACTTACGATTCCCGAACAGGATCTCGGCCGCGACATTGCGGAATAATACGAGCACCAGTACAGACACCGCGCTCGCGGCCCCAGTGAGAATCAGGGCGCCCCAGATTACTGTCCGCCTGCCGCGGTGATCACGGGCATCGAAGTAGAACTTCGGCACCGCCCACCCCAACCTCGCGCCGAGAAGAGGCTCCATCAGGGCGAGCGCAAAGGTGAGCAGGCCAATGACACCATAGTCCGCCGGCGTCAAGAACCTCGTGTAGATCGGCAGCATTACGAAGCCAACGAACCTGCGCGCAATGTTTCCAATTGCGTAGATGGCCGCGTGACCTGCAAAGCTGCGTGCTCCCCGGTCAGACCCCGGCGGTTGCGATGGCTCGGCCATTATTCCGCCTTTTCACCCGTGGTTGTGCTGCCACGCCTCTCTCTCAGTACCTCTTCGTAGAGCACACGTATCCTCTCTGCATTTCGCGCCGCCGAAAAACGGGCGATAGTATCAGTAGCGTGTTTCGCCGCGATTGCACGAGCATCTGCCCGAAGAACGCGCAGAATCCCAACCATGTAACCCCTGGCGTCATGCCGAGAGACGAGAAACTCCTCCGGGACCACCTCGAGCATTCCGCCGACGGCATGTGCGACCGTAGGTACTGCCAAGACCGCCGCCTCGAGCGAAATCATTGGCATGCCCTCATGGTCAGAGCAAATGACCAGAGCGTCCAATCCGCCAACACAGCTCTCAATATCCTGCCGATGGCCGTGGAATACCATGTTATTGCCGAGCTGCAGACGCCGCGAGAGTTCCTCCAGGCTCTGCCGCTCTGGGCCGTCGCCAATGACGTGGAATCTCCAGCGGCGCTGCGGACACTCTCGGAGCAAGAGCACGGCCGCTTCTATGAAAAGATCCACTCGCTTGACGTCCACCAGGCGGCCTGCGATCCCCACATGGGTCGCATCCGGCTCCGCCGCCCTGAACTCCGCAACACCGTTCTTCGAGCGGACTGCCTCGACGTCGACGCCGTTTTCGATCACCGCGATCTTCTCAGCCGGGAAGTCGCCCGCCACTCGCACGCTCAGCTCGCTGGTGACTGCGATGACTCTCTGTTGCAACGCGCGACCGCACCAGCGATCGAGCACACGTACTGCGCCACTGCGCGCGGCCTCCCATCCCATTACCCCTGAATCTTCCCGTCCACCGTGCATAGTCCGAACCGACGGGACATTCCAGCACAAGCGGCTCGCCACCGAACCCAGGATATTTTCCTTTTCGCGATGCGTATGGATCACATCCGGCCGCCAACTGCGCAGGATCGCGCACAGCCGGACAAGGATCCGCGGCGACGTCATCTTCTGCTCATCCAACATATGGACCGCTACGCCGGCTGAGCGCAGTTTATGGGCGAGCGTTCCCTCGTTCATAAGGACCGTCGCAATCTCGGTATGGGGCATTCGCGCGAGATGTGAGACCAGCGTAAAGGCTTGAACCTCGGCTCCCGCCCAAAGATCACCCGATGCAACGTGCAATACTCTAAGCGCCTGGGTCATGAGCACTTCGCGAGGCTCGCAGCCCGCCGGAGGTGGCCCACGCTGTTCCGACTGCCCCCTGGGCGCCGAGACGCGATTGGCGGGCTGGAGCAACGAGCGCCCGTTCTGCCGCGCTTCTCTTCACAACGCTCCCCAAGGAGACGGTCAGCGCCAGGTTCACCCAAAAGAAAGGATAGTAAGTCACGGTATTGAACTGACCTGCGATGACGAAGCCCCAAGCCGTGATCGTCAAGCCTCGGGCCACGCTAGCTGCAAATGCCGGCAGTTCCGCATCCTTCGCGCAAGCCCGCCGAATATCTCCCGCGACCTTGAGATTTCGATAGATCAATGCCAAGAAGATCGCGAGGCCGATCAGGCCCGCATCCGTACCCACTTGAATGAAAATATTGTGCGGTAGCTGCGACTTGCCATGCCAGAGATGCGCCTGGTCATGCGCAGCGTAGACCGGCGCAAAATTGAAATATCCCACTCCAAGAACGGGATGATTTTCGATCATCTTCAATCCCGCCTTCCAATAATCCAGTCGCTGCACGGAAGTGCTGTCCTTTCCTATGTTCGCGAAGCGCGCCTTTTCCGCGGCTGGCAACAGGGCGTAGCCGACCCCGGCGAGCACCACGACCCCGATCAGCACGCTTACTTTGAGCTTGTGTTGAATGGACGTCCAGGCTCCCTGGAAAGCCAAAGCGACCTGTGACCCACGGCTGCTGGCGCCAAGGACAGACATGGCTCCAGTTATCGCACCGAGCATCAAGAACCAGTAGGTCACGCGGCGGGCAAATGGCCTGATGAACAGCGCGAGCTCGAATGCAATGGGCGCAAACATCAGCATTTCCGAGGAAAAGTCCGATGAGTTGTTGAAATACCCCAGCGGACCTACGAGACCCCAGCTGGTAAAGCCGAATCCACGCGCGGCCCATGTGCGCGCGCCGAAGAAAGAAAGCTTGAAATTCGCCAAGAGAAAAATGGCGAGGAAGATGAGGTAGCGCTCACCGGTCGTAACCATGTTGATTATTAGAAAATAGATCACGTACCAGTCGATGTAATCGAACCAATGACTCCAGGATATCGAGGGGTAGGTCGCCAAAGCTGAGGCAAGGATGAGCACAACGAGAAATAGCGTCATCAATATATTCGCCGGATCACGCACCCAGCGTCGCTTCGGGTCCATCGGCCATGAAAGTACGGTGAGGCCTAGAAAAATTTTGTCCCACGGGAGCACGTCGAGGGACTGATAGATCTTGGCAGGATCGAAGTACTGCAAGGTCAAATAGATACACAGCATCCAGAAGGCGAAGTGCTCTTGCTTGAATTGCGACCAGAGAGCCTTAGGGCTGAATGTGTACAGTTTTTCCATTGCCGACCGTCTGGGAATCACCACTCTCGTCCGAGGACAGATTTCACGACCGTGCCGCTCACCAGTCAACTGAATATGTCTAAAATCGCATGGCTGACAGCCACCGCCGTCCCGTGTGACGCAGATCACGGACACCAGGTAGCTGGGCAGGTGCCTTTCGGGACACGTGCCGCTCAGACGTGCAAGCGCACGCGCAGTACGAGCGGCACGGCATCGTCAAATCGAACAAATCCCCTTAGACAGCACCCGGATCGGCCTTGAGCATCACCTTCGGAGACGAATTCGCGCGAAACGCGCTCCACGCAATCTTGAACTCTTCCATGGGGAACACATGCTGCATCATCGGTTTCAAATCGAGATTCGGAAGGGTCGCAAGGGCTTCTACGAAATCCTCTCTACCACAGCCAACGGTACCAACAATGGTTTTGTCGTACGCCGCGACCTGATCGACACCGATGGCCTCATTCTCATACGAAGAGGCCAACAGTAGTAAGGTCGCACCCGGACGAGACTGTCCCAATACAGTTGTGAGTACGCGCTGATCGCCAGTGGTTTCCACGATCAAATCGAAGCAATCGAGGCCCTTCAGGTCTCGTCGGACTTCTACAACTCCCTTCAACACTTCCAGCTGGGCAGTCTCAGTTCCAAATGCGACCACATGATGGCCTCGCAGCAGCAAGATTTTCGTCGCGAGATGCCCAACGGCATCGGCCCCAACGACCGCACAGCGACGCAACTCACCAACTGACGCCCCGGATCGGAGGCGACGTAATCCCTTCATGACAACTGCCGCGGGTTGTGTAAGCGCCGCTTCACGCAGAGTCAATCCCTCAGGGATCTTGAGTGCGTAACGGGCACGAGTTACACAATACTCGGCAAAGCCGCCGTCGACACCGAACGATCCTATCTCCCGACGGTCCTGGCAGTACGTCGCCATATCTTGCGCACACGCCGCACAGGCGCCGCACCCCTGGACAGACAGTACGACAACCCGCTCTCTCTCCTTGAGAGAGGTCACCTTGTCGCCGAGCGATACGATAGTACCTGAGAATTCCCGGCCGGGCACTACCGGGAAGATCGCCGATCCGGACCTGTGGCGGCCTGCGCGCCCATCGAATAGCTCGAGGTCACTTCGGCAAATCCCCGCGTAGGCGACCCGCACCAAAATCTCGCCGGGCTTGAGGCTAGGGATCGAACGCGGCTCGATTGCCGCTGAATGCACATTCTGGACGACCACAGCTGAGAATCCCTTGTCGAAGTGAAGCTTGGCGCGCTTCGAAGGATTCGTTATCGTTCTACTGTCCCAGATGCCCTTAACAATACCCAGAGTTTTGTTGTATCGATACCGCATTATCTCTCCGGCCAAATGCGCAAGCCTTCCCTGCCGCAGCGCCAGGCCGAGATCGTTCACACCCCACCACAGCTCCCGCGCTATCTCCCGCGGAATGTGCCGCATTATGCGTACCGCCGTCCAACGTCCTGCAATGCCCTCTCGGTGGAACCGGTGGCGCACCTGTGCCCAGCTTTCCGTATGAACATGATAGACGCAGGCACCGGGCTCGTAGAGAACCTGGAGTCCTCGAGGAATCCAGTGTTTCGCCCACTCGGCGTCTTCCAGGCCCGGCAAGCCCTCATCGAACCGATGCTGTGCCCAGAGGTCCTTTCTGATGGCCGAATTCGCATTGTTCACAAATACGTGATCATCATCCATGCTCATGGGCTTGGTGTGAAACACGCGCTCGAAATCGCGAGCCTCGGAAAACTTCGAGACCGCGTGACCGCGTTGCCCGCCGAAGACCATGGCGGTGCCGGGTTGCCGCAAGGGAGCGATCAGGCGCGATAACCAGTGTTCATCGGTCGGGGTGGCGTGCGCAGAAATGATGACAATAAACGATCCGCGCGACGCCTCGATCCCAATGTTCAGCGAATAACCGAAAGTAAAGTCCTCGGAGCGCAGGTGCACGAGCCTGGCGCCATTTGCAGAGGCAATGTCTCGAGTCCTGTCTACGGAACCCGAGTCGACTACCAGCGTCTCGAAGTCCCGATACTGCTGCCGGTGTAGTGACTCGAACAGCTCGGGCAACCATCGCTCCTCGTTGAACGCGCGTATGACGATGCTGGTTTCCGGTATAGGCGGCGTCATGGTCTTACCGGTCAGCGCCGAAGCATCCGCGAAACAAAGGCTCCTGCCGTGACATACAGCGTCTCCAGGGAATAGCGCCAATCCCGCCAATCGAGATCGTAGTACGCCTTCGGCCCTCGATAGGAACGCAGGACCTCCCGCCACGTGATCGCACCTGCGCGCAGGTATGCAGGCACTGCACGAGCATCTGCCCGCAATACGATATGGCGGAAGTGCTTACTCGAAGGCGAGACAGGAGCTGCCGTCCGACCGATCAGGTCGAGGTAATGCACCCAGCACAGGTCCACCCCTGCATAGGGGGCCGCATCGCCTCCGCCAGTCAGGCGAGGGTTTGCCTCGATTAGTTTTACTTGCCCATCACGCGCATCGCGCTTGACTTCGATTTCACAGAGCCCGCTATAGCCCATGCTTTTCAGGAATTTATCGCAAATGGCGTCAACCTCCTGATCGAGGAATGGCTCGGTCACGCTGGCAGGACCGAACCACATGGGGTCACAGCGAAGCTCGCGAAACATCGCATTCGCAATGCGGCGGCCCTGGCCGTCGTAGCAGGAAAGGTACACCGACTTGACCGAATCGTCGCCTTGAATCATTTCCTGGAGAATTACTTCCGGCGTAACCGTGCTTGCCAACTTGTAGGTCTCACAAAGCTGCGACGCATCGTTCACAACCGCGACCTTCTGGTAGCTGAGAGGATGATCGACCGGAAACCTCTGCCACTCGCGAAAGTGATTGGGCTTTACGACACAGGGAAAGAAAGCGCTGCGTGCGAAAGCCTGGACTTCCTCGACCGACGAAGCGAACGCGGTGCTCGGCATAGGCATTCCGTGCTCCCATGCCAGCTTGTATTGGGTACGCTTTTCAGCGAGGGCGCCATGCAACGTTATACCGCTCGGGAAGATATAGTGGGATTGTAGGATCTCCGCATACTTGCAAATCGCCGTGACGAACTGATCCGCGCTCGCAATCAGCACCGGACGTTGCTTATGTTCCTGAGCGAGACTCAGCATGAAGCTCAGCCATGCGTCGGGCTCGAGATCAGGATTGGGGCACAGCCGGGCCGGACCATAGACCGACTTGAACCCTGGCATGCTGGGGTCGCAATCGAAAAGCGTAGCGTTCACATTCCGTCGTACCAAGCTCCTGATGCCGAGCACGCCAGTTCGATACGCACCCGCAATGACGGCATGAGGCCAGTCCGAGTCGGCCTTTAGGTGCACTTCGTCCCCATGTGAGGGCAACGAGCTTGCTCCAGTGCCCCTTTTTCCGAGCTTTGTAGCCACTTTATTCTTGCCGCTATCCAGATATACGTCACGCAAATGAGGAAGTCTTCACAATAGGCTCAATTAGCTCCCTTGGAGCGTGCCTGCACCACTGAGCTGCCCGCCTGGACGCCTTTCTAAAAAATCAGGAACAGCCGACGGCAGGAAGCCCGCTGCGCATCAGTCGGCGGGGGATCTAATATTGACACGGCCGGACGCCAGGCACAAAGGGGCGCGTACTCGCTCCTAGCCGGACAGTCGGACATATCGAGCAGCTGAAATCACACTTTGCCGCGGCGATGCGAAATGGCAGATTGGACGAAGAGCGGCAACCGCTTCGTCAGCTGAACCGTATTTGGCGATCGGGCTGGTTAGGATTGTTTGGACTGTCGAGCCCAACGAGGGGGAGAGAAGATCGCAGCTTGGCATCCTGTGGCGCCGCTCCGGGCGTGAATGTCATCTCAACACAATTCGGCAGCCCATCCGAGGTGACATGATTCAGATTGGTGCCGTGCAGATGAACAATGTGAAACGCGCGCTGCCATCGCTTGACGGCACTGCAAAACGTGTCACGGAGAGCTTCAGTATCGTGGAACTCGATCGTGATGCACGTTATTCGCGGCGCGTAACGTAGAACGTCATCGACAATGGAGTATTCGCAACCCTCGGTATCTATCTTGAGGAAGACACGCTGGGAGCTCGTCCTGGCAAATATCTTATCGATAGAAGCATAGTTAGGTTTCGTTCCTCCATGGTGGATCTCTTCCTGAAAATGCATCGCCTGAGACGGAAAAAAGGCTCGGTAGGAGCGCCAAATCCGCCAGCGGTTACGCACGTCCGCCAGTGACGTACGGACGAATAAGTACTTCACCAGACCACGCTGGTAGTCTCGCCTGAAGCGCAGCTCGCCCACCGTGTGATCGTATGCATGAATTTCAGCGGCCGGATTGAGTTGCCTGAAGTGGTTCTCAAACGACCAATGCGTACCCACGCCAAATGAGATGAGCGCATCCGACTGTCTCACTGCGGCGCCTGGCACCACATAACCTCCATCCCGGTGCGGGTTACCTACCCGCATCAGGCCGTCTGTCTCAACGGGCGCCAGGAACGAGAGGTCCGAAGGCAGCCGCGGTGGAGCGATCGTCGATGCATTCATCACCTTCCTCCCGCCCATTATTTTAGCCGCAGCGGAGGCGATTGGCGAGGACGGCAATTGGACGAAGGCGGCGACGGCCTGGTGAATCAACGCATTGCGGGCCGCGGCGCGGCGATCGAAATCTTATTCTTGAGCTTCAGAATAGGCTGCTCGAAAAAGTGATACGAAATTGCAGCGACGCCAACGGAGATGGCTGAGACGACGACGACCTGTTCGAAACCTCCCGCCACCGTGTGATGAAAGTGCACGACGTGGGTTACCGCGAGAAACGTGAGCGCATGATAGAGGTAGATGCCGTAGCTCACCTCTCCAATGTAACGGAGAGGGCGAAACGAGAGAGTACGGGCGAAGGGCCCGTCGCGCAGCGCCAATGATATGAGGCCAGCGGCGCAAGCAGCGTTCAGAGAATAGCCGATTGTGCCGACGATCTCCCCTGGCTGGTAGTACTCTCTCATTCCGGTGAGAATCGCGATCGGGATGATGAGCGCTGAGGCCCAAGCGAATCGACGAGGGTAGAGCGCCACCAAGGCACCCCAGGCGAATGAGTCGGCCCGAAGCGGCATCATTACATGCAGCCACATCCAGCCTACGTGAGCGTCCCATAGCGCGAAACGCAGGGCCGGGAGAAGGATACAGAGGGCGATGCAGACGGCCCCGAAATGGCGATTGACGAGCCGTACGAGAGCTGGCCACAAGAGGTAAAACTGCTCCTCGATCGCCAAACTCCAGGTCAAATTGAGGGCGCGCATGGATTGCCAACCGTGGGCGGCGAAAAGGAAATTCCCGATATACAGCCAGAACATCCATCCATCCTCACGCAGGCGCTGCTCAACGGGCCGCACCAGAGGTAGCGCTACAAACACGATGATCAGCAGCGCGTAGTAGGGAGGAAAGATCCGCAATGTGCGACGAAGATAGAAAGTTCGGAAATAGGTCGGGCGGTCTCGAGTTTTGAGAAGAATCGAGGTGATGAGATACCCGGAGAGGACGAAGAAGAGATCCACCCCCGTCCAACCGCTCTGGAAAAAGCGGTTCAGGCCGTCGTGGCTGACCGAGTACATCCAGAAGTGGGACATCAGAACCAATAGGATGGCGACTGCCCGAAGACCATCGAGCGATAGAATCCTCTTGTTCTCCACGATCCGCTCCTAATTAGGTCGCGGAACTTGCCGTGCTTAAACCCCTTTGGGCCGGACTAAGAGGCACGAGATGACTCAGACGCACGGCCGGACGTTCGATCAGGACATAAGCAAGCCATGCGACGCCGATACTGACGGCGATCCCGAAGGCAGCTGCGGTATAAGTCCCCATATAGCGCAGCGCGAATGTTTGCGCCTCCCAGCCGATCAAGGCATGGTAGAGATAGAGGCTGTAGGAAATGCGACCCAGGAACTGCCAGGAGTTCCCTGACAGCCATTTACTTTCACTCTTCATATAGAGTGCGCCAGTGATGGCAAGCCCCGTCAGAGCTCCTGTAATGCGCCATGCTTCGAGAGATACGAAAGGCAGAAAAGACACAGCAGCAAAGGCAGCGAAGAGAGCAGCGCCATTCATCCTTGCCCTATACCAGAAGCAAATTGCAGCACCGAGTCCAAATGCCCACCAATACGGGAACATCAAGCCCCGCGGAGAATGGAGGAGTCCGGCGTTGCAGAGAGTCGAAAGGGCGATACTTGCGACGAGTGCACCTTGGAAAACACGCCACGACACCCGCTGAGCAACCCAAAGAGCAAACGCTAGGGTCAGGTAGAACTGTATTTCAAGGCACAATGTCCAGTAGACTTGGTTGATCTCAGGGACGCCTAGGATGTCCTGGAGATACACAAGGTGGACGGCTACCTGTTCGCCGGTATATCGATGGATCGGCCCTCCAAATCGGTAGAGCGCCGCCCCGAGCACCAGGGTAACGGTGATGTTCACCCAGTACGGGATGTCTAACCGCACGAAGCGCCGAGCGAAGAATCGGCCTATAGCTGCAGCTGATAGCTCTCGGTCCAGAGTCGAGGCAATCACAAAGCCGCTGATGACGAAGAAGATTCCGACGCCGAGATAACCCCACTGCGTGAGCGGCTTTAAGCCCGTGCGATTCCCGAGGTGATAGAACATCACCATGCACGCGGCGATACCCCTTAGCCCATCGATAAATTTAAGGCGCTTCATGCTCAGTATCAGGATGTTGTGGCCACTGCTAGTTCTCGATTCGCCATTCAGGAAACTCTCGATTCAGGAGCCGACGCAACCTGTCGATTTGGTGTCGCTGCAAATCGCCGATCTCAGCTCTCAAGCGAGCGATCTCCTGCAGCGACTGACTCTCGTCCGTTGGACGGTAGGCCCTCCTCTTGGCCCACTCCTTGACCCATTTGGGAAAATGCGGGGCCACCCTATGCCATGTGTTCGAGAATCGAATTCTGTACAGTAGGCCGGCGCCGGCAGCGCCGGTTATCCCCTTGGGTCGTTGATTATGCGCCTGGGCGAATTGCTCTCCGAGCGCGTGCGGTGGCAGGCCTAGCCATTGGTAGATATTGTCGAGCTCACGCTGCGGGTTTTGAACGAGAGTTTCGAGGGTCAAGACGTACAGGGCCTTTCGCCCAAAGAGCTTGATGTACGGCTCCAGTTGCCTCGCATAATCACCGAAGGCCAAGTACTGAGGATCTTCCCTCACTGCCTTTAGCAGCGGACGCGGCTCACCACCTCCATGCTTGAAGTCCCGTATCTGTGTGTTATGCCAGTAATGACTCACGATGCGGTCGAGTGGATTTCGCATGACATAGATGAGGCGGGCATCGGGATTGAAGCGGAATAGACGCTCCGCCACACCCTGGAAGACAGGAAGGCGGGTGTAATGGGTGCTCGATTCGCCGACGTATCGATATCGTTCGTCGCTCTCGAACAGGCTGAGATACCAATCTTCACCTCGGCGCAGCGTCAATTCCTCGACGAAAAACGCCGGCTCTTTCCACGTACTCATCGCTATCTGCGGATGATTGTTCAAGTACTCGTGCAACGAGGTAGTTCCGGACTTCATCGCGCCGATGATGAACAGGTTCGGTCTACGCCGCGCGTCAGTCATTCAGCAAGCCTCTGGGTAAAATGGACGGGCCCACAATTGTCTAGCAGTCGCCTGCTGGAGTGAACGGCTTGGTTTTAGGTCGGGCGCTCACGCTATTGGCCGATGGCCAGAATTTGGCTAAGCACGGGGTATTACAGACTGCCACATCGTCACCCGTTCGTCAGCCGGCGTTTGCCCTCGTTCGGCGCAGTGCAGCGCGGATTTCCTGTTCGCCCGGGGGTGGGGGGGACAGGCAGCAGGTATCGGCTATTGGCGATGATCCAGCGGCGCTACCGGACCGCTCCATCGCATATCTACGGAGTATTACCGCAAGAAAGGCGGCACTCGCGCGGTGAGCTAGGCGACCTGCGGCCGAGCGATCGTAAGCCTTTCTTTGAGCCGCAGGATAGGCTGCTCGAATAGATGATAGGACAATGCGGCAACGCCAAGCGACACGACCGAGGTGAGCACCATCTGCTCAAAAGCGCCTGCAATTGTCTGATGGAAATGTACAACGTACACGACTGCCAGAAAGCAGAAGGCGTGATAGAGGTAGATGCCGTAGCTCACCTTACCGATATACCGCAATGGGCTCCATGAGAGAGCTCGGGCGAAATACCCATCAGCTAGCGCCCATGAAACGAAGACCGGCGGCGCAGGCGGCATTCATTGAATAGCCGATGGTACCCACAAGTTCCTGGGACTCGTAGTACTGCCTGAGCCAGGTGAATCGCGCGTACGAATAAGGATATCGGTGATCAGATAGCCGGACAGGACAAAAAACAGGTCCACGCCGATCCAACCGCTCTGGAAGAAACGATTCAGCCCGCTGCGACTGACGTCGTACATCCAGAAGTGAGACATCAAAACCATTATGATAGCCATTGCCCGCAGTCCATTGAGCTGCGTCCGATTAGAAGACGTCTTCACTCTTCCCCCTGTGCCGACCGGCCCTCTTTTATTTGTCCTGCACAGCCGCCACTGCCGCGCTTTTGAATCTACATGGGTCTACGCTGTGCGACAACCTTCTGGTCAGTCGTTCCCTGTCAGATTTGCATTGACGTTCGCTGGAGGATCCGGCAGCGCCTGGGACATGAACCCCCCGGTCGAGATCCGAATATCGTCGTACCAGAGCTGGAATGGCTGAGGATCGTGTTGTGCCCAGCCGAAGAGCTCTACGTTATGGATAGGGCGATTGGCCGGATTACGGTTGTAGAGGCCCGTCGCATCCACATACACCTTGCCATCGATCTCGAGGTAAACCTCGCCATCGGGCACCTCGTTCTGCGCCGTCGTGCCGCTATTGAATTTGACATGGACGCGGAAATGGTGCCACTGCGTGCCCCAATCCGCCGACGTAAAACCCGACATTTGCGGTGTGAGCACCTTCGCCGTGCCATAGGAGCGCCCAATGGCCTGAGGCTTGCTGCCGTTGAGATTGATTCCGTGCTCACCATCGTTGGTAATAACGGATCCGTCGCCGAAGGTCACCTGGTAAACCGAGCCGTAGTCGCCACCACTGTAATTGGTAAAAACTGTAAAGTTGGCATAGTTAGTCGCAGTCGGGCGATCGCTGAATATCTTCAGGAACTTGCAACCTTCCTTTACGCCGGGCATCTTCGCCCAGAATTCGATGTAGATATCCTCAGTGTTCAAGCTCGCGAGGTTGTAACTCGCCACGACAAACTGGCCGCCGGCGCCCGGTGCGGGATATGAACCTTCCAGAGCGTTCACGTTGACCCCACTCAAGGTCGGCGACGCTGTAGTCCCGAGGCCGATCGAACCACCCCTCAAGGTCATGAAGTTCCATCCCGGAAGACCGAGCTTCGCCAGGCCGAGCGCAGTCGAAGCCAGCGCACCCGTCGCGCCGGAAGCCGTGTCGAAGTTGAACTCGGTCAGCAGTTGCGGCGTGCCATCTGGATTGCCTGCCGAAAGTGTAGCCGCCATCACCTGAGGGGAAGAGGCTGCTAGCGATGCAACAGAAAGCCCCGCCATCAGCCCGCCGCGCAAGAATTTCATGACCACGATTCTCCGAAATAGTTCCTACGACCCAACACGCCTGCTGGACCCTCTGCCACACTCGGCTCCCAGATACGATGCACCGACCTTGGCATTAATCATCCTAGTCCATGGTCTGCTCACATCCTGTGATCGACAGCACACGGCGCGGACCGGGACTTTACCTTTAAACGGCGGTGGATAGAAGAAGACGCCCGGAGACCGTCTCTCATCTGCGACGTCATGCCGCGATGTTGCTAAGATGCGTCATTTTCGCTCCTCACCACCACATAACCATAACCGGACCGATCACTTGATCAGTGTATTGCACATCATTGACACCGCCGGCCCCGGCGGCGCGGAGACGGTCTTTCTTCAGACCGCTACGCGGCTTGATCCCGCTCGATTTCAGCCCACCGCCGTGATCGGAGGTGCAGGATGGCTCGCCAAGCAACTCGAGCATAGCGGACTGCCCTCCTACATTGTCCCTGCAAAGGGCTCGTTCAACGTTCGCTATCTCTCGATGCTGCTGCGGCTCGCGCGGCAGCACAGAAGTGATGTGATCGTAGCGCATTTATACGGCTCGGCGGTCTACGCCAGCCTGGTGGGCACGCTTCTCTCAATTCCCGTCGTCTCGGTACTGCACGGGCAATCCGATGTGCACGATTCGGAACGGTTCTCATCCGTTAAGGCCGCGATTGTCCGCCGGCGATCCCGCAAGGTGGTATTCGTCTCCGAACGGTTACGCGATCACCTACAGTCGCGGCTTCGACTGACTGCGGCGCAATGCGCTGCCATACCAAACGGCGTCGATATCGATGAGTTCCGGCCCCATCGGGACCGATCGCTGCGAGCAGAACTCGGCCTCACCGATGACACGGCCCTCATTGGCGCGATTGGCAATGTCCGGGAACCTAAGGCCTATGACGTGCTTCTCCGTGCCGCGCGCACCTTGTTGGACCGCTCGCAGCGTTTCCATATGGTCATCGCCGGCGATTGCGCCAATGCGCTCGGCAGGCAGCTGCAACAGCTCAGCAGGGATCTCGGCACTGAACGGAACGTGACCTTTCTCGGGCTCCGGCCGGATGTGTCGCGGATACTCAATAATCTGGACGCCTTTGTGCTGAGCTCCGTTACCGAGGGCTTTTCGATTGCCTGTATCGAGGCGATGGCCTGCGGCGTCCCGGTCGTGGCCACCCGCAGTGGCGGTCCCGAGCAGATCCTCGAGGACGAGGCGGGGCTCCTGGTGCCGACCGCCGACCCGCCGGCCCTGGCTCTTGCCATCGAACGGATCCTCTCGTCAGAGGAATTGGCGGCGACGCTGACCGCCAGGGGAACGAAGCGCGTTCACGAGCGGTATTCGTTGACTACCATGCTTACACGATACGAGGCGCTGCTCGAGGAAGTAGTGGCGAATTCTTCTCGAATTACAGCCAACCGCTGAGGCGCTCGAGAAAAGCCTCTCGGGCACTGCTCACGTCCTCGTGCACGCCGATGCGGCGGATCAGATATGGGTCGCCGCTCGCGCTGTGCCATCCCCTGCGGGTGGTCACTGCGCCGAGGTAGTGCCGGCGGACCAGATCGATCGCCGCCGCAGAGGTCTCGCCGTTCGGGTAGCAGAAAAGATTGACAGTCTGTCCGCATAGATCGCGAAGAGCAGTCTGTGAGCCGACGATTTCGCGCTCCAACTCCTGCGAGGGTATCCGCCCGCCGAGCCGCAAGTGGGTGGCGGTATGCGAGCCGAATCGGACCAGCCCGGTCGCGCCCATCCTCGAGACCTGCTCGCGGTCCAGAATCTCTCTCTCATCCCGCATCTCGCCACAACTCCTCTCGGCATCCGCGACCAGGGCGCGGATCTCGTCCTCACTCAAATCCTTTGCGCCCTGTATCACGGCATCGGCATCATCCGTGCGCAGCTCACCGCGACTCGCGGCCTGAACCAACACGGGTTCCGCGATGCGGCGCAACGACTCGGGAAAGCTCACCGAGCCGGGCGCGGCGAACGACTTCTCCAGCAGGTTCATGAGCCGGTTCGGCCAGAAGAGATACGTCGTGCCGATGAAGCCCGAGACGAGAAAGATCGTGGCCGGCGCACCATGCTTCACCAGCGCCGGCAGAGCGAATTCGTAATTATCCCGCCAACCGTCGTCGAACGTTATGGCGCAGGCGAGTCGCGGCAGCGTGGCGCCCTGCTTCGCCCGTTGCAGCCACTCGTCCAGGTGCACGAGCTCGAAGCGTTGCTTCAGCTCCCGCAGATGCAGATCGAACGTTTCCGGGGACACGTACATCCCCGGCTGCTCGGTCCTGCGAGCCGGCGAATCCTGCGGCAGCACCCGGTGATACATGAGAACGACGAGTGCGCCCGGCCCGCGCCAGCGCCAGGTGAGGTGCGCGGTCCGCGCTACCGTGCGCACCACCGCTCGCTTCGCAATTGTCTTGAGGGGGCTCACCAGGGCAATGATCCACTGATGAGCGGACCGAGTGTGTTCGCGATCGGGAGGGGCAGCCGCTGCCAGATCGCAGTTGCCATCTGCATCGCTTTGCCCGGGTGCTGACCTCTCGAGGTGTCGTGGCCAGTCCCCTGCCGCTCCCAGCGGCACCAATGCAGCGGCATCGGCTCGGCGCCCCATTGGCGCTTGAATCGATCGGTGCCGCTGTCAACGGTGGAGCGACCAAAATCGAACGACGTACAGCCGCGACCGATCGCCAGCGACAGCAGCTCCCAGTAGAGCTTCATGTTGGCGCCGAGGGGCTTCGCCTTGGCGCGGCACGATGCCCAAGGCACCTCGGCGCAGCCCCGCCAAAACACCAGAAAAGCAGCCGCCCACGGCTCGCCGTGCGACTCGATGAGGACCAACTGGCAGTGCTGCGCGAAGCGCTCGAGGATCTTGGCGAAGAAGCGCTTGGGATAAACGGGGGTGCCGAGGTCGCGCATGTTCTCGGCGAATACGGCGTAAAAGTCATCGAGTAGCGCCGCCGTGCCGGTCCGGCAGTGGACGCCTTCGCGGTCCGCCCGCTTCACTTGCGAGCGCAATTTCGACCCGAGGCGCTTCGATAGCGCCTCCACCGTGTCTGGCAGATCCAGTCGCAGAGTTACTTTATCCGTACGTCGGGTCCACTCGCCCGCCCGCGGCTGAGCGTCACGGAACTCGAGGTAACTGCAGCCGTGCGCTTCGGCTGCCTGCGCGGCTCGAATCATCATCTGCTGGGCGACCAGAGGATCAGCAGCAAGTGCACCTCCGTAGTTGAAGAACGCCAGCGAGGTCGCAAAATTACCGAGCAGCCAGCTTCGCTGGCGGATGACGGGCAACAGGCCGACCAGTGATCCGGATGCATCGCGGGATTCCAGGAAGAAGACCTGATGGCCGAAGACCTCGCGAGCGATCTCCGTCCAGCCGCTCAGGTGGTAAATGCTCGACTCCGGAAAGCCCATCACGAACGGGTCCCAGTCAGAGCCGGCGGCCCGCAGTACATTTACCTCGCATCGTGCCTTGGCGATTTCAGAAGATGCCGCCATCACTTCCCCACCGCAGGCGTCACCGAACCCGCCTGAAACGCGATATGGCGCCGTATGGGACGATTTGCTCGCGCGCTCATGCCCACAGCTCATCCCCCCCGATGTGCAGGTAGAAGGCATCACTATCCAGCATCTGGACCCTCATTATGTCGCGTGGCAGCGACGTGCCCGGCGAGGCCAGCAACGAAATCGGCAGACTGAGTCGCTCATGAAAACCGCAGTCCAGCAGAATCCGCGACGTAGTCGGATCGCTCGACCAGACGATGAGCTCGGCGAGCCCCTTTTTGCTCCTGGCGCGATGCACTGCCGCATGAATGAGCGCACGCCAATCGGCAGGGTCATCCGATGCGAGCCACATATCGGCGACACGGGCCTGACCTGGGGCGTAACTCAACAGGAAGTAACCCCCAATCCGCCTGTCCTTCTCCAGCCCATAGAGCTCTGTCGGCAACATGGGGCAGGCGAGCGCGTGCCGCAGGAGCACGGGACTGCGCTCGAATACGACCCTGGCGGCCATTTGAGTCGGCAAAGGCAAAGACGTCTGCTGGATCTCGTCGCTCTCGATCCGACGCACCTGCCAACCCGCCATGTGCGTTCGCGGTGTCGCCAACGACCAGAATAGGCTGCGCGCCATACGCGGAAGCAGCTTCCATCGTGACGCGCTGGGTCTGCCGAGAATACCGAGAGGAGAGAGAGTCCGCGCATAGCCTGCTATCGTGCCGCAATCGACATAGCCCATACGAGGCTGGATTCTCAGACTATGGCGACTGCCGCCCGTAGCGAGCGTGAAGTCGCTCGTCGCGGCGATATGCTTTGCCAAGCGGGTCCCGGCCCCGACCGCCTCGCGACGAGCAGCCCAATCGATCATGTGGATCACGCGGGCGCGGGTGCCGTCGTACAGGATTGCGCCGGGCACCACGGCCACGTGTGCGAGCAAGTCTGGCCCGTTCGTGAGGACGAAGGAGCGCGACCCGGACCAGTCGGACCGCTCCTGCCAATACTTCCAATGCAGATGGCGGGGATCGCTGTGCGGCTCCAGGCCGGCTGAGCGCATCAATGCCACGATCGCGGGCCCGTCTTCCGGCGTCGATGGCCGTACCCAATCTCGCTTTTCGTCTATTTGCGACAACTTAACAGATTCCCGCCGCGCTGGTCCTCGGGCGACCCTATGGTACAAAATGGGCTCCCCCACTGTTCGCTCATCCCGGCCACCACCCCTGTCCGACTTCAGCACTTCACCGACCCGCGATTGCGGCGGCGCACGGACGCTAGGGCCACTGGCGCTCGTTCTCTGTCTCTGGGCAGCTGTCGCGCTGCTCTATTGGCCAAGCTCCCTGGAGCTCCACCGGCTGTGGACGGATTGGCCCGGCGAGACTTACACCCACGGTTATCTGCTCCTCCTGCTGTCGCTCTGGCTCATCGTTCGCGACCGTGAGCGGCTCGCGCTGACGCCGGTCCGTCCAGAGCCGCTGGCGTTGATTCCGCTCGCCCTCATGAGCGTCGCCTGGGTCTGGTTCTGGCGGGCGGCGATTCAGGAGCTGCAGCTCCTGCTGCTGCCACTGATTCTCTATGCGGCGTTGCGCGCGGCCTGCGGCCGGCAGTTGGCGCGCGCAGTGGCGTTTCCAATCGGCTTTCTCTACTTCGCCATGCCACTCTGGGGCGACATCAACGGCATCGTCCAGGAATTGAGCGCCAAAGCCACCGGGGTACTGATCTGGATCACCGGCATTCCAGCCTTCATGGAAGGTGACTTCGTTCGCCTTCCCGCCGGCTGGATCGAGATCGCCAAAAGCTGCAGCGGCTTGCACGAGCTGATCGTCGGACTCGCTCTGGCCGCGATTTACGGCAAATTGTCGGGCGAGCCCTGGCGGCGAAGGCTCCAGTGGCTGGGGCTGATGGGCGCCCTCTCCTTGATGGTCAACTGGGTACGCATCTTCACGGTCGTGATCGCGGCGTACGAGACAGACATGGGCAGCTCACTCGTCAGGCATCACTACTGGCTCGGATGGTGGCTGTTCGCCTTCGTATTCGCTGCATTTCTGTGGTGGACCGGTCGGGTCGCGCCGTCAGGTCACGCTCTCTCCGCCGCTGAAGTCCGCAACGCCTCCGCGCCGCAGTCCGGCTCCACTATCGGTCGTGCGGCGATTGCATCTACTCTGGCAGTGCTCGCCGCAATGCCCGTGCTGGCGTACGGGGTGGGCCTGGCGAGCTCGCAGGCTGACGTCGCAGTGACAATCCAGTGGCCCGCCGCGCCAACGGGATGGGCAGGGCCGAGGGCGGCAGATACAAGCGAGTGGCAGCCGCACTTCGTCGCTTCGAGCGGCCAATCGCTGGCGGCATATGCCGATCCTGCCGGCAGCACGGTTGCAGCCTTTGTGGTGGCGTACCGGGTGCAGACACAGAGCGCCAAGCTGCTGGGCTACCGGAACGATCTGCTCGGCGGCCCGCGGCGGATGCGGCAACGATCATTACGCGTCGTGGATTCTCCTGCCGGACCATGGCAGGAGATCGTAGCTTTGGACTCGGACGGCTCGCGCTCACTCATCTGGACGAGGTACCGCATCGGCAACCGCGTTTTTGCGCGGCCTCGTTCATCGCAGCTCTGGTATGGGTTCGCAGCGATCGCGAGGCCGCCTCTGTCGTCCCTGACAGCGTTACGCACCCTATGCGTGCCGGACTGCAAAGCAGCTCGACAGCGATTGTCTGGCGCCGCGCCGTGGTTGCAGCCTGCGCTCCGCTAACTCAGGACCGATTACCGCTTCCGGCATCCACCGGCGGCGCGACGCCGCCGCCCTTGCTCTCGTAGCCGTAGTAATAGTAAGGCGCTGTGCCAGACTGCGTGCTCTGATTCAGCACCAGCGATACGGCCGCATGTCCCTGCAGGTTGTTGATGGCATCGAGCAGCACCGGTTGCGGCGTACTCTCCGCCCGTACGACCACGACGATCTGCCCGGCTATGCGAGCCAGCGCGGGTGACTCGGTCGTCTGTAGTAGCGGCGGCGAGTCGAACACTACGATGCGCCGGCTGTCGCGTTGTCCGAGCAGCGCCGCGGTTCGCTCCATGCGCGCGCTCGAGAGCAGCTCTGTGGCGTCGTCCGCGCCGGCACCAACCGGCAGGAACGACAGGGAAGGCACGTTGGTGGCGTGGATGAGTGTTTCCACGTTGAGCTGCGGATCCCGCAGGGCATCCAGCAGTCCGGGCGCATCGGCGAGCCCCATGACCCGGCTCAAGTGCGGCTTGGGGGCGTCCGCATCCACGAGCAGGACATCGATATCCTTTTCCAAGGAGAGACTCAACGCGAGGTTCATGGCGGTGAAGCTCTTGCCTTCACCGGACATCGCGCTCGCGATCATGATGAGATAGCCCTTGGGCTCGCGCGGGCCACCCCGCCCCATCGCGCGCGCAACCAGCGGGTGTTTGATCTTGCGGTATTGCCGGGTGATGAGGTCGAGCTCCTCTTCCGGCGGCATCAGTCCGGCGGCTCGCAAGCTGGCGCGCTCCAGAATGACGACCGTCTGCGGGGCGCCCGGCGCGGCTGCGGCGTGCGGCGCCGGATCGCTCGGCCGTGGCGCTTCTGACGTCTGGCTCGGGGTACGCGATTCGCCCGCGGACTGCTCGCGCTGCTTCTGCAGCTTGCGGATCGCCTTTTCCACCACGCTCATAGTCATAGGCTCCCGGACGGAATCGGAAAGAGACTGAGAGTAAATACGACCGCGCCTATCACCAGGAGTCCCGTTGACAGCACTGCGTAACGGACCGAGCTCTGATGCTTCGCGAGGCGGTGTTTCTCCGCCCACGCCATGCTGATCGCGCCGAGGACCGGAAGACCGGTTGTGGTACTGAGCTGCCGCGTGCTCACGAACACCGGTCGCAGCAGGTGCATCAGGTACGCCGCGCCTATTCCTGCCGCCAATGCCGCAAAAAACGCGCCAACGACGAGCAGTGGCCGCTTGGGTGAGACCGGCATGAAGCTCGCCGACGGCGGATCGATTATCTGAAACTTCACCAGCCCGGTGGAGGCAGCCTGCGCTCCGAGGCGTGCACTGTCGAGGCGGGCCAAGAGCGCATCGTAGTTCTTCTTGGTCACTTGATAGTTGCGCGTCAGCTGCGCGAATGCCGCCTGCACCTGCGGCGCCGACCCCATCTCCGACTTGAGGAAGGTGATGCGCTTCTGCCGGTCGGAGATTTGCTGCTGCAGGGAAGCGACCTCCACCTGCTCTGAGTTGTATTCTTCCTGCAGCTTCATGTAGACGGGGCTGGTGGACAGGCCGAGCGAGGACGCCGCCCCGAGATCGCCTTTCTTGGCGGCCGCTGTTTGCAGTTTCTCACGTGCCTTGAGCTGCGCGATGCTCTCGCGCAACGAGATCACATCCGGATACTTATCGGTGAATTTCAGCAGCATCTCATCGAGCTTCTGCTGATCCTGCTGGATCTGCTGCTCCAGATCGAGCGGGCTCGCAGCGCCGCCGCCGGCGGCGTCCGAAGCGGTGAACTCCTGACCGGAACGCAGCTCCCTGGTCAGTTCGTCACGCTTACGTTGGGCGACGTACAGGTCCTCCCGCAGCCCGGTGAGTGCATGCTCCTCCTGCTGCAGCCCGGCGAAGAAATCTCCCGATTCGCCCGGCACCAGCCCGCTATTGTTCTTCTTGAAATCCGCCAGCTGTTGCTCCGTGACCGACAGGCGGCGTCCATAGGCGGCGATCTGCTGGGTCAGGAACTGCTCCGCCTCCTCCGAGCCCTGACTCTTGTCGTGCAACGAATCCTCGACGAATTCGTTGAGCAGCCGATCGACCACCTGAATGCTGCGCGCCCGGTTGCCATCGTCGTAAGTGATGGTGAACTGCTTCGGCGCCGGGTGCGGATTGGTATCGGTGGGATCCACATCCGCAACGATGTTGATCCTTTCCCGCAGATTGTCGATCACCGCCTGCTGCTGCTTGGGGGTCACCGCGCCGGCGAGCAGATTGGTATCGCTCGCGACCTTGCGCAAGCCCGGCGTCCCGAGCAGTGCCGCGCTGACCCGCTCGATCTGCTGGACGACGTCATCCTCCAGACTGATTCCCTTGGTCGCCTGGCTCAGGGTGGTTCCGGTGTCGACGTAGATCTTGGCGGAGCCTTCGTATGTGCTCGGCCAGAGAAATATCACCACCCAAAGGACGAGCGCGACACACCAGGCGATGGTGATCGCCACCCGCCTGAACCGCCAAATGCCCCGGACTTGGTCCTGCAGGGCCGCTACATCGGAGAATATCGAGGATGTTGCCATCGTGCCTTTGATCCGTGGGTGTTTATCTCAGCAATTCCTGCGCCTCTGCCCGGCTATCGAACGGTTGTCCGCTCGATAAGATCCTGGTCAGGATGGCGTGCGCCTCGGCCGAATGTCCCGTCTTGGTCAGCGCGTAGGCGAGGTGATACTGCACGTCCGGGTCGCTGGGATCGAGTTTCGCGGCGCGTTGCAGGTAATCGACTGCGTCCGCCGCCCGGCCGTTGTGCGTCAGGACCCAGCCGAGCGTATCGGCGACGTTGGCCGCATTCGGCGCCAATTGATAGGCGCGCTGCGCCATCGCGAGCGCTCCGGAGTCACCGACCTGATTCAGGGCCCAGGCGAGATTGTTCAATGCCGCGACATCGTTCGGGTGTTCGGCAACGACCGCTTTGAACTGCTGCGCCGCCAGCCGCGGCGACTTGCCCGGGCCGAGATAGTACTCGCCGAGCAGATCACGTATCGGCCAGCTCTGCGGCTCGTGGGCCAGCCACTGCTCGAGAGGCTGTTGCGGCCGGGAGGCGTGCGCCATGACCCGCACGCGATAGAGGTTGGCTGCCAGCCGCGCGCTCGGCTGTAACTGCTGCGCTTTGGCATAAGCCGCCTCGGCCGCCGCGGGCTCCTTCAGAAACGCATCCATGTCTCCCTCGAGCTGCAACGCCCCGGTATCGTCCGGTCGCTGGGCGAGCAGCGCCTGGATGCGCCCGAGCGCTGCCTGTCCATTGCCCTGATGCAAGTCCAGGTACGCGAGCGTGGCGATCACGGGCAGGGATTGCGGCTGTAGCTGATCGGCCTGATTCAGCGATGCGCGCGCGGCGGCGGCCTGGTTCAGGGCAAGTTGCGCCCGCGCGGTGTTGAGCCAGTAACCGGCGTCCTTCGGCGCGAGCTGAGTCGCCTGTGTGAAGCGACCGAGAGCCGCGTCGAACTGATTTGCGTTCATCAGCAGTAGCCCCGCGTCCTCTACCAGGGCAGGCTGCCCGGGCTGTGCGGCAAGCGCCTGATCGATGGCCGCATTTGCGCTCTTGAGGTCTCCGCTGGCGAGTGCGACCTGCGCCAGCGCGAATTTCACCTGTGCACCCGCATTCGGTCCGGCCGCCTGGAGCAGGGTGCGCGCCTTGTCATATGCCTTCATGCGCACCAGCACGTCGGCCAACGCCACACGGATCGGCAGGGCTTCGGGGTGCACCTTCAGCGCCGCTTGCAGGCGACTCTCGGCAGCGTTCGAATCGCCCGCCGCCTCGTCGAGCCGCGCGAGGTCGACCTGCGCGCCCACATCATCGGGATCGATCGCAAGCGATGCGCGCAGCGTAGCTCTGGCATCCTCGGTTCGGCCCTGCGTGACGTAGTAGGAAGCCGCGAGGTCGAGCACGCTCGAATCGTGCTGATGTGCGGCCAGCAAGCGCGTGACTTCGGCTCCGGCTGCCTCAGGCCCTTGCGCCTCCAGCAACGCGGCGATCAGCATCCGATCGCGCTGCGGATCGCCATTGTCGGTTGTCTTTTGCAGGGCCGCGAGCGCTTGCGGTGCCTGGCCTGCGGCAAGATACGCTTCACCGAGATTCAGCAGTGCCGTCTGATCGTCGGGGTGCTCCGCCACACTGCGTTGCAGCGCCTCGATCAGCGCCTGCTTATCGCCCGTGCCGCTGGCAGCAGCGCCGTACAACGAGAGAAGCTGCGGGTCGAGATTGGAAGTGGCGAGCGCCGGGCTCAGAGCGTTCATCGCCCCCTCTGGCTGGCCAAGCTTCAGCTGGACCTCGGCGAGCAGCTTGCGCGCCGCCAGATTGTCGGGCTCATTCTCGATCAGCTGCTGCAGCTGCTGTTGCGCCTGTTGCAAGTCTCCTCGCTGCGCCAGCGTCGCGCCGAGCAGCAGCCGCGCCTCGTCGTAACCCGGCGCATCGGTCAGAACCTGCTCGAGCTCCGCGACGCCACCCTGCAGATTCTTATGAGCGATTTTCAGGCGGGCATCCAACAGCGCCGTGGCCGGCGATTGCGGCTCGAGTTTCGCGACCATCTGCTCACTGCCGGCAGCCGTCTTGATATCACCGAGCGCCAGGCGCACCTGAGTGAGGGCACTCCACGCCTGTACCCGGTGCGACAACGGCTCGGCCCGCGTCATGCGCTTCAGCGCCAACTCGAGCGCTTCTTCTGCCGAAGAGTATTGTCCCTGCCGCTGCAGGATGAGTCCCTCGAGCAGAGGGGGCTCGGGAGACTGGGCGTCGTGCCGCATCGCCGCGTCGAGCTGTTGCAAAGCCGGCGCGAATTTGCCCTGGCTCGCCAGCGCTTCGGCCACCAGGTCCTGCGCCTCAGTCAGATCCGGCTGCGCCGCAACGAGCGGCTGCAGCCTCGCCAGCGCCGTATCGGGCTGGCGCGTCGCGATCAGCGCGCGAGCGATCAGGAGCGTTCGAGTCGGCTCCGGCAGCTCGATGCTGCGCTGCGCGATCGCAACGAGGAACTGCTGCGACCGCCCACCCTCGACCAGGATGCGCGCGCGTAATTCATCGACGGTCTGCCCCTTCGCGCCCGCCGCAATGGCATGCGTTACGCCGGAGTTCGCGCCGGCGATGTCACCGACATCGAGCGATATCTGCGCCAGAAGGAGCCATGCCTGCGCGTTGTTGGGCTGCTTCTGCACGACGATCTTGAGATCGACCGCCGCAGCCTGCCACTGCCCCGCCTTGATCTCGCGTTGGGCGCGCTCGAGCCTGTAGTGGGGCGTGAGCAGCACGCCGCATCCTGCGATCTGCAGCGCCAGGAATGCCACGCAAACGGACCCTGCTCGCGTCAATGCCATGATTTCCCCAGGGATTCGGCGAACCGATTCTTCGCAGCAATATTACCAGTCCGCGGCCGCGCGCGCCGCGATTAGACGGCAATAGCCGTGGCCCGAGGTCGGAACTGCGTCGCAAGTTCGAGACGCTTTGCGACGCAAAAATGACGATGCCGGAGCCGCCCGCGCGACCCGGCATCATCGTTCAGTCGCGATTCAGATCGACTGTGCTTGGCGACGGCGCCGAGCCATCCAGCCGATGGCGGCGAGCCCTGCGGCCATGAGCGCCAAGGTACCCGGCTCCGGCACATTGACGGCGATGTACTCCTGGCTGTCGGCGCTCCTCGGTGTGTCATTGAGCGGCGTGAAGATGGTCACGTTGGAGAAGTCGCTCGGTGTGTCGTTTTCCACTGCGGCGAATGCGTCCTTATAGTCGTCCCATACCAGCCAGCGATCCGAACTCGACAGGCCTGCCAGCGCGTCCGAATCGAAGATGCGCCAGAGCGCATAACTGTCCATTTCCGTCTGTAGCGTCGAGAGCTTGCCGCCGGTGATCTGCTGCGCGAGCCATGCTGCGGCCATGTAGTCAGCCGCCTGCTTTGCAGGAGTCATGTCGTGGAACATCAAGCCGGCGTCGAGCGTGGTCGCCGACAGGTCACTCATGTTGGTGACCGTCGCCTGCCAGGTCTGTCCGATTGAGACGTCATCGTAAAGGTCATCACAGAGTACCGCGACAGGCCCCGAGTCCCCGATCTGCGCGTAGTAAGGCCCGGTGTCATTGTCATTCAACGACGCCCCATTGACCCCGGTCAGCTCCATGGAGACGACAGGGTTCGCCTGTGCCGCCAACGGCGCGAGGCATGCCCCGGCCCAGAGGCATCCCAGCAGCATCAGATTTCTGTTCTTGCGCATCTCTCTTTCCTGCGACTTGTCCGTCGCCTTTGATCCACTGGTCCCGGCTAATGCAAGCGGCGTGCGCGCGGTCTGATATCCCTGAAAAATCAATATGTTAGTGCACACTGGTCGCCGAATTACGTCAAACGCGGCGCGCGTGCTGTAAGAGATCCCGACGAGAACTGCGTCACAGCTCCATGACTCGCCGGCGTTATGTTGTCTGTGTTATGTCAGGATTGCAGTGAAGTCTGTTGGAGCGGTCGCGGAATTGACGCTCCTGCGCACATGCTGACGCCGAATGACAACACCGCGGCGTCTGGCGCAAATCCACGTAAAAAGCAGCGATTCGACGCCGTGTGACACACAAGGTGTCAGCTGGGCGTCTGTGCGCGCAGACAACTCGTCTCCGTCCAACGGCGCAATATGTCGCGCCCGTCAGCCTAAGTGGCTGAAGCAACTGGGAAATCAAATTCCGGCATAGCCGTTGCTCTGCCTATCCGGGCGCCGCCTGTCCGGTTTCATCGCTTGTCCGGCCGCGGCGCCAGGTAACCGGAGGGTCGACGTGGGAAAGTTGCGAGCTCAGCTCGGTCGTGTGATTGGCGCGCGGGATTCGTGGGTCGTTTGCTCCTTGCTGCTGGCCTCGATCCTGCTCGCGGGGTGCAATGAGACGAGCGCCACCAGCACTGAAGCCGCTGCCACCGCTGCAAGCGGTCCGGGGCCACAGTCACTATCTCTGAGTACCGCGCCGACCCGCTCGGCGACTCCGGCACCGACAGCCGCTTCGACTCCCGCCCCGACCGAAAAGAGTATCGACGTGACGTGGACGGCCCCAACCGCGAATACGAACGGCTCGGCGCTCACCAATCTGGCTGGCTATACGGTCCACTACGGAACGAGCGCCACGGCCCTCACCAAGTCGGTGAACGTCGCGAATGCCGGCGCAACCGATTATGTCGTCCAGGGTCTGGCCGGCGGCACGTGGTACTTCGCGGTGACCTCGTATACCAACACAGGGCTGCAGAGCGGCTACTCGAGCATCGTCAGCAGGACGATTAGCTGAGTGCTGACCTGAGCGCTCGGGCAGATCCTTCCCCCCAAAACGACGATGCCGGAGCCGCTTGCGCGGCCCCGGCACCATGACTTACGTCAGTCGTGTCTTACAGGTTCAGACGGACGACTTCGCCTGCCGGCGACGCCGGACCATGAAGCCCAGGCCAGCAAGGCCCATCGCCATCAGGGCCAGTGAGCCCGGCTCCGGCACGGACGACGCCTGCCCGATGTCGAACTCGAAGGACGACATGGCGGTCGTGTCGGTGAAGATGAGGGACGTGAAGGAATTCAACCCGGTGATATCAACGGCGAAATTCATCTTACCGCTGTCCGAGCTGGGCATCCCCGCGGCCGCCAGGATCATGGACCCGTCGATCGAGTTCCCGCCGCCGGTGACGACGTTGTACCCCGACGCGACATCAGCGGTGCCCCACTCGATCAGCAGCGAGGTCTGGGGAGCGCTGAAATTGATGGTGACAGTGCCGCCATTCGCTTGAGCAACCAGATAGTTCTGCATCGAGTTGCCCGGCGTACCCGCCGGAAACGGCGTAGTGGCTACCTTGAAGACACTGCCCGAGTAGACGCCCGAGCCGTCAGCCGGGTTTCCAGAGGCAGAGCCGCCGCTGAAGGTGATCGATGAAATATCATCGAACCCCGGATTGGTGATCGTGTTGCTGTTCTGCCAGCCGGCGGTCGTTCCCGTGCCGAGATTCAGAACCGCGAAGCTCGGTCCCGTCGTGGCTGCCATGATGGTCGGGGTCGCGAGCGCGGTGCCGGTCAGTGCTGAGCCTGCCGCAAGCGCTAGCGCCAGCGTTCCCGTCTTGAATGCGTTCATTTGTACTTGGCTCCAGGTTAGTGGTGTCCGGCCCAACTTCCGGCCGCGCTGGGGATAAAGCAAAAAGCAGGCCATCGGTATTTTATTGTTTTGGATCATTGGTTTATATGCATTCTCCAAAGGGCGACATAGGCGTGTGTAAAGGCCTTCGACACCTTATTTCGAGCCCGGAGTGGCGGTTCGCTCCATCAGATCGTACAGGGTCGGTCGGGTCACCCCGAGCAGCTCCGCTGCCTTCGAGACATTGCCGCCAGTGATGGCAAGGGCCCGCTGGACCGCGGCGACCTCGGCGCGTTGCCGTACCTCGCGTAGCGGCAGGATGTCCGCCTCGCCCCCGCCGGCTGCCGGCGCCGGCTGCTGCAGACTTAAATCCACCGCGGTGACCATCTTTCCATCGGCCATGATGGCCGCCGCATTCACTCGATTCTCCAGCTCGCGCACGTTGCCCGGCCAGGGATATTGCTCGATGGCCGCGACCGCATCGGGAGCCAGCTTCAGCAGCGGCTTGCCGTTACGCCTGCAGGCCTGCTGCAGCAGATAGTTGGCGACCAGTACGGAGTCCGAGCCGCGCTCGCGCAGCGGCGGAATGGTCACCGCGACCTCGCTGATCCGATAGAAGAGATCCTCGCGAAAAGCCTTATCCGCTATCGCGACTTTGAGGTCGCGATGGGTCGCGGCGATGATGCGCACGTCGACCTGGATCACTTCGCGTCCGCCGACGCGCTCGATCGCGCGCTCCTGCAGAAAGCGCAGCAGTTTCGCTTGCAGCGGCAGCGGCATGTCGCCGATCTCGTCCAGGAAGAGCGTACCGCCATCGGCCGTCTCGATCTTACCGATCGTGCGCTTCACCGCGCCCGTGAAGGCACCGCGCTCATAGCCGAAGAGCTCGCTCTCGAGCAGGTTCTCCGGTATGGCCGCGCAGTTGATGGCGACCATCGGCTTCGCTGCCCGCTCGCTCAAGCCGTGCAGCGCCTGGGCGAGCCGCTCCTTGCCCGTGCCGCTCTCGCCAAGCAGCAGCACGGTGGCCTGAGTGGGCGCCAGCTTCTGGATGAGCCGGGATACCTTGGCCATGGCCTCGCTGCCGGCGATGACGCCCTGCAGCGCCTCGGAGGAGCGGGCCTCCGCGAGACGCGCATTCTCGGACTCGAGCTGATGAATCAGGTTCGCCCGGTCGACGATGAGCGCCAGCACCTGGGTATCGACGGGCTTCTGGCAGAAGTCATAGGCGCCGAGACGAATGGCTCGCAGCGCGTGCTCGCGCCCCTCGCGGCCCGTCACGACGATGACTTTGGTGCGCGGCGCCGCGCTCAGAATCTCGCTGATGGTGGCGAAGCCCTCCTCGACGCCGTCGGGGTCCGGCGGCAGGCCGAGGTCCTGGAGCACGATTGCCGGCTCGAAGCGCCTGAGGGCATTCAGCGCATCAGTGCGGTTCGACGCGCAGTCGACCTCGAATTGATCCAGCGCCCATTTGAGCTGCCGCTGCAGCCCGGGATCGTCCTCTACCACCAGCAATCTAGTTCGCTTGGAGCTCATGACCTCTTCCGTCTGTCGCCGCGACCAGCGCCGGTGCGAGTGGAAGCCGGATGATGAACCTCGTGCCTTTGCCGGGTGTGCTCTCGACCTCGACTCCGCCGCCGCACCGGCGCGCGAACTCGCGCGCCTGATACGCGCCAATGCCGAAGCCCTGCTCTCCCTTGGTGCTGTCGAAGGGTCGGAAAAGGCGGTCGCGTATGAATTGCTGATCCATGCCGCAGCCGGTATCCGTCACTTCGAGGACCGCCTGCTGGCCGGCCTGGCCGACTGATACGGTAACCGATCCGCCCGGCGGTGTCGCCTGCTGCGCATTGCGGATCACGTGCTCCAAAACCTGCAGCAGGCGCTCCCGGTTGACGATTACCTCGAGGCCACGGTCGCGCACCTCGAGTTGCGGCTTGGGCGTTCCATCCGCGCAGCGCCTGACCGCCTCGGCGCAGATGTCATTGAGATCGGCCCGGTGCGTCTTCTCCTCCGCGAGTACCCCGCCGCGCAGCTCGTCCATCAGGCGGGTCATTCGCTTGACCGAGTTATCGATGGTAAGGATCGCATCGTCGAAGAACTCCGGGTTTCCGCGATGACGGGAGGCGTTCTGCACGACCAGCGCCTGTTGCGCGATGAGATGGCGCAGGTCGTGCATGATGATCGCGGACATCCGGTTCATCGCCTCGAACTGATGGGCCTCGGCCAGGCGCTTGGCGGCCTGCTCGAAGGCGAGGAAGCTCGCCACCTGGCGGCCGGCGGCGCGCAGCAGGTCGATCTCCTCCCAGGTCAGCGGTGTTTCCGCGAGCGGATGCGCAATGGCCACGAAGCCGATGAGCGCGCCTTCACAGATGAGGGGTACGACGAGCCACATCCGCTCGCTCGCCAACATCCATGCCGGTGGTTTCGCAGCAGGAGTGTCGCGTTGCGGGACGCGCGCCTGATCGAGATCGTAGATCCACTCGTTCTGCAGCAGGAAATCGAAGAATTCCGCTGCTCCCGCCTCGCGCGGCGCATCGAGCGGGGCCAGCTCGCCGCCGGCCGGAACATAGACACCCCCTGCATCCCGCAACCAGAATCCGCCGCTGGGCGCGTTCATGAACCCAGCCATCACTTTCACGATCCGCTCGTAGATCGGCGTCTCGTCCGCCTCGGAAAGCGCGCGCGTGAGCTTTCGCCACTCGGTCCGGTAGTCGTAGCGGTAGGTGAAGAAGTGCTTGGCGATGGTCACACGCGTCCAGGCGCGAAACTGATCCGAGAGCACGGCGATCGCCAGGACGACGATGCCGGCCGTGAGGAAGAGGAGCTGTCCCGCCGCGCCCCACGTTCCCCCGAGTTGGCGGACGTAGTAGCTGCCCAATGCCATGACGAGCACGTAAACCGACGTCCCGAGCAGCGTCGCGTTGAAAAAGACGATCCGCGGCGAGAGGAAGGCGGCCGACTCCCACTGCGGGATCCTGGCCAGCGCGACGGCCACGAGACCCGTGGAAACCACGTTGACGAAGCCTCGCGCCAGCCAGAAGTTCTGCGCCGCACTGCCATGCAGCATGGCTACGGAAAAGAGCGCGAGATCCCAGGCGTATTGGAGGCCGATACCCAGCCACAGGTACTTGAGCTGCCAGCGGTGTGCCGCCCGCGTATTGCGCGCGACCTGCTCCACCAGCACCAAGCCGGCGATCGCCAGGAGGAGCCCACCCCACAACCAGTCGCGCTGCAGGTAGGCAGAGAAAAGCACTCCCTCTCGCGGGAAGAGCGAGATGGCGGACGAGGCGATGACCAGCGCCACCAGGGCGCCGGTGAGGTGTTGCGCCGTCTGTGCCGGTCGCGAGTCGCCCGCGCGGCTCAAGCACCTGAGGAGCACCAGCGCCCAGGCGAGATCACGCAGGTACTCGATCGCGACGAAGAGGCCGACGGCGATCGGGACTCCGGCACCCTGCGCCAGGCTCACCAGAGCCCAGGCCAGCTGCGCGCTGAGCGCAGCCGCCAGGCCAGCGCCCGTCAGGCGCCGCCGCCACAGGGTGAGGCACGCCGCGAGCAGAAGGGCGGATGCGCCAGCGGCTAAGAGATACCCGACCACGGGCGCGATCGTAGTTCAATCGCGCCCGGATTGCTCCTTAGGGGACGAGCTTGCGGATCTCGTTGTCCGCGAAATCGCCCACGTACAAGTTACCGGAAGCGTCCGCCACGATCCCGAAAGGATAGTTGAATCCGGCGGCGCTTCCCGTCCCATTGGTGTGAATCGGACCGCCGCCGGCGATAGTCGTCACCACGGCATTCGGGGTCACCATCCGGATTACTTGGTTGGCGGAATCCGTCACGTACATATTGCCTGCGGAATCCAGTGCCACCCCGTAGGGGCCATTGAGCCCTGCCGAAGCAGCCACGAAAGTGCTGACCACGTCCGTGGAGTTGATCTTGCGGATTTCGTTGTTACCAAAATCGGCGATGTAGAGATTACCGGACGAGTCCGCAGCGATGCCGACGGGGTTGGAAAAGCTCGCCGAAGTGCTGTTGCCATTCGCGTTGCCCCCGCTTCCGGTTCCAGCCCAAGTGGTCACTACGGCGCCCGGGATAGTGATCTTGCGGATATCGTCGTTAGTGGAGTCTGCCACCCACAAGTTGCCCGACGAGTCGATAGCGATTCCCTTGGGCCCATGGAACCGGGCGTTGGTCCCGGTTGCATCGACGTGGCCTGCCGTCGTCGAGCCGGCAAAGACCGACACGACGCCTGCAGGTGTGATCATCTCGATCTCATTGTTATTTTGGTCGGCGACGTAGACATTCCCCGCGGAATCCACTGCGACACCCGCCGGGCCATTGAATGTCGTCCCGCCAGCACCGGCGAACGTACTCACCGACCCGGCGGCGATCTTGCGGATCTCGTTATTGCCATAGTCAGCCACATACATGTTGCCCGAGGAGTCCAGTGCGACGCCGGCCGGCGAGGTGAAAGTGGCGGCGGTCGTGGCGTTACCGTCTGTGTTGCCCATTGCGCCGGTGGGCGAGCCCGCAAACAAGCTCACAGTCGCGGTCGCCGCGGCGCAGCTCAAAGTGTCCGTGGTAATATTCGCCGTGATCGGGCCCGAGAAATCCGACCCTCCTGGTGTGCAAATTTGGAAGCCCGGTTGGGCCGCTACCACCATCTTCACGTTGGTCCCGGATGGCACCGGTTGAGTGAATGCAAATGTCGTTGCCGCAGTTCCGACCGCGAGGACCTCGCCACCCGAGTAGTACTGAAGCTTCAGACCCGCTGCCGTGAGGCCGGTGATGGTGCCCGAGACCGTGAATGTGGTGGGGCTTGCCGTGCAGGTAATCACCACCGAAGTCACGTTGGCCGACGCGGTGCCCGTGTTGGCAGTCGCCGTGCAGGTCTCTCCCGTCGGCTGCGTGGCGACAGTCACATCGTAGCTGGCACCGCTCGCGAGCGCCGTGGAGAACATGAACGTGGTCGCGCCGGAAGCGACAGTCAGCGTATTGGCGCCATTGTCGTTCAGGGTCAGCCCCGCCGCGGACAGGCCGGTGACCGTGCCGCCTATGGTGAATGTGGTTCCACCCCCGCCGCCGCCACCTCCTCCACCGCCTCCTCCGCCACCCCCACCACCTCCGCCGCCGCAGGCAGCCAGCATCAAAGCAGAGAGGACACAGGTGGATCGGACAGCGATAGAGACGAGAGAGAGAGTGGTGCGCACATCAGACTCCGACGGCATACAGATGTCCCGAGAGTACCTGCGGCACCCCGGCTCCGCCACCCTCAAGCTCCGGCAATTTGCATTACGTGACGCCGATCGCCAACAGTCACTGTCGGAGCGCTTTACAGTGGCGCCGGGACGGATTTTGTAACTCACTGACAAACATGTTGTTTTGATCGTGGCACGGGTCTTGCTTTCAGCTTGCCATAAGTAGATTTCAAACCCGGGATGGGTTTCCTTCGACGGCCCCCTCGGGGGCCGTTTCTTTAGCGGGCTCGGCCTGGCCTCTTACATCGTCGGCGCGCCCGCTTCGCGGTCCATTCGGCCATAATCGCGACGATGCATTCCACCCGAAACGAGGCAGATACCCCGCTGCCCACTCCAGTCCGCCTGACGAACGCCTTCACCGTCGACGTGGAAGATTATTTCCAGGTCGCGGCTCTGGCTTCCGCCGTCTCGCGCGAGAGCTGGCCGACACGCGAATACCGCGTCGAGCAGAACACCGAGCGCCTGCTCGAGCTGCTGGCGGAGCGGGACGTCCACGGTACCTTCTTCGTGCTCGGCTGGGTGGCGGAGCGCTCCCCGGGTCTGGTGCGCCGGATCGCGGCGGCGGGCCACGAGATCGCTTGCCACGGCTACTCGCACGAGCTCATCTATCGCCAGTCACGAGAGGACTTCCGCGCGGAGACCGCGCGCGCCAAGGGACTGCTCCAGGATGCCATCGGCGAAGCGGTGCTCGGCTATCGCGCCGCGAGCTTTTCCATCGTCCGCGATACGCTCTGGGCGCTCGATGACCTGATCGATCTCGGCTTCCACTACGACTCCTCCATTTTTGCCATCCGCCACGATCGCTACGGCATCCCGGATGCATCACCCGTCCCCGGCAGGGTCACCGCGCCCTCGGGCCGCTCGATCCTCGAATTCCCAATGGCGCCGGCCAACTTCTTCGGGCTGAAGATCCCCGTCACCGGTGGCGGCTACTTCCGCATCTTTCCCTACCGACTCACTTTGGCGGGCCTGCGGCGCATCAATGCCGCCGGTAGACCGTTCGCCTTCTATCTCCACCCCTGGGAGATCGATCCCGACCAACCGCGCATCTCGGTGGGAACCCTTTCTCGCTTCCGTCATTACACCAATCTGTCTCGTTGCCAGGCCCGTCTGCGGCTACTGTTAAATGAGTTTGCCTTCGCTCCCATGGGCCGGATGCTGGCCACGATTTGACTTAACTCGTGGCGTCGCGGCAACGCCGCAAGTGGCCTCCCGGCAACGTCGCAAGTTGCCGACAAACAAGCAGTTACACACGATATGTAATTCGCTTTTCACCTTAATCTGACTATAATGTGACCGCTTCACGGGGTGGTGGCCTCCCTTTAGGACAAGAAGCAAACCGGGATAAAAAAATATGTTGGCCGCGGGATTAGGAAATCAAAGCGATGAGTACTCGAACCGATGCCGTTCTGCCGCCGCTCATTCTCGATCGCCGCGCTCCACGCGGTCAGGCGAAGGAGAATTCGGCCACAGTTCCCTCCCGTGAACGGATGACCCGCAAGCGAACTTCGTCCTGGGACCCCTATGAGGTCTGGAGAACGCGGGTCAAGAGCCCATCGGGCTCTGAATAGCCCGGACTCGCAGAGCAGGCCTCACGCAGTTTTGATCGACGCGCCCGCGCAGCGCGCGTTTCGTGCGCTGCGTCACATAATCACACGTTGATTCACCCGCGCGTCGCCTCGCCTCGCGGGGCTGTTTGCATTTGGCGACGACCCGGCTATTATCGAACTCACGTGCTCGCCCGGATCTGGGCAAGACACGGGTTGACCTATCGAGCCAGCAGCAGGAACAAGAAAGAAAAAGAAAATGCAAAGGCTTCTCGGCGTATTAATGCTCTCCCTCTCTGCTACGGCTGTCGCGTACGGGGCCGTAAGAGTCATCGCGGCCCCGGAATTGGACCCTGCAAGCGCCATTGCGGGGCTAACCCTCCTCTCCGGCGCCGTCGCGGTGCTGCGCAGCCGGCGTCGGAGCAAGTCAGAAAATCACGACGGCGCGGCCGGCCGGAAAATATAAGGAATAACGACGATGTTGAAATCTCTCGCCATTGGCGTACTCACATTGACTGCAGCCGTCTCCAGCGCCGCTTTCGCCGGTAACCACGGCCCGCCGCCCCCTCCGTATCAGGGAGATCAGGGTGGGCTGCTGTGCCGGATACTGCCGTGGCTCTGCGAGAGCCCTCCTCATCAAGGGGGAGGCGGCGGCGGTGTAACGGCCGCTCCGGAATTCGACCCAGCCGATATGATGACAGCGTTCACGCTCCTCGCCGGCGGTTTGGCCGTGATTCGCGGGCGGCGAGCGAAACGCTAATCGCAGAGGCGCGCGCCGAGGAGGGCAGTGCTGCGCTCGTTCGCTCAGGGACCCTGCGCGTCTGATTTCAGAGCGAGTCTGCGCAGCGTGCATGTCGGTCGTTGTCGCGCTTTCCGGCGTGCCAACGGTCACATGCACCTGGCTTACCTGCCTGCCCGGGCAACGCTGCCGCGGATAGACTTCGTTCCGTGAGCGCCACTCAGCCGAGTAAGTCCCTGGAGCCCGTAGCAGCCGCTCGCCGAGGGAGCCTGGCGGCCCGCGCCGGCCTCGGCGTACTCGCGCTCTTCGTCGAGAAGTCCTTTCTCGATCTCTTTGTCGACTTTGACCGCGCCAGCGCCGAGCCGGGCCTTGCCGCCTTGCTGCGCGCCGCGCAGCACTTCGGATTCAGATTCGCGGTGTCCTTCGCTATCGCCCTGGCCTTCCTCGTGTTCGTGCGCAGCGATCCCGCCCTGCTCGCTCTCAATCGGGAGGCGCGCGCCGCGCCTTTTCGACCGAAGTGGCTGGTGGCCAACCTGCTGCTGCTCGCGGCAATGGCGGAAATCCTTTACCGGCTCTACGGAGGGCATGGAATCCCGCCGCCGTTCGCGCCACTTGCATTCACCCTCCTCGTCCTCGCAGGTGCCTCCGTAGCCGCACTCGCTCTCGCGCTCGGACCCTGGAGCCTGTGGCGGCAAGGGGCCGTGGCAGTTGGCCGGCGCTGGGGGTATGCCGCAGCGGCCGCGATCGCCGCCACTGCGGCAATCACCTGGAGCCAGGATCTCTGGGCGCCGACGGCGCAATTGACCTTCGAGCTCGTAAAGCTCGTTCTCACGCCGATCCTTCCGGGACTGCAGGCAGATGCCGCCACCCGTGTGCTGCGCACCCCGCACTTCGCCGTTGCGGTTATGTGGCTCTGCTCAGGGCTCGAGGGAGTTGGCCTCATGCTGGCCTTTCTCTCGGTCTGGCTCGTCTACTTCAGGCGCGAGTATCGCTTCCCCCACGCCCTGCTCCTCATCCCGGCGGGCGTCGTGCTCGTTTTTGCCCTCAACGTGCTGCGCATCGCCGCCTTGGTGCTCATCGGGAATGCCGGGTATCCCAAAGCCGCCCTGTTCGGCTTTCACTCCGAGGCCGGCTGGATCGCCTTCAACTGCGCGGCTTGCGGCATTGCGTTCCTGAGTCTGCGCTGCCGCTCGTTGAGCTCCATGCCGCGGAGCGACATGCGATCGGCTAGCCTTACCGATAACCCGACGGCGGCCTATCTCGTGCCCTTTCTCGGGGCACTGGCCGCGGGGATACTCTCGAGATCGCTCACCGGGACCTTCGAGACCTGGTACGCGCTGCGCCTTCTCGTTGCGGTGGCCGCGCTCCTAGCCTATCGCTCGCGCCTCGCCTCGCTCGATTGGCGCTTCTCCTGGCGCGGAGTGACCGTCGGCGTCGGCGTATTCGTCATCTGGCTGGTCGCGGCACGGCTGCTGCTTGCGCCTCATGGCATCCCGGCACCGCTGGCTGCGATGTCAGGATTCTCCCGGGCGGCATGGATCGCAAGCCGCGCGGTGACCGCCGTGCTCGTAATTCCGATCGTCGAAGAGCTCGCCTACCGGGGCTACCTGATGCGGCGGCTCGTGTCGGCGGACTTTGAAGCGGTCTCATTCCGGTCAGTGGGGATGACTCCGCTCATCGTAAGCGCAGTCGCCTTCGGAGCGGTCCATGGACCGATGTGGCTCCCTGGAATGGTCGCGGGAGGCGCATACGGCCTTGTCGCGATGCGCACCGGACGCATGGGAGAGTCGGTGGCAGCGCACGCGGTTACCAATGCGCTGCTCGCCGCCTGCGTGTTGGCGGGCGGCGCGTGGCAGCTCTGGTAAAACCCAGTACCGAGTCATTCACTGGGTTCTAGGGCGGTACCTTCCCAAGCGCCTCACGCATCACCTCGTTCTCGAGCATCGACTCGGCCAGCAGCTTCTTCCAGCGCGCGCTCTCCATCCCGCCGAACCTGCTGCGCCAGAGATAAAAGCTCGCTTCGGTGAAGCTGCAATTGCTGCACAGATTCTTCACCGGCACGCCCCCCTCTGTCTCCTTGAGGAAGCAGATGATCCGGCCAGAAAGACAGAAGCGCTCGTCTCTGGTCTCGTCGTAGGAACGAGACGAACTCATCTGAAACAGGTCTTGCTTCGCGGCGAAGACCTGACAAAGCAAATCCGAACAATCTCGCAATTCCTCCGGCTATCAACGGCGCCTCAGGCAACCGCCGGAGACACTTCAGAACCTCGAACACTGGATCGCTCCCGAAGGCGTAATCCATCTTGCCCTGCCGAAAGCGATGGCGCAGCAGATTGTCTGCCGTTCCTGTGTGTCGATGGTGGAAAATTTGCAGCTCCGGAAAGGCGACCGCCCTCCAGCCTTTCATTCGCGCGGAAATCTGTGCGTGCCAGTCTTCTCCTCCATATTCCAAGACGGCGTATCCGCCAAACTCCTCATAACACTCGCGGCGGACAAGTTGAGCGGCGTGCGCAACCGAGTACTCCCGGTTCGCGCTGCGTTCGTGAAATTCCGCTCCGGTTCTTTCGCAGACAAATCCGCCGGCAATGCCCAGCGCGGGATCTCGTTCGAAGCGAACAAGAAGATCCTCAAAATACGTACGACCCACCGTTATATCAGCGTCGATGTTTCCCACGAAATCATACTCAGCACCTTTTAGAAGGTCCTGAGCAGCCCGAAGGGCAACCACTTTCGACCGAAAGCTCCGGCCGGGCTTTCTATCCACCCGAAGAAGACGAATGAAGTCATGCTTATCCGCGTACGACTGTATTATTTCCGAGGTCTTGTCGGTTGAGCCATCGCTGGCGAGCACCCAGCGGACGGGACGGACAGACTGTGAAAGTAGAGACTCAATCGTCTGCCCTACATGCGCCTCCTCATTGTATGCAGCGGTGAGCAGCGCGTATGAGCGGCCATTGCGCATCTAGCTATTCACGCCGTTCTAGTGCCCGCAGATTTCGGCTGCTTCGCGAGCAGCTCGGCGTGCACTTGTGGCGCCCTCCCCCATACATTCCAAACGGTATTTCTTCACTTGCGCGCTCTCTAGCAGCCTGTCGGACTGAGGATCTTGGTTGAGGAGCTATGCTGGTCCGGAGTTGACTGTTTCATGTCGGTTTATAGACAGAGTCTAGAAAGTCGCCGTTCGGCCCGATCACGCGGGCTGCAGGGC
>JBOIAB010000231.1:0-7392 GCA_050738635.1 Steroidobacteraceae bacterium
CGCAGACGATCCGCTCATCCTCACAGGTGCTGCTGCGGATCGTCAATGACCTGCTCGATCTCTCACGGGCGCAGGCCGGCAAGATTGCGCTCGAGGCGCTGCCCATCGATCTCGATCGAATCCTGGACGAGTGCGCCAACCTCTTCAGCGCCACCACTCAGGCCAAGGGCATCCGGCTCACCGTCCGGCCGCCGGCGCCCGAACAAGGGAAACCCGAGGGCCGGGCACTCATCGGCGATCCGTTCCGCATCCGCCAGATCGTGATGAATCTGGTCGGCAACGCCGTCAAGTTCACCGAGCAGGGCGAGATCCGCGTGCTCGCGGACCTCGAAGTCCACGATGCGCAGCACGCGACCGTTCATATCGCCGTCGCCGACTCGGGCATCGGCATGGATGCCGCGACGGTCGAGAAGATCTTCCAGCCCTTCACTCAGGCCGATGAATCCACCAGCCGGCGATTCGGCGGCAGCGGCCTCGGCCTGGCGATCTGCCGCGAGCTGGCCGAGCTGATGGGCGGCCGGATCCGCGTCGAGAGCACTCCGAACGTTGGCTCGACGTTCCACGTGTTCGTGCCGCTGGCGGTGAGTGCCCGGCAGCCGGGGACCGCCGAAGCGGCTGCCGCGGCAGCCAATGGCGGCTCGAGCGTCGCGGCCCGCGCCATCGGCGGGCATGTTCTGCTGGTCGAAGACGATGCGGTCAATGCCGCGGTCGCGCAGGGCTACCTCGCGGCGCTCGGCTGCACCAATGTCTGGACGAAGGATGGGGCGGAGGCACTCGCGCGCAGCGCGACCGAGCGCTTCGACCTGATCCTCATGGACCTCAACATGCCCGGTTTCGATGGCTATGAGACGGCGAAGTTGATACGCGACCGTGCGGGTGGCGGACGGCGCGTTCCCATTGTCGCTCTGACGGCACACACCCCGGAGCAAGTGCGCGAGCGCTGTGCTGCGGCCGGCATCGACGATGTGCTCAGCAAGCCGTATACGCTGGAAGACTGCGAGCGACTGCTGCGCCGCTGGATAACAGCCGACAAAGTGTCGCAGCCTGTTCGACCGGCCAGCCACATTGCGGCCATCGAGGCGATCGCCGCGCCAGGTGCAGCTGCCGCTGGCGCCGACGAGACGCCAGCGAGTCCGCCGTCCGACGACCTGGCGAAGCTGGACAACGCCACCGTGGTACGGTTGCGAGGCATGGCGGCTCCGGGGCGCCGCACCGATCTCTATACCCGGCTGGTAGAGCTCTTCCGGACCGGATCCGCCAGCGCGCTCGGCGAGCTGGAGGCGGCTGTTCGCAGCGGCGATCTGACCGCGGCACGCGCCACCTGCCACAAGCTGAAGTCAAGCGCCGCGAACGTCGGCGCGATGGCTTTCTCCGAAGACGTTCGTCGGCTGGAGAAGCTATGCGCGGCGGGTGACTCGGCCAGGGCCTGGAGCGCGCTCGAGCGCCTGCGCGCCGCCCACCCGGCGCTCATCTCGGAACTGACGGCGCTCGAGCGAAGGGAGAGCGCGTGACCATTCTCGGGCCGGCGGCACGACCTATCGCGATCATCGCCGACGATGAGGAAACCGGGCGCATGCTGCTCGCCGAATCCGTCGAGCAGGTGGGACTGGCGCCCCTGGTTTACGACAACGGCAAAGAGGCGCTCGCGGCAGCGTTCTCTTATGGCGCGGCGATCGTCCTCCTGGACGTCGAGATGCCGGGACTGGACGGCTACAGCGTGTGTCGGCGCCTGCGCGCCGATCCGCGCTTCACGATGACCCCGATCGTGATGGTGACCGGTCACGAAGACCCGGCGGCGATCACGCTGGCCTTCGATGCGGGCGCTACCGACTTCGTGGCGAAACCGGTCAATTGGGCGCTGCTGCCACGCCGCCTGGAATACATTCTGCGCAACGCGGCCACCGCCGAGCGAATCGAGAGGCTCGCCTACTTCGATCCGCTCACCGGCCTGCCCAACCGGCAACGCTGCCTCGAGATGGCGGAGCGCCAGTTCGCGGAGGCCGTGCTATCGGGAGAGGAGGTCGCGGTCATTTACCAGGACCTCAACAGCTTCAAACGGATCAACGATACCTTCGGCCATTCGGTGGGCGATGCCGTGTTGTGCACCGTCGCCGGCAAACTCGCGCGCGCCGTGGAGAACCTCGGTGGCGAGCCGACCCACCTGTCACTCGCGCGTTTTGGTGGCGATGAGTTCGTGATCCTGGTCCGGCACTCTGACGCCCGCACACTTGCGCTGCGCCTCGCCGAGAACTGCAGCGCCGCCTTCAAGGAACCCATCCTCCATGAAGGGCTCGAGTTCTACTCGGCGCCGAGCATCGGCGTTGCCGTCTATCCGCAGGACGGCGACGACGTTGCGACGGTGCTGAAGCATGCCGACACTGCGATGTATCAGGCCAAGACCGCCAGTGCGACGCCGATAGCGGTCTATGTGCCGGCGATGAGCAGCCGCTTGCGGGACTGGCTCGAGCTCGAGACGCGGCTGCGCCGTGCGGTGCAGGAGGAGCGCATCAACCTGCTCTTCCAGCCGAAGTTTCGCCTCAAGGACCAGCGGCTGTCGGGCGTCGAGGCGTTGTTGCGGTGGTGCGATGACGAGCACGGCGAAGTCTCGCCCACCCGTTTCATCGAGATCGCCGAAGACAGCGGGCTCATTCTCGAGATGGGCAGCTGGGTCGTCCGCGCCGCGTGCCGGCAGCTGCGCAAGTGGCTCGATGCAGGCTTTACCGTTCCGGTCGCGATCAACGTCTCCGGCAAGGAGTTCCTGCACGGCGATCCGGCGCGCGTCGTGGAGATGGAGGCGGCGGCGGCCGGGGTACCGACCTCGCTGATCGAGGTCGAGATCACGGAGTCGGTGCTGGTGCGGGACTCCGCCAAGGTACGCCGCGCGCTCGAGCGGCTGCGTCAGCTCGGGTGCCGCATCGCACTCGATGATTTCGGTACCGGATACTCCTCGCTCGCGTACATCACCCGCTTCCCGCCCGACCGCCTCAAGATCGACAAGGCATTCGTGCGCAACGTGGATCAGTCGGCGAGCGATGCCGCGATTGCGAACGCCATTCTCTCGCTTGCCCAGACGCTGGGCATCGTGGTGACCGCCGAGGGCATCGAGCGGCCGGGCCAGCTCGAGTGGCTGCGCGCCCGCGGCTGCGAGGAGGTGCAGGGGTTCCTGCTGGCGAAGCCGCTGACGGCGGCCGAGCTGGAAGAGCGCTTCCTGCGCGGGGTGGCCGGCGACTCCTCGAAGCTCGGTGATGGCGCAGCGGCCCTGAGCCGCTTGCGCAAACCGTGAACTGATCACGCCCGGCGGGCCATCCCGCGAAGGCGCGTCACAGTTCGCCGGTCGGCTCTCGGGAGAATATGTCGCGAGCCGAAACGATCAATCGGGGGCGCAGTTCCCATGCGGGTGTCCGGGCTCGATACGCGCGATCCGCCGGCGCGGTCGGCAGACCGTGCCCGCAAACCTTTGTTCGTCGGAGTCGTCGCCACCTGCGCCGCTCTGGCCATTCTCGCCGCTGGCCTGTTGGCGCTGCGCTTCGATGACACCACGGCAGTCGGGCCGGGCGGCGTGCGCTGGGTCGCCATTGCGCTGAACGCGCTTTTCGGGCTCTCCGTACTGCTCATCGCGCTGCTACTCCTGCAGTGGGTGCAACGCCACCGCTACGAATCGAAGCTCGAAGGCACCATCCGCCGCCAGGGCCGCCTGCTGCAGGAAATCTCGGCCATGAGCACCATGGTGGAGCTGCTGCAGACCTGCCATACGCAGGCCGAAGCGAACACCGTGATCCACGGCGCCCTGCCGAAGCTGCTGCCCGGCATCGGTGGCGCGCTGTATGTGTCCCGGCACGACGACAATGTGTTGGATCTACAGATCGGTTGGGGGTCGCTCAGCTCGGCACCGAGTTTTTCCGCCGAGGACTGTTGGGCGCTCCGTCGTGGACGGCCGCACCTCTTCGAGCCGGCCAGTGCTGCCGCCGTCTGCCGTCACGTGGGAGAATGTGAGGACAGCTGTCTGTGCGTGCCGCTGGTTTCGCAGGGCGAGACCCTGGCGGTACTGCACCTGCGCCAAGCCGCGCCGCAGGTCCTGTCGGAAGACGCCCAGCGCCTCGCCTCGGCCCTTGCCGAGCAGCTCTCCCTCGCGGTCGGGAACCTGCGGCTGCAGGAGACGCTGCGCAGCAGCTCGGAGCGCGATCCGCTCACCGACCTCTACAACCGGCGGCACCTGGAGATCTCGCTCCAGCGCGAGCTCGCGCGCGCGCAGCGGCATGACTTCCCGGTGAGCCTCGTCATGCTCGACGTCGACCATTTCAAGGCCTTCAACGACACCAACGGCCACGATGCCGGCGATGAGGTGTTGCGCAATGTCGCGCACGTGCTCAAGCGTCACACGCGTGTCGAGGATGTGGCTTGCCGTTATGGCGGCGAGGAGTTCCTCATCGTTCTGACGGCCTGCTCGATGGACGATGCCTATGCCAAGGCCGAGGCGATCCGCGAGGCTATCGCCCAACTGCACGTCTTTCTGCGCGGCCTAGCCCTGCCACGCATCACCGCCTCGCTGGGCATAGCCTGCTATCCGCAGGACGGGGAGCGGATGGAGAATCTGATCGCGGAAGCCGACGCCGCGCTCTACCGGGCCAAGGCCATGGGGCGCAACCGCATCGCCGCCTCGAACGCGCCGGGGGACGTCGTGTTGTTCGAGCCGCGCAACCGCGAATCGGCCTGATCGCCGCCGGGTCACGGCCCGGTGCTAAGATGTCCGCGTGAGTGGACCAGGCACGCGGCAGCGGTGTTTCCAACAGATCAATCGTGACCACTTGCGCATGCGTCGCGCCAGGATGGCGGCGACCACGCTCATCCTGATTGTGACCGCCGCGCCAGTCCTCGCCGAGCCGCCGCCGCTGGCTCACTCTGACGCCGATGCCGTGGTGGCGAGGCTGCGTGAGCTACCCATGCCGATGCAACGCTCGCCGCAGGGGATCTCCGCCACGAACGCGACGCCGCCGCCGCTGCCGGCCCTCGAGGCGGAGCGGCAACAGGTTTATGACGAGCTCCATTCCCTCGGCGCGGCGAGCGTGCCGGCTCTGGCGCGGGCGCTTCGCGATCCGGACCCGGAGATGCGGCGCGATGTCGCGGTGGCGTTGGATGTCGTCGGCGGCGGCTGGTGGCATTTCCCCGACGGGCGCCCGAAACTCGATCTGCGTCCCGCGCTGCCGGCGCTGCTGGCGACGCTGAAGGATTCCGATCCCGGTGTGCGTGCCTGGGTGGCGCAGGACATCAGCGACATCGGCTCGGGCGCGGCAACGGCAGTACCGCACCTTCGCGCCATGTTGCACAGCGCCGACGCAGAGTCGCGCGGCACCGCCTGCAACGCCCTCGGGGCGATCGGCTCCGCTGCGCGCGCCGCACTCCCGGAATTGCAACGCGCTCTTGGCGACTCGAGCCCGGAGGTCAGGCTGGCGGCGCGCGCTGCGATTGCACGAATCGGCAGGAGCGTTCCCACCCCTTGATGCTGTGATTGACAGCGGCTCCCCCGGGCGACCAGACTGCCGCGCACTACAATAACCGGGGCAAGCGATGAAAAGCTTCGACCGCGCCTACCTCATCTTTGCGCTCGCTTATGCGGCTGCCGGCATGGCCTTGGGCATCTACATGGGGGCGTCGCAGAATCACAGCCAGTTCGTGACCCACGCTCACGTAATGCTGGTCGGGTTCGTCACGTCGCTCATCTATGCGGTCATTCACCGGCTGTGGCTGACCGCACCCGCGCGCGCGCTCGCCACCATCCAGTTCATCCTGCATCAGGCGGGTAGCCTGGCGATGTTCGTCGGGTTATATCTGCTCGCCGGGCACCAACTGGCGGAAGATCACGCCGCCCCGCTGATGATGCCGGCCACCCTCGCCGTCATTCTCGGCGTGCTCCTGATGCTGCTCATGGTTCTGCAGGCGGGTGTGCGCCCGGCTGCCGGCGCCGACGCTTAAACGCCTAACCGCAGTCCCGCGCTCTCGTAGATCCGTGAGATCGCCGTCATGTCGCGCAGGCCTTCCGCGCCGTCCGTTTTCGGTTCGCGGTCGTGCCACACGCAATCGGCGAAGTAGTCAGCCTCCAGCGTGAACTGACCTGGCTCGCGAATCGGATCAGGCTGGTCGATTTTCTCGCCGCTCGCGAGCTGCGCCGTCAGGTGCATGCCGCTGTAGTTGAAGCCATCCATGTGGATCCATCCCTTCGAGCCGTAGACGCGGAAGAAGCCGTCCATGAGGCCGCCGTAAGTTGTACTGCAGCTCGCCAGAATTCCGGACGGAAATCTTACCGTCCAGCTGTCGTTTTCCTCGACCTGGGTAAACCGCCCGTCGTGGTCGGTCACCGACGCACATGCTTTGATTTCTGCCGGATTCTCTCCCGTAAGGTAGCGCGTCGCGTTCAGGCTGTAGATGCCGACGTCCACCAGCGGGCCACCGCCCGCCATCTTCTTGTTCAGCCGCCACTCGCCCGGCCGAATGTCGAATCCGAAGGCGCTCTCGATCGTCTGCACCTGTCCCACGGCACCGCTGCGGATCAGCTCGATCGCTTGCAGGTGCGACGGATGGTATTGGCAGCGGTAGGCGACCATCAGCTTCACGTGCGCTCTGCGGCACGCTTCGATCATGGCATGGCAGTCCACCAGGCTGGTTGCCATCGGCTTCTCGCACAGCACGTGCTTGCCGGCATTCGCGGCGCGGATGGTGTACTCGGCGTGCATCGAGTTCGGCAGCGCGATGTAGACCGCGTCGATCTCCTTGTTGTGCCGGATCTCATCGAAATTCTCGTAGCTGTAGATCGCGGCGGAGGGCACCTTGTACAAAGCGGCCTGCTGTCGCGCCTTTTCCCGGTGGCCACTCACCAGCGCCGTGATCCGCCCCGTCTTCGACAGTGCCAGTCCCGGCATGAACTCGCCCATCGAGATGCGCCCCAGCGCCACGATGCACCAGCGGAGCCTGCGCCCCTCCGAGCCGCTCCTCGTCTGTGCCCAGAGCGGCAGGGCTGGGGACGCGGCGGCCATTGCGCCCAAACGAGTGAAGTCACGGCGAGTGAGCGGCATCGAGAGAGCCCTCGGTACTCAATGGGAGCGCTATCATAGCCGTGCGGGGCGCTAAAGATCTAACCGGAGATCGCCAGGCCCCCGCGCCGCCGCGCCCGCTGCTTCAGCAGCCAGAGACAGAGGGCGATCAGTGATCCTCCCGGCAGGATGAGCTCGATGGCCAGATACGGCGCGGCGCGGCGGATGCAGGCGATGATGGTGGCAAGGCGGCTCATGATCGTCATGGAGTCTGTTTGGCGTTCCTCGCCAAGTAGACGAAGCACGAAGCCCTGGATCGACAGCACGGACCTGCCCCGATTGCGGGCGCTCGCGCAGCGGATTACCG
>JBOIAB010000232.1:0-50591 GCA_050738635.1 Steroidobacteraceae bacterium
GCCCAGCATCGGCATTGCGATCTACCCGCGCGATGGCGCGACTGTCGATACGCTGCTGGCGCACGCGGACGCCGCCATGTACTACGCCAAGGAGCGCGGCCGCAACAGCGTGGAGTGCTATACCGAAAGCATGGGCAGCGTGACGCAGGAGCGCGTGAAGCTCGAGAGTGAGCTGCACGAGGCATTGCGGGGCGGGCAATTCGAACTACATTACCAGCCAAAAGTCGACACCGCGACGGGCCGGGTCAACAGCGCCGAAGCGCTGATCCGCTGGCGCCATCCGCAGCGCGGCCTGCTGCTGCCGGCTGAATTCATTCCGGTCGCTGAGGAGTGCGGCCTGCTCGATGCCATCGGCGAGTGGGTGCTGTTCCAGGCGTGCCACCAAGGGAGGACCTGGCAGCAGCGCGGGCCGCGCGCCGTGCGCATTGCCGTCAATCTTGCGCCCTCGCAGTTCCGCCTCGTGGACCTGGTGGGTCAGATTCGCCGCGCTCTCGATACCTCGGGGCTCGACCCTACACTGCTCGAGGTCGAGCTAACCGAGACCGCGGTCATGAGCGATGCCGAGGAGTCGGTACGTATTCTGGAAGCCATCAGCCGCATGGGTGTACTGGTCTCGGTCGATGACTTCGGCACCGGCTACTCCAGCATGAGCTATCTGCGCCGCTTTCCGATCGACAAGCTCAAGATCGACCGCTGCTTCATCGAGCAGATGACTGCGCGCCGCGAAGACGCTTCCATCGTGGGCGCGATCATCTCGCTCGCGCATAGTCTGTGCTTAAAGGTGATTGCGGAGGGCGTGGAGACGCCGGAGCAGTTGCAACTGCTCGCCAAGCTCGGCTGCGACCAGTACCAGGGCTTCTATTTCAGTCCCGCCCTCCTCCCGGCGAAGTTCGAGGAGCTGCTGCGCGAGGATCCGCCCCTGACCGACGAGGATGCGGTGCGAACCCACAGCAAGCTCGCCGGCTTGAAGGGCTGAAGACCAGAAGACCCCGACCCCGTGGTGGGGGGAATTTCCTCGCAGCGACCAGTCCGCTCCGCCGAGACTTTGCAATCTCGGCCATTCACGTCGTGGAGTGTTAGGCTTTGCGCCGTGGAAACGTCTCCATCAGACGGAGGAGTGAAATAGGCGTTCGAGGCCAGCAGCGTGCCTCAATCGCCGAACTTAAATCAGTTCCATTTGCATTCAGAGCATGATGGCATGAATTCAGGTGCCGCTTCGCGCTACCCCGCCAGGGGATGTTCCGGGTCGTTCTCTATCGGTCCTCAGCTGTCGCGCAAACGTCGGTAAGGCTCCTTGGCAATTTGCCACAACCCGTAGGACATCAGACCTGCAGCCACCGTGCCGAGGACCCATTCACCGTACGAGTGCTGCCTGAGGGTGCCAAGGGCGCCTGCAATGCCGACGGCATATTGGGCGTGGACTCGCCAGGCAGCACGCGTCAGATGCGCACCGATCACGGCGAACATCACTCCGCGAGAGAGCAAGCCAAAAGTCCCGAGGACGTTCAGGATCGGTCGGAGCCGCGTCCTCGTGAGATCGACCCTGCTGTCCTTATCCCGGGTCACGGCGCGATAACACTGGTACAGGCCGTAAAGCGATATGCCGATTCCTACGGTGCCTACGACGTAGCGTCCGAAGGGCATCCCAAACGCTCGGGCAATCCACTCCTTCTGGGCTCGCTCGCCGCTCGCGGTGTTCCCGACGCCAAAGAGGATTCTCATGGCCTCGATCACCAGGACGCTGTGCAGCGCGCCGCTTAGCAAATGTCCCAATCGAATGATCCGACGGGAACGGCGGTCGGGATCACGACGGTGCTCCGGGTCACGAATGGCGATCAGCAGTTGCCAGGTCACGAACGACGCGAGGCCGAGCGCGACGGCGGCCAAGAGCAGGTCCCCCGGAACTGTGAGGCTGAGCGCGATCAGGACGCCTCGGGTTCCATTCGGGCGCCGTGAAACGTCAATTGCCCCGAGCAGCCCAAAGGCGCCGATCAGCAGATAGAGCAAGCCTTCGGACAGGTATCCGGCATGCGCAATCCAACGCTCCCATGCGTTCAGATCGGTGGCGTCCCGGGGATCGAGCAAAAGTGGCCTCGGCTCGCTGGAACTCAACGACGTCCACGGGCGTATATCCCGTGAGCTACTGCGGCATAGGTCAAGATCATGACGGGCATCGGCGCGCTACGCAGAGCACGGAATTATGAGGCGATACAGTTGCCAAATTGAGCCTTATTATGGCGACTCAACCGCCATTTCGCAGCCTCATGGCCTTGGCATCCTCGGCGTGCCCTGTGAGGGTGTCTCTCGGGATGCGGTAGCCGGGCAGCTTGCCGGGACTGCCGTTGCGATCAGCTCGAGTGATAAAGCCTTATGAGCTTGAGCGGATATTCTTCCCAGTCTGCGAAGAGAATGCTATTCGACTTCTTATCGAGGGCAAATACAAAGCGGTTAGCTCGGCAGCGAGGCGCAGATGTGTCAGGCGTCATCCAGGCGCTTTCGGGACATGCCGCTGTCTGCAGGATCGCCCGCTATTGATCGGCCGCGATGGCGAGTTGAATCCCGCATGGGGTTTCAGTCACTGTGTAGCTTACGACCTGCGTTCCCCCAGGATTCCGCCGAGGCGTCCAGAGCGGCTCCCCCGCTGCGTGACCGATGGACTCGGGGCGATGCATAATGTCTCGAATGTCGTCGCCCCCACAGGCTCCCGTCGCCCCGGTCCATGTGCCGCACGCTCCGCTGCGGAGCTACTACGGTCAGGATCAGCAGCGATGCGCGTGGGTGGTGGATCTGTTCGACCGCACCGCCCTGGACTACGAGCGCATCGTGGGTCTCATGGCGATGGGCTCGGGGTCGCGGTATCGACGGCGCGCGCTCAACTCCGCCGGTCTACAGTCGGGTATGCAGGTCATCGACGTCGGGACGGGCACCGGCCTGGTGGCGCGGGAGGCCGCAAGCCTTGTGGGTCCCCGGGGCCGCGTACTCGGGGTGGATCCCAGCGCGGCCATGTTGGCGAACGCGCGCGCGCTAGCCGGCGTGCGGGTGGCCGTGGGACGCGCCGAGTCGATACCCGCCCCTGACGCTTCGGCTGATTTTCTGTCCTTGGGGTATGCACTGCGCCACATCAGCGATCTCTCGGTCGCGTTCCGAGAGTTCGAACGGGTGCTGCGTCCCGGAGGCCGGCTCTGTCTGCTCGAGATCACGCGCCCCGAGGGCCGCTGGCAGCGCGCGTTGCTGAAGACTTACATGCGCACGCTGGTGCCATGGGCCGCGCGCGTGCTCGCTCGAGAGCGCGACACCCCGCTGCTCATGCGCTATTACTGGGACACCATCGAGGCCTGTATCGCACCGCTGCAGATTATCGCAGCGCTCGATGCGGCCGGTTTCTTGGAGGTTACCAGGCGCGTGGAGTTAGGAATCTTCTCGCAGTACTGCGCGCGCCGCCGGCAGTAAGCGTCCAGCACCAGGACCCGCATGCGCCGGCACTCTGCCTTGACTTAGGGCGGACTCCGGCCCCCTGCTGCCAATCGGGAGTGGCCACTTACGGTTAGGCGAATCGATGGTGGTCTATGAGAGGGCAAACTATAATTCACGCTCGAAAATGGCGCCGCTGCGGAGTCCGACAATGAACCTCAGAATACGACTGGTAAGTGTGGCCGGGCTGCTCCTGGCGGGTGTGGCGAGTTCGGGGATTTGCCGCCCCGCGATGGCGCAGCAGAAGCGGCCGATCACGCTGGATGATTTTGCGAAAATCGTGAGCATCGCAGACCCGGCGATTTCGCACGGCGGCACGCGTATCGCGGCGGTGATTTCACACGTGAATATGCAGGATGACCGGCACGACACCCAGCTTGTGCTGATCGACCTGAGGACTGGCACCCCCCAGCCCCTGACGTTTGACCGGTTGGGCGTCGCACACCCGCTGTGGTCTCCCCACGACGGGCGGGTCGCGTTTCTGGCTGCGGCGGGAACAGGAAAAAGCAAAGCGAAGAATGCACAGGTATTCGTGCTTTCGATGGCCGGCGGCGACGCGCGCAAAATTACGAATGCGCCGGAAGGAGTGCAGCAGTTCGCATGGAGTCCGGATGGCGCGAGCATCGCTTACGCGACGCCCGATCCTCCCGATGAGAAGGCGCTCGCGCGGAAGGAGGATTCGTTCGAGATGGGCGACGACGGGCTGTTCACTTCAGCCGCGCCGCGCCCACAGCATATCTGGATCGTGAAGACGGACGGCAGCGGGAATAGGCGGCTCACTTCGGGGACGTGGAGCCTGCCGGAATCGGCGCCGAACGTCGAAGGGCCTCCGCCGCTTTCGTGGTCGCACGATGGGCAATGGATTGTTTTTCCGCGGCGGGCCACCCCGAGCATTGGCGACGCTGACGAGAGCACCATTTGGGCGGTGAATGTCTCGAACGGGCAGCTGCGCAAGCTCACTACGCACGAGAGATTTGAGGAAACGCCCCTCTTTTCGCCGGACGGCAGCGCAGTGAGCTACGAGTTTCCACGCAAGGGCGAGCCGAGCATGCTGACGGATTTGTACGTTGCTCCTGTCGCGGGAGGTGATGGAAGCGACGTAACGATGGATCTCGATCTCGATATCAATGCGGCAAAGTGGATGCCCGACGGGAAATCGCTGGTCGTGGAAGCGGACCAAGGTACCCGCCGATACCTGTGGATTCAGACCTTGAGTGGCGGCGCGAAAAAGCTTTCGCTGGGCGACCTCGAGCCGGCGGCATTTTCGATTGACTCAAAAGGAGACATCGCGTTCGTTGCAAGCTCGAATGATGGCGGCGGTGAGCTGTATTATCTTGCGTCCGCGGACGCGCAGCCACGCCGCTTGACGGATCTCAATACGTGGATGGATCAACTTGCGTTGGGCCGCACGGAAGGCGTTGACTGGCGAGGGCCGGGGAATTTTCATGAAGACGGCGTGGTGACGTATCCTGCCGGATACGACGCCAACAGGAAATACCCGATGGTTCTGGAGATTCACGGAGGGCCGCGAGGAGCCTCGACGATCGGCTTCTCGGCATTTACGCAATACCTGGCGGCGCAGGGATTCATCGTCTTCGAGCCGAACTATCGCGGCAGCACGAATCTCGGCAACGCGTACGCGAAAGCGATCTTCGGCGACTCCGGGGACGGGCCGGGACGCGATGTGATGGCTGGAGTTGCGACGCTCGAGAAGCACGCGTCAATTGATGAGTCGCGCATCGGCGTTTCGGGCTGGTCGTACGGCGGATACATGACGACGTGGCTGATCGGGCACTATCACATCTGGAAGACGGCCGTTGCTGGAGCGCCGGTGACGGATTTTGTGAACCAGTACGACTGGGCCGACAACAACGTCGGGCGCAAGTACATCTACAGCGGCTCGCCGTGGGTCGGCCGCAACATGGCGAAATATCGCGAAGCATCGCCGATTACTTACGTTGATGATGTGACGACCCCTCTCCTGCTGTTGCATGATGTGCGCGATCCGCGCGTTTCAATAACGAATTCATTCGAATTCTTTCATGCGTTGCGGGATCGGGGACGGCCGGTGAAGTTCATCGCGTTTCCCGTAGTCGGCCATTTTCCGCCTGACCCCGTGCATCAGATACAGGTATACAAAGCCTGGGCGGGCTGGATGGACCGACATCTGAGGTGAGCAGCAGGGAAATCACCAGGATTTATGCAATTATTGAGTTTACTTCGTGGGTTGCGCGACCTTGCAACTTTCGGTGTTGGAGACACGGCATGAGATTGTCCCGCCTATTGATCATAGTGGCCCTGGCTGCACTCGCCAGTATCGGGCTCGGCGCAGGCGCCCTAGCCCAGACCTACGGCCCCGAGCTGTTTTCGCAGATGCAGTGGCGGCCCATCGGCCCGCTACGGGGCGGCCGCGGGCGCGCGGTGGCGGGCGTGCCGAGCGAGCCAAATGTCTTTTATATAGGCAACGACGACGGGGGGGTTTGGAAATCGACCGATTACGGCAATAGCTGGCGTCCAATCTTTGACAGCGAGCCGACCAGCTCAATCGGAGCCATTGCGGTTTCGGTCTCCGACCCGAACGTGATTTATGTGGGCACCGGAGAAGGCAATATACGACCTGACCAGACAACTGGCATGGGCATCTACAAGTCCACCGATGCCGGCAAGACTTGGGGGTTCATGGGATTGCGCGAGACCGAGGATATCGCGATGATCGCGGTGGACCCGCACGACCCGAAACGGGTATTTGTGGCGGCCCTTGGTCACATATACGGTCACAACGAGGAACGAGGCATTTTCCGGTCACTCGATGGCGGCAAGACCTGGAAACGAGTGCTCTATGTCAATGAGTACACGAGTGGGGATGACGTCGAAATGGATCCCGGCAACCCCAATATCCTGTACGCGACGCTATGGCAGCAGCAGCAGGCGCCTTGGGAGAACGGGCAATTTGGCGGGACCGACGGAGGAATCTTCAAGTCCACTGACGGAGGCGATACTTGGCACAAGCTCACCAAGGGCTTGCCGGCCGTCCAGCAGGCGTTGCTGCGAATCGCACCGAGCGATCCAAACGTCCTGTACACATCGGTGTCGAGCGGTCCGGGAGCGCCCGACGGTAAGGTGGGGATTTACCGGTCGAATGATGCTGGCGCGAGCTGGCACAAGGTAACCAACGATCCTCGGCCTGCCGACAGAATTGGCGGCGGAGACTTGCCGGTGCTGGCGATCGATCCCAAGAATGCGGACATCGTTTACAGCGACACGCCGGTGCTGTGGAAGTCCACCGACGGCGGCAAGACCTGGTTCGGCTTTCGGGGTGCGCCGGGAGGCGACGATTACCAGCAAACCTGGATCAATCCGAACAACACGGACATCATGGCGGTTAACAGCGATCAGGGCGCAATTATCACGGTCGATGGCGGTGAAACCTGGAGTTCCTGGTACAACCAGCCGACGGCCGCCATGTACAAGGTGGGCATTGACGATACTTGGCCGTACCGCGTATGCGGTGGACAGCAGGACAGCGGTTCGGCGTGCGTTTCAGAACGTGGCGATGATGGTGAGCTTACCGCTCACGATTGGCATCCTGTGGGCATCGAGGAATACGGCGGCGCGGCGCCCGATCCGTTGCACCCGAGTCTTATTTACGGCGGTAAGGTGACGGTCTATGACCGCGACACGGGCCAGATAGCAGAGGTCGGCCCTAAGGCCCTGCGTGGCGGGGATTACCGCGTGCTGCGCACCATGCCGCTCACGTTCTCTCCGATCGATTCGCACCGGCTGTACTTTGCCTCAAGCACAGTGTGGCAGACGGACAATGGCGGCCAGAACTGGAAGCAGATCAGCCCGGACCTGACCCGCAAGAGCTGGAAGGTTCCCGCGAGTGTGGGCAAGTACAAAAATAGCCCCGATGCCAAGTCAACGGATCGTGGCGTGGTGTACGCTCTTGCGCCCTCGCCGCTGAATAGCGACCTCATCTGGGCGGGCACCAGTGACGGGCTGATCTGGATTACGCACGATGGCGGTCAGCACTGGAGCAATGTCACGCCGCCGCAGATGAAGCCCTTCTGGAGGGTGTTCAGCATGGAGGCGAGCCACTTCAATCCGAACGAAGCATATGCGGCGATCAACACCTTGTTTCTGAATGACATGCGTCCACATCTATACCGGACTGAGGACGGAGGCAAGCATTGGACCGATATCGATAACGGTATTACTCCGGACGCGACGACCAACGTGATCCGACAGGACCCGAAGCGGAAGGGCCTGTTGTTTGCCGGAACCGAGACCCAGGTGTGGATGTCGTTTGACAATGGAGATCACTGGCAATCGTTGCGGCTGAACATGCCGGCGGTATCGGTGCGTGACCTCAAGGTGCATGGCGACGATTTGATCGCGGCCACGCACGGCCGCGGCTACATGGTGCTCGATGACATCACACCGCTGCGGCAGATCGACGCCGAGGTCGCGCAAGGGACGGTAACGCTGTACAAGCCGGAAACGGCCATACGCGTGCGTTGGGATACGAATCCGCCCACGCCATGGCGCATGCCATCGCTGTCGAATCCGCCTCCCGGTGCGGTCATCGACTACTACTTGTCGAGCAATGTCAGTGGGCCGGTGACACTCGAACTCATGGACTCGAATGGCAAGCTGGTGCGGCACTTCTCGAGCGCCGATCCCGACAAAGGGCTCGATCCGGCCAAGTTGGATGTACCGGACTGGTGGCCGCGTCCGCCGATGAATCTCTCCGCCGCGGCGGGCATGCATCGATTCGTATGGGACATGCATTACCAACCCATGCCGGGAGCACTGCAGTTCCTCGACGACAATCAGGCGGTCGAGCACGAGACGCCGGTCGTCCCGAGCTCGCCCTGGATCATGCCGGGCGACTACACGGTGCGGCTGACGGTGAACGGTCAGAGCCACACGCAGGCGTTGACGGTAAAGATGGACCCGAGGGTACAGACACCGGAGGCCGCACTTCAGCAGCAGCTCGACGCGTCCATGCACGTCTATCACGAAGCGATGGCGGCGAGCGCGGCGCTCGGCCAGGTACGGGATCTGGAGAAGCAGATTGCCGCGCGTAACTCGTCGCCGAAACTGACGTCCTATCGAAAGCAGCTGGAAGAGCTCTCGGGCCCCGAGGCAACTTCCGAGTTTGCAATCTTCCGCTACCAGGGACCGCCGACGCTGGCCAGCATCGGGGGTTCATTGCAGATACTCATGGGGCGGATGCAAGCGGCCGACAGAGCGCCGACGGCAGCCGACATCGAGGCGCTCGACCAGATGAGCTCCCAGTACAAGTCGCTGATGTCGCGTTGGCAGAAGCTCAAGGGCCAACCGCTTGCCGAGTTGAACCGCTCGCTAGGCGGCCTCAGTCAGCCCTCGCTGGTACTGGCCAGGGCGGTGGCGCCGGCCGACTGGAATGCCGGCTGGATCACGACCAACCGGGACGAGGAAGCGCAGTAGACCCTCAGCGCTCGCGCCTGACCCCGGGCCGCCAGCTACGTGGTGGCGCGCTTCCCCTGATGCATCAGCGCATCCAGGCTCCAGGGCCCCGGACCTGCCGCCCAGAGGTAAAGAAAGGTGAAGCAGAAGAGGACCGCGAGATCGCCGCCGTTGACGATGGGCAGCCAGCTCCTCGGGAAGTGCGCCATGAAGAAGGCAACGGCCATGTCGCCCGACAGGATGAAGGCCACCGGGCGGCTGAAAAGGCCAATCGCCAGCAGACCACCGCCGACGAGCTCGATCAGTCCCTGGACGCCCATCAATGACATCAGGTGCAGATGGGCGAACATCGGCTGATCCGGGACATGCAGCAGCTTTGCGGAGCCATGCTGCAGAAAGAGCAGCGCCGCGACGATGCGTAATACGCTCCGCAGTTGCGGTGACATCTGGAACCCGTTCTGCGTCATCATAGAGGTGCAGTCCCCATAGGCGTCTTATTGAAGATCAGCGCCGGCGCGCGATTGTAGGCCCAACGTCATTTGCCGGCAACGCCGGCAGCCGTCGACAGCTTCTCGAGCTCTTGCTGCACCGCGCCGCGAAATTGCAGCGGATGCGAAATCTTGTGGAACGGCTCGGAGGTGCCGCCCGTACCGATGATGGTGATGCTTCCGTAGCCCAACATCCTGCCGGCCATAGGCTCACTGACCTCGATCGTCTCGATCTTATTGAGTAGCATTTCGATCGTCTTGCGGTTCATGAGACCGAGCTTGACCACCACCCGGCGAGTGGTAACGGCCATCTCCGTCGCGTTACGACGCACCGCTCCCGCGATTATCGCCACGATCCCGCATACCAGGAGGGCCGCCGCGCCACCCTTTGCGAGCTGTTCGCCGGTATGGCCCAAATTGGGCTGCTTGAGCACATAGCTCAGTAACGCACCTCCGGCAGCCAGCAACACCAGCCCGAGGAGAATGTGCCGCAGCATCACGATCCAGTGCAGACGCGTCTGGTAAACGACGGTCTCTCCGGGAACCAGGCTTGCCTCGATATAGCTCATAGGTGATTCACGATCAGGTTATCCGTAAAGGATATCGCAACGCGATCACTGCCATCGGGCCGCCACCGGGTCCAGCCGCCGGAACCGTCCAAATGACTGTTCTCAAAGGATTTTTGGTGTACCCTTGCCGTTCTGTTGGGCTGCACCTGCCGCGGAGCACGGGCCATGATCGGATATGTCACGCTGGGCACGAGTGATCTTGCACGTGGGGCACGGTTCTACGACGCCATTGCGGCGGAGTTGGGCGTCGGCAGAATGGGCACGTCAGAGCGCATCATCATCTGGGGCAAGCCTGGAGGCGCGGCGGGGATCGGTTTGACGCTCCCGTTCGATGGCAAGGCAGCGTCGGTGGGCAATGGCGTCATGGCGGCTTTCGAGGCAAAGGACAAGGCGCAAGTCGATCGGATTCACAAGCTGGCGCTATCGTTGGGCGGTAAGGACGAAGGCGCACCGGGGCCGCGAGGTGAAGGATTTTACGCCGCTTATTTTCGCGATCCGGACGGCAATAAACTCAACGCCTATGTGATGGGCTGAATCATAGAGGGCGCGAACCATGCTGCGAGCACCTTCCCGCTGCTCATTGCTTCTACTCCTGACCCTTCCGCTCATCGCGACCGCCGCGCCGGTCGGCAGCCGGTATCTATTCGTCTGGGCGATGGAAGCCCAGCATCCTCACGCCTCGACCCAAGCGCTGATGTCGCCGGACCTCACCGCGCGGCATAGGGCGCTGGGATCAGGCAAAGACTTCCTCGCCGTCTTCGGCATCCAACCCGGCGCGTCGTTCGGCAAGCTCATCGCCATGCTCCCCGTCGGTCAGGGCGCCATGGCGCATCACACAAACTACAACGAACCTGCCAATGACCTCCTCTACGCGAACGACTGGATATCGAACAGCACCTACGTTTTCGATCTGCACGATCCCAGGCACCCGCGGCTCGCGCGACAATTCGGCAGTGTCGGTGCCTATGGCTATCCACATTCCTTCGTGTATCTTGCCAACGGCAATACATTGGCCACTTTTCAGTATTCGGGCGGCTTCAACCATGCCGCGGGCGGTCTGGTGGAGTTCGATCCGCAGGGCCGGATCGTAAGAACCGCATCGGCGGCCACGCCCGGACATCCCAATATCCGGCCATACAGCCTGACCGTCTCGCAGAAGCTCGATCGCATCGTCACGGGCAGCGCGGACATGATGGGCGCGCAGGACAGTCACGTCGCACAGGTCTGGCGACTCTCGGATCTCAGCCTGATCAAGACCGTCACGCTGCCTCAGCAGCCTGACTGGTTCTACGATACCGCAGCCAATTCATCGGAGCCGCGCGTGCTGGGCGATGGCAAGACGGTCGTGGTTGCGACGTTCAATTGCGGTCTCTTCCTGCTTCGGAACCTGGCGGGCAACGATCCAACGATAGTGCACACCTATGACTTCGGCTACCGCACCTGTGAGGTGCCGGTGGTTGTCGGCAACTATCTGGTCGAAACGATGCAAAGCGGGCATTCCATCGTGAGTCTGGATCTGCGCGACCCGGAACATCCGCACGAAGTCAGCCGCATCATTCTGCCGCCGGACGAATATCCTCACTGGCTGGCGCTCGAACCGGGTGGCGACCGCATGGTGATCACCGGGTATGGCGCGCTCGCGACCCGGGTCCGCTTTGCCACAATCGATCGCCACACCGGCAACCTGACACTCGAACGGTCGGCGATAGAGTTCACTCGCGCCTGGCCGGATGGATGGCACGGAAGCGCCGTCCCGCACGGCGCGGTGTTCAGCAATCGCTGATGGTGTCAGATGCCCGCGACGCGGCCGCGGCTCAAGCGCTGCGCTTCGAGCCTCTGATGGCGTGATATATCACCAGCACCACCACGGCGCCGACGACCGCCACAATGAGACTGTAGATATTGAGCCCGCTTACGCCCGCCATGCCGAACAGATGAAAGAGCCATCCGCCGACCACCGCGCCAATGACTCCGAGCAGAATGTCGAGGATCAGTCCGTCGCCCCGCTTGTTGATGATTTTGCTGCCGATGAAGCCAGCAATCAGGCCTAACACGATCCACGCGATGAACGACATGGTCATTCCCCCGGGTAAATTCGCGACTCCCGGACGTGATACTCCGCAGCGCCGGTGAAGTCAACCGGGTCATTCCTGCGGCAGTATCATTGCTCCTGGTGCGACACACCCCGCCGTGCAGGCAACGTAAGCGAGCGCTCATTGCGGTCGGTAGACACACCCTTGTGAAAATAGACGATTCTGGCCGCGGCGCGCATGGGCCGCGTGGCGAGCAGCGCATTGCAGGCGAGGTCGCTTTGGCAATGGTCGAACAGAAATCGCAATAAACGCTTCAGGTGGAACTTCGGATACGACCGCACGAACCAGCCACACGGGTCCGCTGCTCGACCGTGCAGGAAATCCGCCACGGCATAGCCGGCTGCGAGTCCGTGCCGGAGCGCCGTGTGAATGCCACCGGCCGTCAAGGGCGATACCATGCCGGCCGCATCCCCTACGAGCAATGCGCGGGATGTGGCAACCGGCGCCACTAACCCGCCACACGGAATCAGGCCCGCGCGCATAGCCGTCGGTTTGTAGCCGCGCAAGTCGATTACAGGCGCAATCTTTGCAAGAAATGCGGCCATTGCCTCGCGCGGCTTGAAAGTGCCGCGCCCGCCAGCTCGCCGCGCCAGGCCGGCCTGCACCGCGCCGACGCCCGCGAAAACCCACCCGATATAACCGGGTGCAAGCTGGCGGTCGATAAAGCAGTGCAATTTGTCGGGTGCAGCGAGCTCCGCGCCCGCGTACTCGTATTCGACACCTGCAAGGAACCGCGTGCACCTCCCTAAACCGAGCGCAGCCGCAACACGCGAATGTGGGCCGTCGGCGCCGATCAGGAATCGCGTTGCACCCAGACGGCCTACTTCGAAGCCGCTCTGCAATCGCTGCGCGCCGGTAAATACCGTGTCGCATGCGATCGCTGCTCCGGCGCGCTCGGCTTGGCTCGCCAGCCACCGCAGCACACCTGGCGTGTCGGTCGCGAGGAAGTAATAGCCCGGCGCCTCGAGATCGACGCAGCGGAGATTTGGCGCATACAGCCGCACGCCCGAGATGCGGCGCACCAGGGAAACCGGCAGTGAGTCGAGCAGCGCGACCTGGTCGAGCGCGTCCTTCACGATGATGCCGGTGGTGTGGAGCTTCGACCCCGGATCGCTCTTCTTCTCGATCACGGTTACTCGCATTCCGGCGCGAGCGAGCGCGCAGGCGCTCGCAAGCCCGGCAAAGCTCGCACCGACCACGATGCAATCGGCAGCACTGCGCATGCGCGTCACGCGCTCCAAGGCAGCCCCTTTTCCCCGCCGGCCCAATCGAGCGGCAGGATGCGAGCGCATGATATCCGATGTTACTTTGCAACGCAAAGTCGCGAGACGGGCATGCGGCGCGGACGCCGCGCTCAAATGGCCGGCGACTGGATCCAGTAGAGAATGGCGAGCGTGCAGATCCCGAAAAGGACGTAGAGCGCCAGATAGTAGGTGATGCGCAGCCAGGAGACTCGCGCGCTGCGCGTTCGAGTTGCAATGACGAGCGCAAGCGAGTCGCTCAATGCGTGCTCGCTGAGCCAGTCCCCGAGGATCGTTACCGGATAGGCGACGATCAGCAGCAGCAGCCACTGGAAGGGAGAGCGAGGATATTGCGGCCAGGTGTCGACGAGCAGCGCCGCCACGGCGAAGAGCGCGACAATGAGGTAAATCGAGATAAAGCGCAGGATCCGGCTTACCATGGCAAGAGACTGGTGCCGCGCAGGCCCGTTCGCAAGCCGGCTTTGGCCGGTACGCTGCGCTCGTCTGTCGCGGACGCGCTAAATAATATAGTTATCAAGTACTTAACTATTTAACTTCAGGACAAATCCGGGTTACCGAGAGGGCGTTGATGTCTACCAGGGTTTCGCTGCAGCGGGTTTACGACAAGGTCATTTTCGACATGGACGGTACGTTGGTGGATTCCCACGCTGTAGTGGAGCGAGTGTGGCGGCAATGGGCGCTGAAGCACGGCGTCGCCACTGACAAAGTGCTGGCGGTATCTCATGGGCGCCGCACTCACGAGACGGTGCAACTGTTTGCCTCCGCGGAAATGGATATCGAGCGGGAGGCAACTGAGCTCGAGGCGGAGGAGACCGCCGACGTCAAAGACATCAGTGCGATCCCTGGCGCCCCGCAGCTGCTTCGTTGGATCCCCGATACGGACTGGGCGGTTGTCACCTCCGCAACCCGGGAGTTGGCGTCGCGCCGACTGTTGGCCGCGGGTCTGCCTCTTCCCAGGGTTCTCATAACCGCCGAGGACGTCTCGATCGGCAAGCCACGCCCGCAGGGGTATCTGGCGGCGATCGACCGACTGGGCGCACGCGCCGCGGGCTGTTTGGTTTTCGAGGACGCGCACGCCGGCATTCTGGCCGCGAAGGCTGCCGGGTGTGATGTCGTGGCCATAACCGGCTCGCACCCGTACGATTTTGCAGCTGACTGCCCAACGATCACGAATTTCCACGGCATTTCGTTTTTCTTGCAAGCGACGACCGGGCCGCGACAATGGCAAGGGTGATTCAGGGCGCGATTCTCCCCGCCCTGCTGCTCACATTCCCGGCAACAGCGCTGGCAGCAAGGTCATGCACAGTGGACCGCGCCACCGGTACGTCCATCTCGGCCAGGCCCTTCGTACGAGGCGGCTATGGTGCCCAATGGAACGCCGCTACGAACCGCATCGCCTTCATGCGGCCTGACACTGAAGGCTATTACCGGCTGTTTCTCATTCGGCCCGATGGCGGCGACCTCACACCGCTGTCCGAAGGCCACGGTGACCGGCCGCCAGGGCATCAGGGCACACCCTATTGGTTCCCCGCGGGCCGGTACCTCCTATTCACCGCGCAGCAGCGCGACTGGCACGGCGGGCGTGCCTTCGGCATCCCGGCCTACGGTGCGCTTCCCGGCTGCGGCATGCATGACGATCTTTGGGTGATGGAGGTCGCTAGCGGGAGGGCCTGGCAGCTGACCCAGGAGCCGAGCTCCCGCAATCAGGCCCGATCGCAAATACAAAATCATGGTCGCCGATTTCGTTGCCACGCCGGCGCCGCATCTCAACAATCTGCGCAGCTACGCCCCCGGCGGCCCGGCCTACTACGAGACCGGCAGCTTCTCATCGGACAGCCGCAGCCTCTTCTATACGAGCGATCAGGACACCCACAGTTTCTGGCAGAGCCAGATTTACCGTCTGGACCTTGCAACCGGGCGGAGCACCCGGCTGCCCCAGGGTCATACCTACAATGAGCATCCTGCCGTGAACGTGGGCCGCCCGAACAATCCGGAGAATGACGGCCGGACACTGGTCGCCGGCAAGGTTACCGCGAATCCCGCGGGTAACACTCTGCTCGGCGACGTGCAGGACAGCCTCGTGCGACAGACCGGGTTCGTGGACCGTATCCGCCTCACCTGTCGCCCGGCGCACTGAGTCGCCAAAAGATCACGATGTCGATTTAGCCGACCCTCCTTCGGCCATGGGTAGAGGCTGCCGCGGTAGTCACGCAGCGCCGCTTGCCAAATTAACCATCGGAGAGTCAAGCATGCAATCCCCTCTTCCCAATGCGGCCCGCGCCGCCATTCTCGTCGGTCGCATTATCTTCGCCGCGGCCTTCGCCATGGCAATGGTGTTCAAGTTCACCGGCATGGCCGCGACCGCAAAATACATTGCTGCCGCCGGTATCCCCGCCGCTTACCCGCTTGCCTGGGTCGCGGCATTTTTCGAGCTGGCGCTCGTCCTGTGCTTTTTGAGTGGCGCGTTTTTCCGCGAGGCAGCTCTTGCCGCTGTGGCTTATGTCCTCTTCCTTGCCTTTGCCTTCCACGGACCGGCGCAGTGGAGCGGAAACCAGGACCAGTTCGGATTCTTCGTCGACCATTTTACCTTCATAGCCGGCCTCCTCTTCGCCGCGGTCCTTGGTCCCGGCGATGTCCTGGCACTGAACCGAGCACGCCTGATCCGGCTACAATGAGGTAGCCCACTCGATGCGAACGAGGCCCACGAATGCCCCCGAAGAAAGCAACTGGCGTCACGCGGCGAGAGTTCCTGGCTGCCTCGACGGTGGGTGCCGGTCTGGCGGTTGGCTCCTCTCAATTGGCCGTCGCGCGCCCCAACACCAGGGCCGCCGGGGACTGCGACGGCGCCCGCCTCGCCCTCACCGGTTTGGATCGGGACCTCATGGAGGTCAGCATTCCCCGACTGCAGCGCTACTACGCGCAGCGAAAGTACAGCGTGACGGCGGTTGTCGAGTGGTATCTCGGTCGCATCAGCCGATTCAACGGTGTTTACCGGGCCGTCGAGACGCTATTCGAGGCCGATGCCAGAACTGAAGCGACGCGCGCAGATGCAACGGGCGGCAACGGCTCCCGTGGCCCGCTCTGGGGCGTTCCCATGGTCATCAAGGCGAATACCAGCATCGCCGGCAAGGTAACGACCGACGGTTGGAAAGGGTACGTCGTGCCGGGGCACGAGCTGATTGCCCCGCGAGACGCAACGGTCGTGGCCCGGCTGCGCGCCGCGGGCGCGATCATCCTTGGGCACACCAACATGCCCGACTTCGCGAACTCGGACACGACTCGCAGCTCCTCATTTGGTCGTACAGGGAACGCCTACGACGTACGCTTCTCCCCGGGAGGGTCCTCCGGTGGCACCGTCACCGCCGTCACGGGCAACCTTGCCATGCTCGGAACCGGAACGGACACGGGCAATTCGATCCGCATGCCCGCGGCCACCAGTGCCCTGATCGGCGTCTTTCCGACTCGTGGGCTGGTCAGCATCGCGGGCATCGCGCCTCTCGATTGGCTCCTCGACAACACCGGTCCCATCGCACGCAACGTAACTGACGCCGCAATCGCCCTTGGAGTCATGTCCGGCGAAGATCCCCTGGATCAAGCTACCCAGGGCTCCGCCGCGAAGGCGCAGCCCGGACCCTATACCCGATACCTGAAGGCGGACGCCCTCAAGGGCAAGCGCTTCGGGGTACCCGCATTCATATTGCAAGGGATCGGAATTCCATTTCACGGCATACCGGCGGCAGTATCGCAGCTCGCGGCCGACAGGCAGATCGCCGATGCGGGCATTGCGCTCGATCCGCGCACGCGGGCCGCCTTTCTGCACGCCATCGAAGTCCTGCGGGCGCATGGCGCAACCGTTGTCATGCAGGATTCACTGCTCGGAGAGCGCTTCGTGCAGCTCGCGGCTCGAGTAAGCACCTATGCCTATGTGCGCCAGGGGACCGATGCATTTCTCGAGCACTTCGGCCCTTCGCAATACACCTCCGCCGCCGACTACGAGCGCACCATGGGCGTGCCGCTCGGTGATGCCATCATCGGTACGGAACAAACCTATGGCCAGATCGACGACGTCCTGATTCGACAGCGTCTGCTCGACAGTGACCCCGAGGCAAACGCCAATTATTTCCAGCCGCGCAAGCGCGCGCTCGCACTCTATCTGGAGACGATGGACCGGCTGCGCCTCGACGGCTACGTATATCCGGCAATCCAGATGCCGCCGGTGGACGAGACGATGCCCCAGGATGGCGGGATCAGCGGCGGCCCTCACTCCCTCACCAGCTGGGTGAACATGCTGGGGATACCGGCCATTTCCGTCGCCGGTGGTTTCTATGAGAGCGGCCTGCCCTTCGGGCTCGAGTTCTCCGCTCGGCCTTTCAGGGATGGCGAGCTCCTCGGCTACGCCTATGCCTGGGAGCAAGCGACGCGCTGCCGGCATCCGCCGGAACTGGTCGAACGCGGACTGCTGTCAAATGCTTAACGGGGCGCTCATTTCGCCGGATCGCTGCCCCTGCAATGGCGCAATGCATCGCTCATCTCGATGCGCGAAATTGTCCCTGCCTCATAGTTCGTGAGCCAGATCGCGCCGTGGCCGACCCCGAGTGAGTCTCCGCCAGGTCCGATCCATTGACAGAGTACGACTCCCGTATTGCCGTCAACGGCACTGAGTGGAACCTTGGCCATGGTGGTCCAGACCATGCCGCCACCGAACTTGATGTCGCCACCGTGCCCCGGTGTGTTCAATGCGATGGTCTGAGTCACCCGTCGCGTTGCGGTGTCGATGCGCGTCAAAGTTCCATCGCCCTGGTCCAGTGTCCACACTGCGCCAGCGCCTGAGGTCAGAAACCTGGGACCAGGGCCGCTTCGCAGCGTGGCCGAAATCTTTCCCGTGTCGGCGTCGACGACAGTGACGTCCGCGCCATCGGCGCGCGTTACCCAGATGTAGCCCGCGCTGTAGAGCGGATTATAGGAGCCAGGGGGCACATGAATGGTCTGCCGAATACGGCCAGAGCCGGGGTCGATCCGTGCCAGCGTCGCCCGCCGATCGACGATCAGCCAAATGCTGTCGGGGCTGCTGGCGATGCCGCCTTCCTTGTCTGCCGGGCCAATCCCGCTAAGGAGTGTTACGCGGCGAGTCTGCACGTCCACGCGCGCGAGGAGGTTCGGTTTGGCGCAAAGCGGAACCCAAAGCGCACCATGACCGAGCGCAAGCCCGGCGCAGGGGTTTCCAGGGAGTGGAATGCTCGCGACCAGCTTGTTCGTGCGCGCATCGATCTGGTTGACGGCATTCGGCCCAGTCGACCCCACCCACACCGTACCGCCACCGATCGCTACCCAGTCGGCGGTCTTGCCGATCCGGATCGTTGCTGTCGGCTCGAGCTCCGTGATCTGCCTGCGTGCCGTCGTCGCGATTTCGCCGGCGGAGCCGATCGCAGCGAACGAGAGGGCTATAGCCGTCGCGAAGGCCAAGCGCGCCACCGCCGCGCAGTGCAGCGTACGCGCGTTCACCAAGGAATCGGGGTCCCCACTGAGGAGAGCTCAGAGGGGACCCGTGGATCGGTCACGCTCCCGAGGTTTTCGCTTGCATCTGCTGCACCACCTGCAGCGCCTTTGCGACGTGCTCGGCCGGCGAGACCTGGCTGATCACGCTCACGATTTTGCCGTCGCGGGCGATTACGAAGGTCGTCCGGTCGGCGAATCCATGCCCAATCTCGACGCCGCGTACATCCTTGAGGCCGGCCGGTCCCTGGTGAACCTCGATGTTGTAGGACTTCGAGATCGCGCCGCCAACATCAGACGCCGTGGGAAACTTGCCCGCGCAATACTTGGGGTCGGCGGAGAAGTCATTGAGCCGCTTGATGCTGTCGAGCGACACACCGATGATCGTGGCGCCGGCAGTCTTAAATTCCGCGCTGTCCTGCGCAAAGGTGTGCGCCTCGATATCGCAGCCACCGGTGTACGCGGAGGGATAGAAGTACACGACCACGGGGCCCTTGCGCAGGGCCTTCTTGAGCGAGAACGTAAACGTCTTGCCCGCAAGAGAAGCCTGCGCCTTGAATTGGGGAGCCGAGTCGCCGGCGTTGAGGGCAGCCATCGCCGGCAGAGCGGCGGCGGTCATCAGGAGCGTACCGAGCAGCAAACGTTTCATGTCAAACACCTCGAGTGAAGCCGCCAACTGTTGCTCGCGACGGCCGTTTTTCCGCGGCCGGGAGGGGCGCACATTGTATAGGAGCGCGCCGGATTCGCCGATCTCCTTAAATTGTGCCCCGGCGAGGGAGGTCGAGAACCCGCCGCCTGCAACAAGGGACTTACCGGGTTCACCGCCGCGTCTGCCTGTCGACTCGCTGCCCGGCAGGTATCGCGGCACGCCCTGCCCTCCATGGGTGGGGGCATCACAACCCTTTGAGTAGAGAGGAATTTCAACCAGCGGCGCGGTATCTCTCCGGCGCCCGCCGCTGGCCGCCGCAAAACCACCGCTCGTCACAAAAGCGCGGCAGCCGGGCACGCAGGCGAGGCAGCTTGGGCGGTGGCAAGCCGCCGCGAGAACGAGGAGCCCGCTTGAAGCATCGAAACACCCCCTTTTCGTCATGCATCGGCATTGGCTTCGGTGCAGTCATCGCTTTGAGCTTCTCTTCAGCCGTCGCGGCCGAAGATCTGCAGGTCGATCCGGGCGCGCATACCGCGCAAGCCGTGATCGCGGTGGACGATCACTGGTCGCAGGCCGAGGTGAGTGGCGATACCGCATGGCTGAATTCGATGCTGCTGCCGGAATACCGCTCGATTGGGGGTGGACGGCAAAGTCCTGGACAAGAAGACCCTGCTCGCCCAGGCGGCAAAGAACCGTGGCTTAGACGCGATGCGCAAGCGGGTCGAGGCGTGGCGCAAGACCCATCCGACCGGAAAATCCGTGGTGATGCGCGGTAATGTCGCGATTCTTTCCTTCTCGGATCCGAGGACGGGGAGAGTCATGTCGTCGGACATCTTCCTTTACCAGGACGGTAGCTGGCACGCACTGTATTCCCAGCACAGCAACGCCGAGTAGCTCTGCGGGAAGCCTCCCGCGTCACCGTAGCTGTCGCCTGAATATCTCTGTAACCTTGGGAGATATGAGGAGCGAGACCGGCGGCCCCATGGAACTGCGACCCCTGGGCAAGAGCGGCCCTCAGGTTTCTGCCCTCGGCCTGGGGTGCATGGGCATGTCAGGCATGTATGGTCCGGCCGATCGGAGCGATTCGATTGCCACCATCGACGCCGCCCTCGATGCCGGCATCACCCTGCTCGATACCGGTGATTTCTACGGCATGGGCCACAACGAGCTCCTCATCGGCGAGGCTCTGCAGGGCGTGCCGCGCGATCGCTTCCAGCTGAGCGTGAAATTCGGTGCGCAGCGTGACCCAGCCGGCAATTGGGTTGGTTACGATGCGCGTCCGGCCGCCGTGAAGACCGCCCTCGCATACTCGCTGCAGCGGCTGCGGTTGCAGTATGTCGACATCTATCGTCCGGCTCGCCTCGACCCCGCGGTGCCCATCGAAGATACGATCGGCGCGATTGCGGACATGGTGAAAGCGGGCTACGTGCGCCACATCGGGCTTTCCGAGGTAGGCCCGGCGACGCTGCGGCGGGCCGCCGCCGTGCATCCGATCTGCGACCTGCAGATCGAGTACTCCCTGATCTCACGCGGCATCGAGGCGGCCATTCTGCCCACCGCGCGCGAGCTGGGCATGGCCGTTACAGCCTATGGGGTGCTCTCTCGCGGCCTGATCAGCGGGCATTGGGTCAAGGACGCTGTGCGCGCGGGCGACTTCCGCGCCCACAGCCCCCGCTTTCGCGGTGACAACCTCGAGCACAATCTTGCGCTGGTCGCTGCCCTGCGCGCAGTCGCCGACTCTCGCGCTGTCAGTGTTGCCCAGGTCGCCATCGGCTGGGTCATGGCTCAGGGCAAAGACATCATCCCGCTCATCGGTGCCCGGCGCCCCGACCGCCTCGGCGAAGCCCTGCGAGCTCAGGGTCTCGAGCTCGCGCCAGATGACCTGGCCGCGATCGAGCGGGCCGTGCCCAAGGGCGCCGCGGCCGGGGAACGCTATGCGCCCGCCCAGATGGCGAGCCTCGACAGCGAACGCCGGTAGTCACATGTTGGGCGTATACTTTTGCTGCAATGCTGTCTCGAAAGCGGCAAACCATCGCTGTTGCGATTGCCCCGATTGCCGTGCTGATGACGCTGGCCGTCGGCACGGTATCGGCCGCGAATCAGCACGCGGCCGCCAAGGCGGGCGACGTCACTGACGCGCGGGTCATCGCTGCGGCATCCCGCGGTCGCAATTGGCTCGTGCTCGGCGGAGATTTCGGCTCGCGGCATTTCAGTCCGCTCACGCAGGTCGATGCCGGGAACGTCGCTCGCTTGGGCCTCGCCTGGGCTCTCGACATCGACAGTCCGATGGGCCTCGCCACCGAGCCGATCGTGGTCGACGGCACGATCTACGCCAGCGCGTCGCTCGATCGGATCTACGCCGTCGATGCGGCCTCCGGGCGACCGCTCTGGCAATTCGACCCGCGTGTGCGCCTCAGTATCATGCGCAACTCCTGGGCGGCGCGCACCAATCGCGGCGTGGCCGTGTACCGCGGCAAGGTGTACTTCGGCACGGGCGATTGCCGGCTGTTTGCGCTCGATGCCGCCAGCGGCAAGAAGCTGTGGAGCTCCCCGGTCTGCGTCGACACCACCCAGACGGGCATCACCGGTGCGCCGGCCGTCGGCGACGGAAAGGTCTACATAGGTTACAACGGCTCCGATACCGGAGTGCGCGGCTCGCTGGTCGCCTTCGATGCCGCTACCGGCAAACTCGCCTGGCGGTTCTGGAACGTGCCCGGCGATCCGTCCAGGGGATTCGAGAGCAAAGCGCTGCGGCTGGCCGCGAAGACCTGGTCCGGCGATCGCTGGTGGCAGGTCGGCGGCGGCGCTGTCTGGGATTCGATCACCTACGACCCTGTTACCGGGTACGTCATCTATGGCACCGCGGGAGCGACACCCACCGAGCTTTTTGGCGATCGCGCAAATATGAAGGTCAGCGGGCAGCGGCTGTTTGCCGGCTGCATCGTTGCAGTGAAGGCGGCTACCGGGGAGTACGTCTGGCACTACCAGACCAGCATCGAGAGCGAGAACTTCCACGTGCTCGTTACCGGCCTGACGATCGCCGGCACGAAGCGGCGCGTGGTGATGACGGTACCGAGGAATGGCACCTTCTTCCTGCTCGACGCCGCGACGGGCAAGCTCATCGCAAAGAAAGATCTCGCGACGGCGCATGCCCGGCAAACGGGCCTCAGCATCGATGTGCAGCGACCGCGCTCCGGGCACAACTGGTGGCCCATGAGCTACGACCCGATCACGCGCCTGGTGTACATCCCGACCTACGACGACGTCGCCCATCCGACGGGTTATCAGAATCAGGCAACTGGGCGTCTCATCGCGTGGGATCCGGTGACCGAGTCGGCCCGCTGGACCGTCCCGCAGCAGCTCTCGACCAACAGCGGCGTGCTCACGACCGCAGGCAACCTGGTCTTTCAGGGTCAGGGAACCGGGGAGTTCGACGCCTATTCGGCGGACCGCGGCAAAAAGCTCTGGTCGGTCGCGACAGGGTCCGCGATTGACTCGGTACCCGTGACCTACATGGTCGGACACGATCAATACGTGCTGATGCCCGTCGGGCTCGGGTCGGCATCACGTCTCTTCGGCCCCGTGAGCACCATGGCCACCCCCGAATCCAAGCTCGGGCCCTCCCGGCTGCTTGCCTTCCGGCTCGGAGGCACGCTGCCGTTTCCCTATCCCCACGTGATCATTCTGCGGGTGCCGAGGCCGCCGGAACAGACAGCGGATGCCGCCGCCATCGCGCGCGGCCAAAAGGTGTTTTACAAGTTCATGTGTGACGACTGCCACTCACCCGAGGCGGACGGCAGTGGGCAGTGGCAGCTCAACGGCACGATCCCGGATCTGCGCTACATGCCGGCAGACGTCCACGATCAATTCCTTGCCATTGTGCTCGGTGGCACGCACCGCGCCAACGGCATGCCGGGCTTTGGCGAAGGTGCGGGCTTTCCGTTGACCACCACCAAAATGTCAGTGGCCGAGGCCCTCGCCCTGCATGCCTACCTCATCGACTCGCAATGGAAGGCTTTCCGCAGCGATCGCTGACGCGAGCCGGGCGAGCACCGCTGTTTTTCAATACCGGTAGATGCCCGTCACCCCAAAGGTACGCGGCGGGAAGGTCCACTGATCCTGCAATCGGGTCGCCGACTCGCAGGCAGGCGTCGGCGCGCCGCACACGCCGGGATCGATGGACCATTCGTAGTTCGTGATGGTATGGCTGTTGGCGAGATTATTGACGAACGCCTCGATGCGCCATGCGCTGAAGCGCATGCCCGCCCGCAGTGACATGAAGTTGGTGGAGCTCAGGGTGTACAACGCGCCGTCGTACTGCTGCGTATTCTGGTCCTGCTGCGCTGAGATCCACTTCGCGCGGCTCTCGAACTCCTCGTCGAAGCGGACGAACGAGCTGTGCTGGAACAGCTCGAAGTCATATTGCAGGCCGATGGAAGCCGTGATCGGCGGTCCCGGCTGACCGCTCTGGCCGGTGATCGCATCGCCACTGCTCACGATCGGCGTGACCTCCGTCGGCGAAAAGCTTGCATTCCTGCTATAGCGCGCATCGGTGTAGCCGGCGCTGAGCTCGGCCGTGAAGCCGCCGCCAACCGCGAAATCGAGCTGCACGTCGGCGCCCTTGGCCACCGCCTGCCCCAGGTTGGCGATGAAGGAGATCTGACAGATCGGCGGCACCACCGTCTGCTGGATGTTGTTCCAGCGGATGTAGTAGACGCTGGTCGCGAGCTGCACCCGCCCCTGGACATTGTTCTTCGCCCCGATCTCGTAACTGTCGACCGAGTCGGAGCTGAAAGTCGGCGGCGCGGAGTTGATGCCGAAGTTCTGGAAGTCGGTGGCACAGGCGGCGTACGGCACCGGGTTGTTCGCGCCGCCCGGGCGGAAGCCCTTGGCGTAGGTCGCGTAATAGAGGTTGTCGTCGTTGTACTGATAAGAGAGGCTCACCTTCGGCGTGAAGGCGTTCTGCGTCTGCCCACCGGTACCGGTCTGCGGCGTCAGGAAGAGCTGCGGGCCGCCGGTCAGCGTGTTGAATGAAAACCGCATGCGCGACTCGCGCGCGCCGACGGTGAGCAGCCACTGCTTGCTGAAGGCGTAAGTCGCCTGACCGTACCAGGCCACCTGCGTATCCTTGGAGTAGGTCTGCAGAAAATAAGAGTCGTTCGGGAAGCGCGCATCGTAGAGGATCGGCTGATAGGGGGTCGTGCAGGTACCGAGCGTGGCGTCGAAGTTACAGAACACGTCGCCGTAGGTCTCGCCCAGGTAAGCCTCCGTCAGCTCATCGAGATCGGGGTCATGGATCTGTTCGAGGTACTTCTGCCGGTCCTCGGCGAAGAAGAGGCCGGTCGTCCAGGTGAGCGCGGAGCTCGGGTTGTTCGACTGCAGCCGCACTTCCTCGATGAAATTCTGCTGGTCGTTGTCGACCGTGGCCGGCGAGCGGTAGTTGGTGGCGCCATCGGGCAGATGCACTCCCTGGCCGTCGAGCAGAAGCGGCAGTTCCCCGACGGTATCGAACACCGCGGCGGACTGATAGAAGCCGAGGTTGTAGATCGTGCCCTCGTAACCGGAGGTGTCGTCGCGATGGTAGTACGAGGTGTTCTCGATGAGCTGGAAATTGCCGAAGTCGCCGGTCACCTGCAGCGACGGCAGATAGAATTTGTCGGGGCGCTCGCGCCGGTCGGGATCGGCGCTGACGAAGCTATCCTGCCCGGGATTGGAGTACAGCGGCCAGTAGTCGTCGGTGTTGTTGGAGACCCGGCTCTGATAATAGAACCCCGGCCGCACCCGCCAGCGGTCGTTGATCGCCCAGATCGCATCCAGACGCAGCAACGCGGAGTTGGAGTAGTTCGCGTTGTGCTCGACGGTATCCAGGCTCACCGGGTCGATCAGATCGATGTAACCGCCGTCATGCCGGTACCAGACCGTGGCGCGGACCCCGAGCGTACCGGGGATGATCGGCGTCCCCGCCGCGAAGCCCGCCTCGTAGCTGGGAGCTCCGCCCTGGGTATAAGAGACCTCATCGCGGCTATAGACGCTGGTTGCCGTAAGACTGGGGGGTGTCGTTATATACCGTACGGTGCCGCCCTCCGAGCCGGCGCCAAAAAGTGTGCCCTGCGGACCGCGCAGCACTTCGACACGCTCAAGGTCGAACGCCTGCGGTAACGCTTCGTCCGGATTGAACGCCAGAGCCCGCATCTGGATCGGCGTGTCGTCGATGTATATGCCGGTGGTCCCCGCGCCGCCACTCGAGGCGATACCGCGGATGGCAATGTTGCTGGTACCGGAGTTGTCGACGTAAACGCCGGGGGTGAACCGGGCTACATCCGTGATGTCCTTGATGCCCAGCATGTCCATGTTCGACTGCGTCAGGGCCGAGATGCTCATCGGGACCTTGCTGATGGCTTCCGCGCGCCGGGTGGCCGTGACCACGACCTGTTGCAGCTGCAGGTCCGCGGCCGCGCTCTGGGTGCTTCCCCCGGCATCCTGCTGCTGCGCCATCGCGAAAGCCGGCGCGGCGAGGATTGCGCCCGCGAGCGCGCTGTGCAACAGACGTCGCCCGGCGCAGGCCCGCTGCGACCTGAGGAGCGCGGCGAAATCGTATCGGAGATCGTGCATACCACTGCCTCCCGGCGGCGACCCCTATTGGCGACGCTGTTATATCGATTACCAATATTCCCGCATCGAGGATGCTAGCGCGGACGGCGCCGCGCGGTCAAATGGCGTTATCGGTTACCGATATCCGTGTATACTTTCTGCATGGCGCGGACGGCAAGAGCTCAGAAGGCAGGAAAGTCCCCGGCGCAGCGGCGCAGCGCGCTCCACGGCGCCGCGCCTGCCCGGGAGGCCCCCGGGCAGGACCCACTTTTCAACGACTCGGCGCAGAAAGCGCTCGCAGTGCTCGAAGCGTTCGGACAGGGACGCCGCGTGCTGAAGCTGGCGGAGGCCGCCGAGATCGCCGGCATCACCAAGGGATCGGCGCAGCGTTGCGTCCACACGCTGGAGGTGCTGGGCTACCTGAGGCGCGATGCCCGCAGTACCGGCTGGGTACTGACGCCGCGCGCGCTGGGGATCGCACACGCTTATCTTTCGGGCTACCGCCTCGTCGAGCAGGCGCAGCAGCACCTGGTGGATCTCAACCGTGCGACCGGGGAGTCCGTCAGTCTTTCTGAGCCGGACGGCACGGACATGGTGTTCGTGGCGAGATTCCCCAGCCACAAGCGGTTCCTGATCCACATGCCCATCGGCAAGCGCTTGCCGATGTACTGCACTGCATCCGGACGGGCCTATCTTTCCGCTCTGCCGGCCGCCGAAGCACTGCAGGTGCTACGACAGTCGCGGCTTCGGGCCCTGACACCCATGACGGTCACCGATCTGCGGCAAATTCAGGAACTCATCGCGACCGCACATGCCGATGGCTATGCCGGTTCCGACCAGGAATGCTACCGTGGTGATGTGACGGTGGCCGCTCCAGTCATCAGCGACGGCGGCCATCCGATCGGAGCCATCAACATCTCCGCTCCCACCAGCCGCTGGACGCTCGAGGAGATGCGCGCCAAGTTCGCGGCGCTGGTGATCGAGACCGCGCGCGCCGTTTCCAGTGGCGCTGTTCCCCAGGCTCACGGCTAATCTTCACCGACTCGGCGCAAGCACCATGTCCAATCCAGCGAACCGCCCACATTTCCGCAGCCGCCAGCTGCGCCTGCTGTCGCTCAGCCTGGCGCTCCTCGTCGGCGCCGCCTACCGGACCCCTGCTCTCGCACAAGACGCGAGCCATAGCGCGGTGTTCGACAACAATTGCGCGTTGTGTCATCAGCTCGGCGCCCCAGGAGTGCCCGGGCAGTTCCCACGCCTCGCCGGACGTGCCGGCAAGATCGCCGCCACGGCAAGCGGACGCAACTACCTGGAGCGAGTGATCCTCTCGGGCATGATCGGCAGCATCACGGTGGACGGCAGCGAGATCGACGGCGCCATGATGCCCTCGTTTGCCTCGCTCTCGGACCAGGACCTGGCCGATGCCCTCGACTACATCGTCAGCCTGGATGATGCGGGCAAGCTCCACTGGCAGGGAGCCATGTTCAAGGCAGCGGACATTGCCAAGGCACGCGCCGACAAGGCCCTCTCGCCCACGGAGGTCCACCAGCTGCGCGCCGCAGCGGTGGGCAAACTCTAGGTTTTGGTGTTCTGCGCGACGAACGGAAACGCGCGCTTCGACAGCACCTGCTCCACGGCCCAGTGAGCGGTGAGAAAGGCCGCATCGGTATGCGGGCTCGCGGCCGCATCCGCATTGGCGATGGTGATGAGTCCATACGGCTGCCTCGCCCGCACACAGGCGCGGCCGTTCGTTTCCGTGAATACCCAATCGAGCGGATCGTACAGGCTGTTGTACGTGTAGGAATATCCGTGACCCCAGCGGTTGACCATGATGCCGACGATGTCCCGCCGCGGGTCGAAGCCGCCGGGCGACAGGATGCGCGCCAACTGATCGCGGATATTGCGCTCGAACGTTTCGAACGTCGTTGCCAGCAGCTCGGCCCGCCCTGCGCGGTGTTGCTCTTTGCGAGGGAGGCCCGGCACGTTGGGGTAGCGCGTGAGAGAGAGCACGATGGGCTCGTCCGGCGACGCCGAATGACGTAGCTCGCCGAGGTCGACGGCCTCCGGCAACGCGACCGTGTCGTGATACATCGTGGGGCAACTGACGGATCTGATGCCGAGCTTCTCGAACGCCTTCCAATTCCTGAGGCAGACACTGGTGTAGACGATGGGCGCCTTGACGTTATACGACAGCGCCGTCTTCTGCTCTGCGGGCAGCTCGGGAATGACGTATGGAATCATCATGTTCCACGATGCCATCACACAGGCCCGTGCGCGCACATCGTACAGCTTGCCCGACGAAACGTCGGACGGGCTATATGAGACGATGACTTCCTTCGCGCTCCCCGCGTCCCCGTCGTGTCTCACGTTGAGAACGGTGCTGTTCAGCCGGATCCGGGTCGCATTGGAAGGACGATCGAACCGTCCGTACTCGACCCGCGCCATGCCGATGTCTTCCATGGTCCTCCCAGGCACCGCATCGGGGATCAACCGGCGCACCAGGAGCCGGACGAGCGTGGCGTTGCCGTCGGGGAAATGCACATCGGTGTCACTCGGCTTCTGACGCCCGTGCTGTCCACCCGGCAGATCGGCCAACAGCCCTGCCGGCAGCGGCTCCAAGCGCAGACCGGCAAAGCCATCACCGCCCATCACCCAGGCGAAGAGCGCCGGCGTCGCATCGCCGCCGACGCCGAACACGTCACGGCCGAGCGCCATGTAAAACCAGTACGCCTCGCTGTCGACTTTGGCGACGTGGAGCAGATAATCCTTGTAGCTCATGCGGGCGAGGCGCTCCTTCTTCTCCCCCTGCCCGAGACCGGCGAGATAATCGGGCTGCGCGGGATCCTGCAGCCGCCGCAGGTCCTGCCTGGCGCGCTCCGAAAGCGGCATGTGGCGCAGATACTCCTCGCTGAACGGCGGTTGCGATTGCCCGCCGGTGCCTGCTGGCGCAACCACCAGCCGGTCGACGCCGAACTTCTCACGCTCGAAGAAGTACCCGGTGCGCAGGCCGAGCGAGGCGTAAAGCCCGGCATTCGTCTTGTTCGCCGCCAGGTAGCGCGGCAGGTCCACGCCGATATCGCTCAACACCTGCCGCGCCCACTGGTTGTAGCGCTCCGGCGACTCGATATCGAACGTGCCGCCGTTGAGCACCAGCGTCTTGCCCTGATAGTGGAACTCATTCCGCCGTGCATGCCCGCCGACATCGTCGTGATTGTCCAGAATGAGCACCCGGGCACCCGGTCCCACGTTCTGGTGAAAGAAATGGGCGGCGGCGAGTCCGCTCAGGCCGCCGCCCACGATGGCCAGATCGTAAGTCTCACCGGTATGCTCGGCACGCGCGAGATCGACGGAACGTGTGTCACGCAGCGCGTGGGCCGCGGTGAAGGATCCCGGCTGCGATCCGCGTATCCCCGTCCGCATGGGCGGATACGGATAATCCTCACCGGGAGCGACGGCCGCGGCGCTATGTCCTGCAGCCAAGCCGCTGTCCGCAAGCGCGAGCGAGCCGGCAACCAGGGCAACGCCGTTGAGAAAATCGCGCCGCGAGATATCGCGATCCATTCCGAGGGCGCGATCGGAGCTGTCGCTCGGTCCTTCGAGCTTGCCGGTCTCTTCCGTCATCGTGCCGTGACTCGGCCCACGTAGATGTTCAGTCCCGGCGGCACGCGGCACTGCGCCGCGAGTCCAGCCACGACGCGATTGCGATAGGCGGTCAATCCGGTGTCGGTGAGCGGATGGCGGCGCAGACGCGCCACCTCGGCAACCGTGTACGGACGGGCGTTGCTGCCGCCGGCCACCGGCGCGCCGAGGTCGAAGGCGACAAAATTCATTACCTGCGTCAGCATCCGATCGGAGAGCGGCGTGAGCGCCACGTCCGGCAGCCGAATGATGAATTCTCTTCCCTGGGCCGTGCAAAGGAAGCTCCCCGTGAGACCCCGCAGAGTCGGCACCGCGGCGGGCGCCGACTTTCCTTCGATGCCATGACAGCCGCCGCACGAGGTCAGATAGGCCACCTGCACTGCCGGCAGGCGGGTCACTGCCGGCACCGCCACCGCCTGCGGCGTGGTGGCCGGCGCCGCCGCGGTGACGAGCGCCAGCAGGCACGCGCCGAGCGCGAGCGGAACCGCGAAGTGACGACTGCGCACACTCATTCGCGCCGCATCACTCCGCCAGTCCCACCAACACCGCCATCGAGCAGTGATACTCGAAAGTATTGGCGCCGATGCACCAGATGATGTGATTGTTGGCTTGCGGACGGTAAATGGGCATTTCGTGATCGGTTCCGATGCAGCTGCACTTGTTGCAGATGCTGGCGCCGCAACAGTCCCGGTATGCGATCAGGTAGGCGCGCTTGTCCGCTGGATTGACGCAGCTGCCGATCCAGGACGTGGGCGAGGGCTGCGATCCCGGGGGACAGGAATGCACGCTGCCGCCGCAACAGGAGCAGAGGTTGCCATCGATACCGCAGAAGCGCCAATAGTTGCAGGCTTTGTCGTCCTGCGTCTGCGCCTCACGGCTGAAGTCCGTCTCCTGCTTGCTTGCGTCCGCCGCTCGAGCCCGCTGTACGGGCAGCAGGGGAAAAGCCGGGGCGGCCACCAGCACCGCCCCAAGTCTCGCCAGTGCGCTGCGCCGCGAGAACCGGCCGGCCAGACGACGCGTGATGAACTCGCCCAGGTTGTCTACCAGGAGTAGCTTCATGTCAGTGCCCCCTCACTCTCACCAGGCCGGGCGGCACGACTTGCGTGGCCCTCAGTACCGCCCCGGACTCGGCGCTCATGACCCAGAGCCAACTGTCCGACAGGGCGAAAAGCAGCGGCTGCGCATCCTGCGTGACCGCCACGAGCGTGGCTGCTTCCGGCACCTCGAAGCGCTTCAGCAGCCGATGCTGGCGGACGTCGAGCACCCAGATCTGCGAGCCCGCCTCCTCGGAGCTCCAGGGATGTCCCTCGTGCATCAGCACGAAGAGACGTCCGCTCGCCGCGTGATAGGCCGCTTCCACCTGGCCGCCCGGGCGCCAGGTGATTGACCCAACCTGTGAAGTGGCCGGCGAAAGGCCTGCCGCCGCCTCGATGGACCAGGGCTTGTCGAAACGCGGCTGGTCACCCAGCGCCACCGGGTGAACCCAGCCATCGAAGGTGATGAAGAGGGCGAGACCGCTATCGCGATCGGCGACGCTCTCGTCGAACACCGGATCGGTCATCATCTCGAAGAAGCGCTTGCTCCGGTGGACGGAGTACTGCCCTTTGGCATCGACATCGGCCACGGCAAGTGAGCCATCACCGCAAAGCGAGGCGAAGCCGCGCTCACCAAACGGAAACACCAGGCCGCAGCCGGGGATTTCCACCGACGTCAGGAGCTTGCGCTCCTTCAGATCGATCACGCTGACCGACGGCGCCGGCTGGAAGGTGTAGTCGTAAGCGTAATGTCCATCGGGACTCAAGGCGAAGGTGTGGGTCTTGGGGTCGGAGATCATACGGCCGGGAAGCGCGATCTCACCCTCGTTGCGCAGCTCGGAGCCGCCATAGATCGACAACACGTCCTCGCGCTTGCCCCGGTTGCCGAGCGTCCAGTACGTCTCCGAGACGTACAAAGTCTGATTGTCCGGCGCCCACGCGAAATTCGCGTACTCCGACGAAAACACGGTCCCGACCAGCTTCGCCGTGTCGCCGTCGATGATCCGAATCCCCGCGGGCGCTATGGCATCCATCGCGCTATACACGAGCTCGTGCGGCGTCAGGCCGGGGAATGGAGTGACCGCCGCTGTTTCGCTCTGCAGCACGGGCGGAGTGTCCTGACCGGCCGCGGGGGCGGCGTGCACCCGCGACCCGAGCTGGCCAGCACTCAGAATCAACGCCGCGGCGATTCCGTAAGCCGCACGGCCGTGTGGAACTCGCTTCATAAGTTAGTGCCTTTGACGTCGTGAGACCCAAATTCTTCGTGCGACGGGCTTTCTGCCGTGGCAGCTCCCCTGCGCGCCGACCGCAACATGACCACAGCTGCGTACGCGACCACCGCAGCCACGAACCAGCGCAGCGCGCGCGTCGGCAGACCCTTGACGACGAAAACCGCAATCAGGACACCGACCACGCCGCCCACGGTCATGCCCAGAGCAGGCCCCCAGGCAAAGCGGCCGGTGCGCAGGAATCGCAGGCCCGCGACCGGCAGCATGATGCCGCCCGAGGCCATCATGATGGGAAAGGCCGCGATGGGCGCGAGGCCGAGCAACGCCAGCACCACCATGCTCGGCGCATACCAGCCGATGCCGATGGTGTTGAGCGCGCCGAAAACGAAGTTGGCCGCCACCGCCACGGCGAATGCCCAGCCGGCGAGGCCCCGCGCGGTGCCGCCCACCGGGAAGGCGCCGAGATTGCCGACGACGAACGTTGCCGCCGCGATAGCCAGGGCGGCCCCCATGAAGAGTTGGATCGCGCGCCGCGGCATGCGGCTGACCACACCCGCCCCGAGCCACGCGCCGGCGGTGGCGCTGGCTACCATGGCCACGAGCAGCTTCGGCTCCACCGCGATGACGGTGACGAAGATGACCGTTTCGGCCAGACCCACGGCGACACTGCCGACGTTGAGGGTGCCGGGAATGAGCTCATCGCTCGGCCGGCCGCGGAATTTGTAGAGCGCGGTGGTCGGGGCATACGAGCCGATGCCGAGCCCATCGAGAAAGTTGGTCAGGAGGCCAATTCCCAGGTCGGAAAGCGTCGGCCGCTCGCGGCGCCGCGGGTCGCGCGCGAGTCGCAGCCACTGCACGGCAAAGACCGCCGTGCAAATGCCGAGCGCGGCGAACAGCACGATCTTCGCCGCGCTCATGCGGCGCTCCGGCGCAGCGGCCGCCGTGTGCCCTGCTCGAGGGCATCACGGACCTGCAGATAGCGAATGGTGGCGCGTGCGGCGAGATGACTGAGGCCATGCAGGCGGATGGGTTGCATCGGCGTCACCGGGAATTGCAGGCTCTCGACCGACTCCCCGAGCGCGCGCCGTGCCAGCAGGCGTCCCATGGCGGTCGCCATCGCGACGCCGCGGCCGTTGTAGCCGAGCCCCGCGAGCAGTCCGGGCACCAACTCGTGCAGATGCGGCAGTCCGTCGCGAGTGAGCGCGACGAATCCTCCCCAGCGATACTCGAGCGCAACGCCCGCCAGCTCGGGATAGATCTCCCGCAGGGCGCGCTCGTGCGCCGCGGTCGTCGCCGGTACGGGAACATCGCCGTAGGAGCCGCGCGTGCCGAGCACCAGGCGTCCGGCGGCGTCGAGCCTGAAATAACAGAGAAGACGTTTGGTGTCGGATACGGACTGCCCGCCAGGCAGGATGCCGGCACGCAGGGCCGGCGGCAGAGGCGCCGTGGCGACCTGAATGGAGGGCACCGTTACCACCGTGCGCCGGAGTGCATCGAACGCACCATTCGTGTAGGCATCGGTTGCCAGGATCACCGTGCGCGCAACCACGGAGCCGTGCGGCGCTTCGACACGCCACTCGCCGCCGAATCGCGATACCTTCTGCGCGGCGCTGCGGGTGAAGATGCGCGCACCGCCGTCCAGCGCGGCCCGGGCGAGCCCACGCAAGTACGCGAGCGGTTGTACAGTGCCGCCGCGGCGGTCGATCCAGCCACCGCAATAGCGCGTACTGCCTGTTAGCTTTGCGGCCTCCCCTTGCGACAGCACCGCCACATCGGCGCCGCGGCGCCGCCACTGTTCCGCGCGCTGCTGCAGCAGCGACAGATGGGACTCCGACACGGCGAGTTGCATCCAACCGGTACGCACCGCATCACACGCAATCGAGTGGCGCTTGATGAGATCGAACACCAGATCCGGCGCCTCCGCCGAGCGGGCGATGAGCTGGCCGCCGATCCGCTCGCCATAACTGGCCTCGAGCGTATCGGGGTCGTGCTTCAAGCCGGCAATCACCTGGCCGCCATTGAGGCCGGAGCCACCCTCTCCCAGGTCGGCGGCCTCGAGCACCACGACATCCAGGCCCGCTGCGGTCGCATGGAGCGCGGCCGACAATCCCGTATAGCCGGCGCCGATCACCACGATGTTGGCCGACACCTCGGCGCCCAGTCGTGACAGCGGCGTCAGCGGCGTGCAGGACGCCGACCAGAGCGAGCCCGTCGCCGATGCGGTCCCCAAGGAAGGATTGCCTCCGCGTATTGATTATCGATACTAATGAATCGAACCCGCGCAGGCAGCATAGGCCGGCGGCCGAACGGCGTCAATCAGGCGCGGTGGCGGCTCAGGCGGAGTGCGAGGCGCGCCGGGCGAGGTACTCCTGCACCGAGCGCAGGCCCAGCTCGTGGGCGCTGACCAGACTTTCCAAGTGCTCGCGGCTGTTGACGAGTCCCTGCGCGGCGATGACACCGGCGGTGCTGACCAGCACCGCGTACGGCAGCTTCGCGACCTGGAAGGCGCGCCCGACTTCGGGCGCGTTGGCGAAGCGCCCGGGCTCGATCCCATGACGCTGCGCCATCTGGGCCTGCTCATCAGGGTCGCCGTCCCCGATCAGGAGCAGGTCGAGATGCTCGCTCTGCGCGAACGTCTTGACGGTGGGGAGGAGGGATTTGCAGATGGGACAGGTCGGGGAGACGAAAAACAACAGACGCAACGGCCCTTCCGGCAGAGGGCCGCCGATTTCGACGGTGTCGCCCGCAAGCGTGTGCACGGTGAGCCGCGGTGCAGATTCGCCCGTCTGCGGTCCGCGTCCGAGCGCCAGCGCGCCGACCGGCGCGATGCGCTCGTGCAGCACGCCGACCTGGCGGGCGAGCGCCAACACCACGACCGCGAGTGCGATGACGGCGACCCACAGCATGATCTGCGAGATGAACAACATCAGGCGAACCTCCGGCGAAGATCCGCCGCTGAATGGCGCAGCGAGATGATCTCGCCGAGCACCTGATACAGAGCAAACGCGACCAGTCCCGCGCCGAGGCCATCGGCCCACTGCAGCGCCGTGGCACCGGCCCCCGCCGTTGTGAGCAGCGGCACGAGAAGGATCGCGAGCGCGACATTGCGCACCACCAGGCCCGCGCTCAGCCGCTGCCGCAGCCCCAGCTGGAAGCAGCCGCAGTCGATCTCGCGCCGTCCGCGGGCGAGGTTGATGGCCATCGCGACGGCGAAGCCGCCGAGCAGGACGATGGCGAGCGCCGCGCCCGCCGCCAGCCGCCAGCCGCTCAGCAGCGACAGGGCGGCCAGACACTCCAGGCCGACGATCATCCAGGCCGCGGCCGCGGCCAGCCGCTCCGGCAGCAGCCGATAGTTGGCCACCACGCCCGGGAGCTCATGACGATGCCTGACCTTGCCGGCAACGGCCGTGGCAAACACCAGGCCACCCAGCAGACGCCCGGCGAGCGCGATCGCGGGATCCACTGTCACGGCGGCATCATCAGGCGATGTCGCGCAGCACGCTGCGCAGCGATTCGGTCATTTTGACGATCTCCTCCTCACTGGAGATGAAGGGGGGCGCCATCGCAATCGTATCGGCGGTGAAGCGTAGCAGCAATCCCGCCTCGATTCCCCGCTCGAATGCTTCCCGACCTCTCGCCCCGGGTTGCGCCGCGCGCGGACGCAGCTCCACGGCCGCTGTGAGGCCGAAATTACGGATGTCACTGACGTGCGGCTCATCGCGCAGCGAGTGCACCGCGTCCTCGAGCACCTTGGCGAGTTGCGCCGCGCGACCGACGAAATCCCCGCTCGCCAGGACATCGAGCGTCGCCAGCGCCGCGGCGCAGGCGATCGGATGCCCGGAGTAGGTGTAGCCGTGGAGGAACTCGATGGTTTTCTCGGGGCCGCGCATCAAACTGTCGTAAATGCTCTGCTGCACGATGGCGCCGCCCATGGGTATCACCCCGTTGGTCACGGCCTTGGCGAATACGATGATGTCGGGAGTGACACCGAGGCGCTGGGCCGCAAACTTTGCCCCGAGGCGGCCGAAGCCGGTGATCACCTCATCGAAGATGAGGAGAATGCCGTGCCGCGTGCAGATCTCCCGCAGGCGCTCGAGATAGCCGAGCGGCGGCACGATGACCCCGGTCGAGCCCTGCATCGGCTCGACGATTACCGCGGCGATGGTCGACGCATCGTGCAGCGCTACCAGTCGCTCCAGTGCATCGGCGAGGTGCGCGCCCCACTCCGGCTGCCCTCGACTGAAGCCCATCTGCGCCGGGTCGTAGGTGTGCGGCAGGTGATCGACAAAGGGGGCGCTCAACGCGCCGAAGACACGGCGATTGCCGGCGATTCCGCCAGCGGAGATGCCGCCGATGCCCACGCCGTGATAGGCCCGCTCGCGCCCGATGATGCGCACCCTGCCCGCCTCACCGCGTGCATGGTGATAGGCGATCGCTATCTTCAGCGCGCTATCCACCGCCTCGGAGCCGGAGTTGGTGAAAAAGACGCGGCTCAACCCCTCGGGCGCCCACTGTGCGATGCGCGCCGCCAGCTCGAAAACCTTCGGATGGCCCACCTGGAACGTGGGCGCGAAATCCAGCTCACCGACCTGCGCACGCACGGCAGCGAGGATCTCGGGCCTGCCATGCCCGAGCGGTGTGCACCACAGGCCGGAGAGACAGTCGAAGAGCCGGCGGCCATCGGCCTGAATGAAATAGGCCCCCTCGGCGCCGGTGACCAGCGTGGGATGTTGCTTGAAGTAGCGGTTGGCCGTGAACGGCATCCAGAAGGCGGCGAGATCGTGCTGTGTGCTCATGGAGCCGAATATGAGCGGCAGCCGGCCGGTCACCGAGCTACACTCATGCGGATAGCTCACCTTACTGTACTGGCTGCGCCTACGATACAGCCCATGAGCGCCCCGCCCGCCGCTGCCTCGACCCGCGTTGCGTCCATTTCGGCCCATCTGCGCGGGAGGATCCTCACTGGCCAGTTGAGTGCGGGGGATCGTTTGCCGTCGGTGCGCGCCTTGGCTCGCGCGCACAACGTCAGTCCCTTCACCGCCGCCAGGGTGTATGAGCTGCTGGTCGCCGAGGCTCTCATCGAAGCGCGCCGTGGCTCCGGCTACTACGTCGCGCGGGACGCGGGGGCATTCGGCGCTTCGGCTCTCCCCGGGCCCGAGCCGCTGGTCGATTCCGTCTGGGCGCTGCGGCGCGACTACGATAGCCATGCATTGCAGGTGGATGCGGGCTGCGGCTGGTTGCCACCCGAGTGGCTGTTCGGACAGGGAGTGCGCGCGGCGCTGACCCAGGTTGCGCGGCGGCCGGCTGTCTACGCCGGACGCTACGGCAGTGCATACGGTTTGCGCGCCCTACGCCGTCACCTCGCACGTCAGCTCACGCTGAGTGGAGTCGAATGCGCGGAGGACCACATCATCCTTACGCAGGGCGCGAGCCAGGCGCTCGAGCTCACCATCCGCACGCTCGCCCACCCCGGAGATACCGTGTTGGTCGAGGACCCGGGCTATCCCTATGTGCTCGCCATGTTGCGCGCCTGTGGCGCCAACCCCGTGGGAGTTCCGCGCCGGGACCATGGGCCCGACGTGAATGCGCTCGATGCAATCGCCCGACAAACGCGCGCGCGGCTTTTCATTACCAACACCACCTATCAGAATCCCACGGGCACAACCACCTCTTCCCAGGTCGCGCACGCCGTGCTGCGGGTGGCGGAGGAACGCGATTTGACGGTCTGCGAGGACGATATCTTCGCCGAGCTGCCGCCGCAGCGCGCCACCAGCCTTGCCTCGCTGGATCGCCTGGAGCGGGTGATCTACATCGGCAGTTTCTCCAAGACCATCGCTCCGAGTCTGCGCGTCGGCTACCTGGCAGCCCGCCCCGATCTCGCCGAGCGCATTGCGGTCCAGAAGAACACGATGTCGCTCTCCTCGTCGGAGCTGATGGAGCACATCGTGCTCGCCATCCTGACTTCCGGCCGCTACCGCACTCACCTCGAGCGGCTGCGCCATCACCTGGGCGATGCGCGGACCCGCGTCATCCGCCGCTTCCGCGACCTCGGTATCGAAGTGGCGCCGCACGGCGGCGGCATGTTCCTGTGGGCGAAACTACCGGCGGCTGATCCCAGTGTGGTCTGGCGCCGCGCCCGATCACGGGGCATCCTGCTCGCGCCCGGCGAGCTCTTTCGACCGGACGGTCAGCGGACCGGCCATTGGCGATTCAATGCCGCTTACGCCGACGACGAGCGGCTTTACGACTTCCTGTCCAATCTGGGCCGCTGGGAGGCAGCCTGACATGAAACACCTAGCAGGCGGTTGCCTCTGCGGCGCGATTCGCTTCCGCGTGACCGATGCTCCGCATTCCTCGGTCATCTGTCACTGCCGCACCTGCCGCAAGGCGAGCGCCGCGCCTTCGGTGGCCTGGCTGACATTCGACCGCGGCAGTTTCGAGGTGACCCGCGGCCTGCCGCGCCGCTTCGCTTCATCCCCCGGCGTCGTGCGTACGTTCTGTGCGGATTGCGGCAGTCCGCTGACCTATGCCAGCGAAGTGCGGCCGAGCGTCATCGACGTGACCACGATGTCCCTGGACGATGAGTCGCTCTTGCCACCCACCCAGGAGGAGTGGCTGTCGCACAAGCTCGCCTGGCAACCCACGGACCCACGCCTCATTCAATACCCGGAAGACCCGACCGACGGAAGCTAGCTTGCGGCCTCGATGAATCTGATGTCCCGATCGACTGCGTCGCCGAGCACGGCGAGCGCGGCCCGGTACGCGGGACTCTCATAAGCCGCTCTCGCTTTCTCGAGACTGTCGAATTCGATGAGCACGGTACGCTGTACGAGTCCCACCTCGTGCACTTCCGCGGGCATGCCTCGCGCCAACATGCGCCCGCCCGCTGCCTGCAGAGCCGGCCCCGCGACCTTCGCGTATGCGGCCAGAGCGTCGGGCTTGCGCACCTCGCGATAGAAAGCGATCCAATATGCCTTTGCCATCGATGATTCCCCGTCTTGGTGCCGCAGCAATCAACCGGAATGACGAACCTGATAACGGCGTGCCTTCATGCGATTGCCGCACACCTGCATTTTGCACCAGCGACGCGTGTGATTCCGGCTGGTATCGAGGAACAGCCAGCGACAGGTCTGCGCCTCGCAGGCGCGGACACGCGCCACTTCGGGCGACAGCACGAGCTCGCGCGCCGCGTGCGCGATGACCCATACCGGCAGCTCCGCCTTGCCGTCGCTCAATCGCCAGGACCACGCCAACCCGGCGCGCTCGGTGGAATCCGCCTGCCAGCGAAGCTCGCGGTGCCGGTCTGCGAGGTGAAAATAGTGCTCGAGTGTCTCGAGACTGTTAGCTGAAGGCCGCCGCTGGTCGATCACCGCGTACAACGCTTCCGCCAAGGCTTCGCGCAGCGCACGTCCCGCTCGCAGGGCTCGCGCCGCTTCCTGCTGCGTCATCGCCCGCATCACCAGCGCGGCCTGCGCTGCATCCAGCAGGCCTGTCTCACGGGTAAATCGCAGCAGATCGGCGTAATGCTGCAGGCCTTCACTGCGGCCGGCGCTGTTGCAGCGATTGTCGAGCGAATTCACGAAATCGAGCGCGGGATGGCCACCGCACAAGTCGAATGCCGCCGCGCCGCCGCCAGTTGCTTGATTTGGCTCACTAACCATCAAATTGCATTTTACAGGTTGCAGGCCCCGGGTGCCAGACGGTATATTTAACTGTCGTTTTATCCTTTGGAGGTTACAGTGCAGGTGCCGCATCGGCACTCTCGCCTGGACGCGCGGGTGGCCCTGGCGTTCGCTGCCATTTACGTTCTCTGGGGCGGGACCTTCCTCGCGATCCGGGTCGCGGTGCTGGCAGTACCACCACTCTTCGCCGGCGGCGTGCGTTTCTTCATCGCCGGCGCCGCTCTCTATGTCTTCATGCGGGCACGGGGCCACCCGAGCCCGACCCTGCGGGAGTGGCGCGGCATCGCGCTGACATCACTCTGCCTGTTCGTCGCGACCTACGCGGCGCTCTTCTGGGCCGAACAATACGTGCCCTCCGGCGTCGCCTCGGTGATCGAGGCAACCTTGCCCCTCACCGCCATGGTGCTCGAGGTGTTCATCTTTCGGCAGCAGCCTTTCCGCCTGCGGACCGGCGCGGCGCTGCTGCTCGGATTTCTCGGTGTGGCCTGGCTGCTCGTGCGGAACCAACATACGTTTCCGGTATTACCCTGCCTCATCATCCTCGCCAGCGGCACGGTCTGGTCACTGGGGGCGGTCCTGACCCGTTCCATGCGGCGCCCCAGCTCGCTGCCGCTCACCGCCGGCGCGCAAATGATGTTGGGCGGCACGGTTCTGCTGGCGCTGTCGCAAGCGACAGGTGAGCTGCGCACCCCGCCTCACATTACGCCGCACGCCGCGGCGGCGCTCCTCTATCTGATTGTCGCCGGCTCCCTGCTCGGCTTTACCGCCTATGTATGGCTCCTCGCCCGCATGCCGGTGACGCGGGTCGCGAGTCATGCCTATGTAAATCCGCTGATAGCCCTCGCGCTGGGACACTTCGTGGCGCGCGAGACCCTGACACCCAGCATGTTGCTGGCCTCGGCGCTGGTGATCGCGAGCGTCGTCCTCATTCTCACTGCACCGGAGGATCGATCCCATGATTGTCAGAGTCTGGCGCGGCAGGAGCCCCGCAGCCAAGGCCGAAGCCTATACGAAGTTCCTGCAGGAATGCGCATACCCGGACTACGGCGGGGTCGCCGGCAATCGCGGCTGGATGCTCCTCAGGCGTCCGAGCGGTGAAGCCGTGGAATTCATGTTCGTGTCGTTCTGGGATTCCATGGATGCGCTTGCGCGCTATACCGGCGCCGATCCGGACCACCCCAAATACTATCCTGAGGACCGGGCGGCACTGGTAGAGTTGCCCGATAGGGTCGACCATTTCGAGATCATTGACCTGCAGCCAAGGTGGTAGCAGATCATCGGCGGCGGGTAACCTACGGTGAGCGCTCCCCAGTATCGCTGCGGCGACTTCCTGATCGATCTGGGCAATCGGCGCTTCCTCCAGCACGGGCGCGAAGTGGCACTCGAGCCGCGGGTGTTCGCGGTCATCGCGCAGCTATTGAAGCGCTCGAATGAGCTTGTAGGCCGCAATGAGCTATTGGACGCGGTCTGGGGCCATCGTTACGTCACGCCCTCTACCCTCAACCGCCTCATCGCGTTGGCGCGCCGCGCGTTTGGCGATGACGTTTCCGAGCCGCGATACATCCAGACCGTTCACGGCGCCGGTTACCGCTACGTCGGCCCGATAACACACGTCGATGCGGACGCCCTGAACGTCCGGGCGCGTTTCGAGCCGCCGTTCGCGGCACGCCTGCCGGCGCGGGTCGAGGCGCTGATCGGTCGCGAAGCTGAGGTCGCCACGCTGATAGGGCTTCTGGAGAAGAACCGTGCCGTCACGGTCCTCGGCGCCGGCGGCATGGGCAAGACCCGCTGCGCGCTCGAGGCCGCCCGACGCGCCGCGCCAGCGTACGCCGACAGTGTCTGGTTTTTCGACCTGTCGCCGATCGAGCACGCCGCGGAGTGGCTGAACATGCTCGCGACGGCGCTCGCCGTACCGCCCGCACCCCCGGAAGCACTGCTTCCGCGACTCAGCACGCTGTTGCAGGACCGCGCGGCGCTGCTCGTGCTCGATAATTGCGAGCGGGTGGCGCCGGATCTCGGCGCCCTCATATTCCAGCTTCTGCGGGCGACCAACGCACTGCGGTTCCTGGCGACCTCGCAACGGCCGCTGAATCTGACCGGTGAGCACACGCTGCGCCTGCCGCCCCTACGGGTGCCGGCCTCCGAAACATGGGCCGAGATAACACCTGAGAAGGCCAGCGCCTACGCGGCGGTGCAACTGCTCCTGATGCGCATTCACGCCATCCGCCCGGACTTCGACATCGATGACGACAACGCGGCCGTACTGTCCGAGATTTCTTTGCGACTCGATGGCATGCCACTGGCGCTCGAGCTCGCCGCGGCGCGCTTCACACTGCTGTCGCCACCGCAAGTGCTCGAGCGGCTGGTGCAGCGTTTCCGCTTTCTCGAGAGCGACTCCGCCGGCCGCGATCATCGCCACCGCAATCTCAGCAGTCTGCTCGAATGGAGCTACGGTCTGCTGTCCGCGAGGGAGCGCAGGCTCCTCAACTGGACCGCCGTGTTCGTGCAGTCCTGGTCCGCGGAGGCATTTGTCGCACTGGCCGCAGGGCTCGGACACGAGCCGGAGTCGGCAATCGACCTGCTGTCGGGACTCGTGAGTCATTCCTTGGTGAGCGTGCTGACGGACGTGACGCCGCCGAGATACCGGCTGCTCGAGAGCGTGCGTGAATACGCCCTGCTGCAACTGCAAAGCGGCACGGAGGAGGAGGCTGCGCGCAGGACGCACCTCGAGGCGATGGCGCACGTGTGCGCCAAATCCTGCGAGGAGATGCTGGCAGGGCGAATTACCGAGCGTATCGAGCAACTGTTGCTCGATCGAGGAAACATTGCGGCAGCGCTCGCGACGGCTGCGGCCATACGGACCGATCACCCTTTGGCGCTCAACATGCTCGGCTCGCTACTCCTCTACGCCAAGGGTCACGGCGATTACCTGACCATGTTCCGCTGGTGCCGGCTGGTGCTCGACCCTGCGGGCGCCAATCCGACTGCAGCGCGCGCACGCGCGCTGCTGACATTCGGTGTGGTGCAAGTGTACCTCCGACCGGAGGGATCCACGACGCCGGCCGCACTGCTTGAGGCGGCGCGGATCGCCGGCGAGCACGGTGACTGGTGGACCGAGGCCTATGCGCTCGGCTACTCGGCGCTCGGCTGCGCCAACGACGCGCGGCCCGACGAAGCGGCGCAATACGCACATCGCACGCGAGTAGCCGCCGAGCTGCACGATAACGACCTGCTGCGCGCCCTTGCCGCTCTCGCGCACGGCTGGGTCTGGCTCGCCCGAGAACAACCGGAGCGTGCGCTGGCGGAACTCCCCGCCGCCTGCGAGTTGGGTTGCGACGCGCATCACCACCACTTTGGCCAAATGTACCTCGGACTGGCGCACTTTGCGCTCGGTCACTACACGCAGGCGGCGCAGATGTGGCTGAAGAGCCTGTACGTCAGCATCTCCCTCGGCCATGTGCGCGGCATGGCGGGTTCCATGGAGGGCTGTGGCTACCTGGCCTCTCAGGCCGGAGAATGGCGCTCCGCCGCACGGCTGCTCGCGGCCGCCCACGCGATACGCGAGCGCACCAACCCATTGTTCAATTTCTGGCGACCGCACCTCGATGTTGCGATGCGCGAGCTGCGCTCGCACCTGAGCCCCGCCGAGTTCGAGTCGAGCTGGCAGTCAGGTGTTGCGCTGCGGCATGAGGATGCGACCAATGAAGCGGTGGCGCTGCTGCGCTCGTACTCAAACGCGGCGGCGCCTGTGCCTGCGGATCACGCCGAAGCGAATCGCCCCGCAGGGTCGTAGCGGGCGCGCAGCTCGCGAAGTCGTACGGCAGACGCCGGGCCCAACTGGTCAGCAACGCTGCCGTCATCTCGATCGCTGAAATTCGGCAAGGAGCGTGCCATGGCGCCGCAGCTCATGCGATCGTGGAGGGCGCGGACTCGCTCCCGCATTACGGCAAACTCCTCGGGCCACTGCGTAACGCCGATCAGATTGACGAAAACGCCGGCGTCACGCTGCGCGAAAGGCGTTTCTTCCACCGCAACACGCGCCACCGCGCCGCCTAAGTGCTGCACATGAATCTCCGACAGAGACGTCGGGAGCGACAGAGCCGCGGCGGCGAGAGTCTCAATGGCGGCGTCGGGCAGCGAGCGGTAACTTGCCGTCTTCCAGTAATGATGTCGTCCCGAGGGCGCGCCCATATCCTGCAGGTGCTGCCACTGTACGTAGGGCATCGGACCGACGTGATCGACGATGGGCGAGCCCGCCCGTCGCAGTGGAGCGAGGGCATCTTCCGCCGAGCCAAGGTCGCCGGACCAACAAAGGGGAGTGACCACAACAGGGCGCCCGTGCCATGCCGGGTCGAGGAACGGCAGCGATGGCGCATGTACGAGGACGACCATCCCGCAAAAAGCGTCCGGCGCCTGCAGCGTGAAATCGCGGAATGCCCGCAGTACGAGCGCCGCTTCCTCCGCCGGCCACACGACTACCCCCGCATACACCTGACGCACAGGATGCAGCGCGAACTCGAATCCGGTAACGACGCCGAAGCCGCCGCCGCCGCCGCGCAACCCCCAGAATAGGTCGGGATGCTCGTCAATGCTCGCACGAACGAAGCGGCCATCGGCGAGAACGACCGAGGCCGCCTGCAGGTTGTCGATCGCCAGGCCGAACCGGCGCATCAGCCAGCCGGCGCCACCGCCGAGAGTAAAGCCACCCACCCCGGTGCTCGACACCATTCCACCCGTCGTCGCCAACCCGTGGCGCGCCGCCGCCACATCGACATCGTGCCAGAGCGCGCCGCCCTGTACTTCCACCACCCGCCGATCGGCGTGCACCGACACCGTGCGCATTCGTGACAGATCGATCAGCAGCGCCTCATCCGCGATTCCGCGACCGGCGACGTTGTGGCCACCACCCCGCACGGTGACCGCCAGGCCATATTCGCTCGCGATGCGCAGGCTCTGGGTCACATCCTCCGCATCCGCGCAGCGCACGATCCCCAGCGGTCTGCGATCGACGGACGCGTTCCAGCAGCGCCGCCCGATTGCGTACCGAGCATCACCCGGCAGCAGGAGCTCTCCCCGCACGTGGCTCTGCAGCGCCTCCATGGCCTCAGGCTGAAGGGGATTCGGATTCAGCGCCATGGTCATTTCTCTCCCCTGACAGAAACGGATTCGGTAGCTGGGATGCTACCGCATCCTGCCGCGGCGGAGCGCGCCCTCACGAAACCCTCACATCCACCCCATCCCGTAGAAAGCGGTTTGCGCCTATGGTTGGCCCACGGTCTCGGCAGGCGCCGGACCTTCACCAACCGATCGAGGTCAATTCCATGATTACAAAGCAAACGGGGAGAACCCGATTCACCGCTGCCGCTCTGGTGCTGGCCGGCGTGGCGACACTTGGTTTATCCGGCGCGAGCCATGCCGGCTGCGCCGACATCAAATGGGCCCAGCCGGCGCATTCACCCGGCGGGGCCGCGGATGTCACTTCGGGCGACTTCATCCGGGTCGCCGACTGGGGCTCGCGGCGGTCGATCATCGGTCTGTGGAAGTTCGAAATGATCTCGAAGAGCACCAGGACCAATAAGAATCCGATGCCCGACGGGACGCTGGTGGACTTCGGCACTGCCGCGTGGCACGTGGATGGAACCGAGTTCCAGACGTCCGGCATTCGCAATCCGAGTGACGGCGACGTATGTCAGGGAGTATGGAATAAGATCGGCAATGCAACGTATATCATGAATCATTACGCCCTCGCCTGGACGAACGGAACGTATACCGGTCCGGTCAACATCCGCGCGCAGGTTACCGTCGCTCCCAACGGCAACTCCTACACCGGTACGTTCACGACCGTCGCCTACATGGCGACGGCGATCAAGGGACACGAGTTCGACCAGAACACGGTACTCGCCACCATCACCGGGATTTTTTCCGCGACGCGGGTGACCCAGGAGTAGGCGCGCCAGCCGGCCGACACTGCCGCAGGCCCCCGCAGCGCCCTGGCGGGAGTTCTGCGGCGGTGTCGCTGGATTGGCCGCGATCCCTCGATTAAGCTGAGGTTACCGCATCAGCCCCATGTCATAGCAGCGCACGCCACATGCGATTTCCTCTCGGTAAGCGACGAAGGCGCGTCCGCGAGGAAGCGCTGGAGTGGCTGGCACGCCTGAAGCGCGGGCTCCGCCATGTCGAAGGGCAGGAGCTGCTGGCGTGGCTGCAGCGCCGCTCGCACCGCACCGCGATCGCGAAGGCTGCCGTCGAATGGCACGGTCCCGAGGTGCTGGCCGTCCTCTCGGAGATCTTCCCCATCCCTCCCGCTGTCCTCGAGCCGCGGCGCAGACTGCACCCGCTCCTCAGTGTCGCGGCTTTCGTTGGTGCCTGCGCCACTTTAGGAGTTCCGCTCGTCATCCTCTTCACGGCGGGAATCCATGGTTATGTGTTCACGACGGCGCCTGCGGACATCAAGCGCCTGCTCCTCGAGGACGGAACGCGCGTTGACCTGAATCGTGGAACGCAGATCAACGTGACCTACGCGCATGACGCCCGCAGCATGTTCGTCGCGCGGGGTGAAGCGCTGATCGACGTCGCGACCGCGCCCAACCGTCCCTTCTACATTCATGCTGCGGGCCGAAACTTCGAAACGGAGACGGCCACTCTCGACGTTCGCTTCGTCACGTCGGACACACTGAGCATCACCGTGCTCAAAGGCACGGTCACGGTGTTTCCGGCGCCTCGGCCGCTCAGCGGCCACAAGCAGCCGATTCTGCTCGAGCCGCTGCAGATGCTGGTGATGGAGCCGGACAGGGAGTCCGGGCAGGCGCTCACCCAACAGGACGTCCGCTCGCAGCTCGCCTGGCAGAGAGGCACCTGAGCTCAGCGCCCGGACGGCGGCTCGACGGCGAAATGCTGCAGCTCCGGCGGCACGAACGCCAGATCGGTCGCTTCGCGGATCGCGAGCCGGATCTGCAGCTCGAGCACGTCCGGCGGAACAGCACTCTGGTATCCCTCCAGGCTGCGCGCCAGCGCTTGTGCGGCCGTAACCCTCTCGGTACGCGCCAGCCGATAGGCCTTGACGACCAGCGCTTCGGCCGCACCAGGGGTCAGGAGCTGCGGTAACGCCAAGCCAAGCTCTTCGATCTCGGTCTCTGGGAGCTCGAGCCCGAACCGCCCGGCGAGCGCCGAGATGAGTGCGCCGGCTTGCGCGGGTGTTGCCGCGGGCAGGATGGGAATCTTGACATCGATGCGTCCCGGCCGCTTGAGGTCCGCCTCGATGAGATCGGGTCGCGACGAGGCGAACACCCAGATGACCTTGCCGCGGTTCGCGGTATTCGACATCTCCTGAGCGATCATCGAGTAGAGCCGTCCGGAGAGGCCGCCGTCCCCCGGACCGGAGTCGCGCCGGCCGAGGGTCTGGTCCGCCTCGTCGATGAAGACGATGCAACGCCCGAGCGCGCGGATGAGCCGGAAGATCTTCTCGAGATTCGCCTCGCTCGAGCCGATCCACTTGTCGCGGAAGTTCTTCAGCTTCAGCACCGGAACGGCCGCCTCGCCGGCGAGGCACTCGACGAGGAAAGTCTTGCCGGTGCCGATCGGCCCGCAGAGGAGGTAACCCATGGGCAGCGCGCGCACGTCATTGAGGCGCCAGAGGGCGATATCCTGTCGCAGCCAGCTTTTGAGCGACTCCTGTCCGTGATAGTCCTGCAGCGTACGGTTGGACTCCACGAACTCGATCAGGCCCGGCGCATCGCGCTCGACCATCTCCTTCTTGAGAGCCGCGAAGTCTTCGGCCTGCAGTCGGCGTCCGTTGTGGGCGCGAAGCTTCGTGATCTGTTGCAGAGTGCTCACCGATGCGCCGCTCACTGCCGCGGCCAGCGCCGACACATCCGTCGCACGAGGAATCGTTTCGGGATGCTCCCGCTGCAGCAGGCTGAGGGCGGCCTGCAGCTCCGCGACCGAGGGCAGCGGAACGCGCACCAGCTTCACCTGCGGTGAAAACACGATCAACGGTTCTACATCGGTGAGATTGTCGGCGATGAGGAGACTCGCGAACGGCAGCTGGACGAAGGGGCTGCCGAGCGCCCAGTCGCGCACCAGGTAGGTGAGACTCTCGTGCTCGAATCCGCGGCCATCAGCGGGCAGGAGCTGATCGATTCCGCGCATGATGACGGCCACGCGCGGAACGTCGCCGTTGCCGACGGCGTTAAGGTTCCCGAGATATCGCATGTAGCGGCTGATGAAGCGCACCGCTTCGAGCGGCTGCTGCGGCAGTGCGCGCATGACTGGCGGCGCCCACTGCGCGAGCCGCTTCTCGCCGCGCTCCACGGTCAACCCATTGCCGAGGTCGTATGAGAGGATGACATCGGTGGTACCGAGCATCTCGTCCTCGACGAACCGATCGATGCCGACGAACCGATCCTCGATGGTAAAGCGGTCGTGGATGTTGCCGTAGAGCACGAATTGCCCGCAGGCGCCGCTCTCCAGAGCGACCGAGAGGTCGACTGCCCAATCGGGCAGGCTGACCCGCCGCGCCTCCTGTGACCGCTCTACCGCTCGCATGATCGGCGACATTGAACCGTCGCCGGCGACCCGTCAATAGAGCAACCCAGGCGGCCTGGGCGCCTACGCTGTCACGTTCCACCCTGCCGCGACGCGTTGCTCGCCAGCGGCGATCCTGCGCGGCCGCGCAGGCTCTTCCATATGGAGACGGCGACGATCCATGCTGCCGAGGCCAACAGCAGGTTCACGACCAGCTCCGACCATTGATTTTCCGGCACCGCCGCCCATTTGGGCCGGGGTTGTGCGAAGAAGCTCGGCACCCAGACCAGAAGGCCGAACAGGCTCATCATGGCCGCCTCGAGTGTCGCCGCCAGTCCGGGGAGTATTCCGACGATGATGGCGGCTCCCGCGGCGATGTGACCGGCACCGGTGAAGTAAGCGAGTGGCAGGTGACCCGGCAGCCAGGCAGGCACCATGCTCGCGGTGTAGTCGGCGTAGACGAAGTGCGACCATCCGTAGAACACACAGGTGAGGCCAAACAAGACCTGCGCTGCGTAGACCGCGCCTTCGCCCGCGATGGGCGCCGCCGATGCTCGCGACTCACGCTGCAACAGGACGTAAATCAGCCATGCGCCGACGAGCGATGTCACCGCTTCACAAAAGGGATACCACGCGCCAACGCCGAGCGGTTGCGCGAATATCTGCGGCACGGACAGCACAGCCACGAGTGCCAGGTAGGCGCCAATCACCAACGCGCTCGCTAACGCCGTGCGCGTGAAGCAGAGACCGATACTGGCAGCCAGGAGGATCAGCGCAGATGCGTAGATCCAAGCCGCGGGCCAGGGAAACCATCCCGGTACGGACTGCCACGCAAAATGGCGATACGCGAGACTCCAGACAGCGAGGCTCGCCGCTGCAATGGCGAAGAAGACCTGACTCAGTCGAACACTACGCATGCGCCCCCCGGAATGGTTTTCTATTCTGAGCGTGCGCCTCCGGGACAGGCAAATCTGGCCCTAAGCGGAGCGTAAATTTCTGAGGCCAACCATACCCAAGCGAGAGTCGTGAGGGTAAGCTGCCGCCATCGTCAGCAACGGCCGGAAAGCATGATTTTCGAACAGGTCGCGACCGGTGGCTGCCGCTCTTATTTGATCGGCTGCGGGGAAACCTGCGCCGCCGCGGTGATCGATCCGGAGGTGAGCCAGATCGACCGTTACCTCGCGCTCGCCGGGCAGCATGGCCTGCGCATCCGCTATCTGATCGACACTCATACGCATGCGGATCATTTCTCCGCCGGTCGCCAACTCGCCCGCCGTCTCGATGTCCCGATCATGATGCATCAGTTAAGCCCCGCGTCATTCGTCGACATGCGCCTGGGTGACGGGGAATCGATCGCCTTGGGGAAGCTGCGACTGCAGGTGATGCACACACCGGGGCACACGCGCGATTCGATGTGTCTGCGGGTCGAGAATCGACTGTTCACCGGCGACACGCTGCTCATTGGCGCCACCGGCCGGACCGACCTGCCAACCGGTGACCCCGAGGCGCTGCACGACAGCCTGTTCAACCGCCTGCTGCGCCTGGACCCGGCGCTCGAAGTCTATCCGGCGCACGAATACAAGAATCGGGACCACTCGACGCTGCAACAGGAGATCCGGGACAACCCGCGCCTACAGAAGCGCGATCCCGGCGAGTTCGTCGAGATGATGCGTAATCTCAATCTCTCGATGCCGACCCACCTGACGGAAGCGCTGCGGACCAATCTCTCCGGCGGCAAGACGATTGCACAGCTGTTGTCCGAAGCAGCCGCGCTCGTCGCCTTCATGTCACTCGATGAGCTGCGGGCACGAGTGGCGGCGCACGACGCCGAGCTTCTCGTTCTCGACGTACGCGAGCGGGATGCCTATGTCGCCGGGCACGTGCCTGGCGCACGCCACCTACCGCGCGGACAGCTCGAGCTACGCGTCAATGACGAGTTGCCGGACCCGACTCTTCGTATTCTCACGGTGTGTGAATTCGGCCGCGTCTCCACCCTGGCGGCGGCGACTCTGCGGCAGATCGGTTTCCAACGCGCGATCGCTCTCGACGGCGGAATGAAGGCCTGGCGCGAAGCAGGCTATCCGCTGGTATCCGGTTGAGCCGAGCCGTTCCTCAGCGTCCGATGAACGTCGTGGCCACCGGCTTCCACCAGGGGCTCAGATACAGCCATACCGCCACGAGCTCGAGCCCCAGGCCCCAAGCCGCACCGAAGAGGTAAGCGGGATAGAGCCTGCGTCGGCCGATCAGGTCGTAGGCGCCGAGCATGGCGGCAAGCAGGAACACTCCCGACTAGCCGCTCTTCGCGGATTCGCGGGGTAGCGCGAGGGTAACGCATTGATTTTCCGGGGAGCGGCCCCCGGAGGTCTGCACTACACGGGGGTGGTCGCGGCAGCCTGGGCGGCGGTGATTTTCGGAGGCGG
>JBOIAB010000233.1:0-29705 GCA_050738635.1 Steroidobacteraceae bacterium
GGCTGGCGCAGCTGCATCAGCTGCGCGGGCGCGTCGGCCGCTCGCATCATCGCGCCTATGCCTATCTCATCGCCCCGCCGCGCCAGGCGCTCGCGCGCGATGCCGCCAAGCGCCTGGAAGCGATTGAGTCGATGGAGGAGCTCGGAGCCGGATTCGTGCTCGCGACTCACGATCTGGAGATCCGCGGTGCCGGCGAGCTGCTGGGCGAGCAGCAGAGCGGCCAGATGACCGAGGTGGGCCTGGCGCTGTACCTCGACATGCTCGAGCACGCCGTGAAGGCGCTGAAGGAAGGCCGCGAGCCCGCGCTCGACAAACCGCTCGCCGCGGCGACGGAAGTCGAGTTGCGCCTGCCGGCTTTTCTGCCGGAGGCATTCATCGGCGATGTGCACGTGCGCCTCGGTCTCTACAAGCGCATCGCGGCCGCCGCGAGCGCCGAGGCACTAGACGACCTGACCGCGGAAATTCACGATCGCTTCGGCGCCCTGCCCCCTGCCGCGCAGAGCCTCATCCGCATCGCGAAATTGAAGCTCACCGCCCGCTCCCTCGGTATCCGGCGGCTCGATCTCGGGCCGCAGGGCGGCTCGGTGACGTTCGAGGAGCGCAATGCGATCGAGCCGGCGGCGGTCGTGCGCCTGATGCAGCAGGCACCGCGCGAGTACCGGCTGGAAGGGCCGCTGCGCCTGCGCGTGACGCGGGCCCTGCCGACCGAGGAAGCCCGCTTCGAGTTCGGGGCGAGTCTCATGAAGCGTCTCGTGGCGCGCGCCCGTTAGGTCGCAAGCTGCCTCTGCCGTCATCGGGTAGACTGGCTGCATGACACCCCGAAGCAGTGCCCACCGGTTTGCGATCCTCGCCACCCTTGCGCTGCTTGCGTCGCTGCCGGCATTCGCGCAGAACGCGGGAACGCAAGCTGCGCCGGCTCAGACGCCACCACCCCGGGCCGTCCCGATGCAGGGCGCTCCGTCCCAGGCCGCACCATCCCAGGGAGTACCCGCTCAGGGCACTCCGTCCGCGGCAGCTCCCGTCGCCGCCGCGCCCGACCTGGCCAGCGGACCGGCATACGACATCGAGATCGTCGTCTTTCGTGCCAAGGCCGCGCTCGGCCAGCCCGAAAACTGGGCCGCCGAGACGACCGCCAGCGCGACAGTGGCCGGCGATGAGACCGCGAGCGGCTCCGGGCCGGCCGGCAAGCTGCTGACAGTACTACCAACTTCAAACTACCGCCTGACAGCCATCGAATCCAGATTGCGCTCCAGCGGCACGTATCTGCCGGTCGCGCATGCCGCCTGGGTGCAGACCGCGAGCGCCTGGGGAACACACGCCGGCTTTCCGCTGGAGTCCCTCGGCATCAACGTGCCGGGCCTCGCGGGCGTCATATCCCTGGAGCGCGGCCAGTTCCTGCACCTCGGCATGACGCTCAACTACCCCATGCAGGACCCGCCGGCCGGCCTGAACGCGCCTCCCGGGACGACGTTCGTGATGAACGAGACGCGGCGCGTGCGCTTCTTTCAGCGCAACTACTACGACCACCCGGCATTCGGCGTCGTCGCCCTCGTCACTCCCGCGCGAGGTCCCCGCCCACCGGGCAGGTAAGGTGAAGAAGCCAACGATCGGTGCTCTGGCGTTGGGAGCGATTCCCTTCGTGGCCATGTGCTTCTCGGTTGCGCTCTGGGATCGCGTGCAGCCGATGGTCCTCGGCCTGCCTTTCAACCTGTTCTGGCTGATCTTCTGGATCGTGCTCACGTCCTGCTGCATGTGGGGCGCGTACCGTTTCGAGAGCCGTTACGACAACAAGGGCAACCGCGACCCATGACCCCGGCCGCGACCGCCCTCACGGTGACAGTCGCCATCGTGGCGCTGGGTACGGCGATCGGTTTCCTCGCCGGATCGCGGCAGCGGATGGATCTCGAGCAATGGACGGTAGGCGGGCGCGGCTTCGGCACCGCCCTGGTGTTCGTGTTGATGGCCGGCGAGGTCTACACGACCTTCGCATTCCTCGGGGTGAGCGGCTGGGCCTACAGCCGCGGCGGCCCCGTTCTATACGCGCTGGCGTATCTCACGCTGGCCTATGTCGCATCGTTCTTCTTCCTGCCGCAGCTCTGGGAAATCGGCCGCAGGCACCGCATGCAGACGCAGGCCGACTTCTTCAACACGCTGTATCGCAACCCCTATCTCGCGAGCCTGGTCTGCGTCGTCGGCATCCTGGCATTCGTTCCCTACATCGAGCTGCAGCTCGATGGCATCGGCATCATCGTTTCGGTGGCGAGCTTCGGCCACATCGGGCGTGTCGCCGCGATGACTGTTGGTACCGCCCTCCTCATCGCCTTCGTGGTCGCAAACGGCGTGCGCGCGGTCGCCTGGGTGAGCGTCGTCAAGGACCTGCTCATGCTCGTCGCGGCGATAGCCATCGGCTTTGGCATACCATTCACGTACTTCGGTGGCGTCGGCGCGATGTTCGCCGCGCTGGCGCATGCACGGCCCGGGCATCTCGTCATGCCGGGATCGACGGCGAATCTGGGACACTCCTGGTACATCTCGACCGTTCTGCTGACCACCTGCGGCTTCTACATGTGGCCGCACACGTTCGCTGCGACCTTCACCGCCAGGAGCGCCGATACCCTGCGGCGCAACGCGGTGGTGATGCCGCTCTACAGCCTGACGCTCGCGCTGATGTTCTTCGCCGGCTTCGCGGCGCTCCTCATCCTGCCGCATCTGCAGAACGGCGACCTGGCGCTCCTGACCGTCGTGCGCCGGACTTTTCCGCCGTGGTTCCTCGGCATGATAGGCGGCGCCGGTGCGCTCACGGCAATGGTGCCGGCCGCCATCCTCCTCCTCAGCGCGGCGACACTCTTCGCGAAGAACCTTTACCGACCGCTGCTCGCGCCGGCGCTGAGCGACGACGGCGTCGCGCGGCTTGCGCGCGCCATGGTCGTGCTGCTGGGAGCGGTCAGCCTCGGCCTCGCCATCCACGGCGCGAGCACCATCGTCGCGCTGCTCCTCACCGGTTATGCCATGGTGGCGCAATGCCTCCCCGGAGTCCTGCTCGGCCTGTATTGGCGGCGAGTCACGGGAACTGGAGTATTCATCGGCCTGACCACGGGCGTGCTCACCGCAGTGTTGCTGATGTCCGCGCATCTCGACCCCATCGGCGGCCTGAATGCCGGATTCGTCGCCCTGTGTCTCAACTTCGTCGTCACCGTTGTGGCCAGCCTGGCGACTCGCACGGGCACGGCCTCAGTCATGCCCGAGGCCAGCTGACGCGCCGCCGGCCCCAGAGTTGCCTTTTGTCTGTCATACACCACAACACCGTGGCGCAGGCGTATCGGGAGCTCGCGGCCGAAGGCTGGCTCGATCTCAGGCGCCATCGCGGCGCCACCGTCCTCGATCGCGAGCGTCCCAATGTCCGCGTCGATGGCGGCGAGAGCTTCGCCAAGCCGCTGCGCGAGTTGATTGCCAGGGCATTGGCGCAAGGCCTGCCGCGCAACGCCCTGGTCAAGGAATTGCTCGCCAGCGCCCGGCGCCTGCGGGCGGGCGCCTTGTGAGGTGATGACCATGCCGCACACCCTGTTGCGCATGACGAGCCTCGCCCTCGCCGCACTCATCGCCTCGCTCTATTGGTTCACGCCCAACCTGACACGCCGCGACCTCTATTTCGCGGTAACGGTGCGGCCGGGATTGCGTGACAGTGCCGCGGGCATCGCGATTCTGCGGCGCTACCGCGCGGGGCTCGCTGCCGTAGCGGTGCTGGCTTTGGCGGCGATCGCCGTGTGCCCGCAGGCGGCGTTTCGTTTCATGCCGCTTACGCTCCTGGCGCAGACCGCGGGCCTCATTCCTCGTCTTCTATCGGGCCAGAGCGCAGGTGCGTCCGCACGCCGTGGCCCCGACCTCGATCCGCGAAGCCGAGGCATTCCAACGCCGCCGCCACGTCCCGGGCGGGTGGCTCGCGGCCTGCGGGCCATACGTCCTGCTGATCGCTGCGGCGGCCTACCTGTGGCTGCACTGGCAGCAGATTCCCGTTCGCCTTCCCGTCCACTGGGGCCCCGATGGGACAGCCGACAGATGGGCGGCGCGCAGCTGGAGCAGCGTCTATCTCGCACCTCTCATCGTTGCGGGCGTACTCGTTCCGCTGACTCTGATCCGCCATGGAATGGGCCATTGGGCGCGCGCGATTCAGCCTGCAGGCGCGCCTGGCGAGGATGCATCGCGCTTCCGCCGCACCTCATCGATCGCTCTGCTCGCGATCGAATATGCCATCGCGCTACAGGCTTCGTGGATCGCCCTCCGTCCACTCATCCAAGGCGTCGGGCCCCTGGGTGTGGCCGGAGCCCTCATGCTCCTGCTGCCGCTGCCGTTCGCCATCATCTTCGTCATCGTGCTCGGCCGCCTCGGACAGGGTGGCAGCAGGTTGGCGCCCGCCACAGAGACAGAGGCCAGCTCCAACCAACCCATCGGCCACCGCACCGCCGACCGTTACTGGCGGCTGGGAGTCTTCTACGTCAACCGCGACGACCCGGCGGTGATCGTCGAGAAGCGGTTCGGCATCGGGTACACGTTCAACTTCGCGCGCCCCACATCGTGGACGATCATGTTGCTCGTGCTGCTGGTGCCGCTGACGCTGGCGCTGGTCAGGCTTCTGCGCTGAGGCCGTGAAGCAACAGACCTTGCCACAGGAGATTGAGGCCATGCATATCCGCTCGCGAGTGTGTCGGTTTGCCGTGATCGCCGGTTGCCTGCTCACGCCTCTTGCAGCCTGGGCAGGAGGACGGTCGCTGCTGCAGGAGATGGCCGGAACCTGGTCCGTCAAGGAGTGGATGTGGCCGGGACCTGGAATGAAGGCGCTGGATCTGCCGCCCGCGCTTGCCTATCGGCAGCTGATCGACGGCAAGTTCCTGCAGGAACGCATGAGCGCACTCGCCGGCTCGAAGGATGCCTTCACGCGCATCTCCTACCTCAATCAGAATCCCGAGAGCGGTCAATACGAGTATTTCTCGATCGATACGCGCGCCCCGCAGATGATGAACGAGAGGAGCGAGGGGGCGGTGCGGCCGGACAGTGCGATCGATCTCTACGGCGGTATTTTCGTCGCCACGCAATGGGGCTCGGCCACGAATGTGCCCTTCCGTTATCGCATCGTCGTCTACCCCGTCCGTGACAACACGCAAACGGTGGAGCTCTATCTCACTCCCATGCCGGCCGCCCAGAGTCGCAGCTTCCTGGCTTTCAAGTACGTGTATACCCGTCGGCCGGCCGGACGTTAGCGGACGTGTCCGCGGACACTGCGGGGCCGGCGCGGAGCAGAGGAATGGCGCGCTGAGCTGGCCATCACGCTTCTGGGTGCCACCTTCGCAACCGCACCCCTCGCCCGGACGGTGCTGCACAGCGCCGGCGGCGTCCCGTCCTCACTGTCAGCTCGGCTCTGATGGGACGGGGCCAGCTGTCGGCGCCAGATCGTCGCATACAACACCCCGCTTCCGGGAGGCGCCGTCGCCGTCGGTCGCCCTCTTGACTCCGGCGGTGACCCGTAATAAATTACTTACACGTATCCATTGGAGCTGAACGCTGGCGATTACCGGGGAACGTCTGCTCACGATGCTGGGGGCACTGGCCAGTCCACATCGGCTGCGCATCATCGCGCTGCTGAACGCCAAAGGTCGCCAGTACGTGAGTCAGCTTGCGCGCGAGATCGGGATCAGTCGGCCCCTGCTGCACCTGCACTTGCAGAAGCTCGAGGGCGCGGGTCTGGTCAGCAGCAAGCTCGAGCTGTCCCCGGACGGCAAGGCGCTGAATTACTTCGAGGTGACCCGGTTTGCGCTCGACATCACGCCTGCCACGATCACCAGAGCCGCCGCTACACTCCCGGAACCATCGGCAGAAGCAGACTGAAAGGGTCCCGATATGACGGTCATCGATTATCCAGACATGCTCTATGCGGCGCTGCTCGCCATCGTGCTGGTGTTCGCAGCGAAATACTTCTCAGCGATATTCCAGGCCTGGGCGCAGAAGTCCAGCGACAGGCAATACCGCCTGCTCGCCGAGAAAGTCACCGCCGTGCAGACCGAAACGCAAGCGGCCATGACCGCCATCCAGGCCGAACTCGCCAAAATCGCAACCAGCCTGGCTGCCGTGGAGAAGATCCTGCAGCAGGTCGAATGAGCCAACCTCGCATCGAATCAGGTGGTGAATCATGAATACGATATCCACATTGCGTCTGTACCTGCTGCGCGCCGGTTATCTGGTGCTGGTCGTCGGCCTCGGAATGGAGATGTGGCCGGCGCTCATCGGTCAGGTCTATGCGATGAAAATTGATGCGGGCATCGCCACCTGCATGTTGTGGGCCCTCTCGGTGCTGTCGATTCTCGGCCTGCGATACCCGCTGCAGATGCTGCCCCTGCTGCTGTTCGAGATCACATGGAAGGCCGCCTGGCTGCTCACCGTTGCGTTGCCGCACTGGACCCGGGGGCAGTGGAATCAGGATCTGGCGTCGACCACGTTCGCGGTTTCGCTCGTCGTCATCTTCCTGCCGCTCGTCCCCTGGCAGTATGTATTCCGGGAGTACGTGACCAAGAGCGGAGATCGTTGGGGACGTGGTGCCGCGACCGCCGCCGTGATTTGATCGATGTTGGTCGTATTCGGGGGTCTGCCGGGCACGGGCAAGACGACGCTGGCGCGCCGGCTGGCGACGCGCTGGTCGGCAGCCTACCTGCGCATCGATGTGATCGAGCAGGCGATCCGTCTGGCCGGGGTCCTGGCCACCGACGTGGGTCCGGCGGGCTATGTCGTGGCGAATGCTCTGGCGGCATCCAATCTCGCAAACGGGCTCGCTGTCGTGGCGGACTGCGTCAACCCGGTCAGCGAGACCCGCGAGGCCTGGCGCGCGGCCGCCGCCCGTGTCGGCGCGCGAATCGTCGAAATAGAAATCGTCTGTTCCGACCGCGACGAGCACCGGCGCCGCGTCGAGACGCGACCAGCCGACATCGATGGCCTGGTGCCGCCGAGCTGGCAGGCCGTCCTGGAGCGCGACTACGCGCCCTGGGACGAGCCGCATCTGGTGATCGATACCGCCGGCTGCGAGCCCGATCAGGCAATCGCACTCATCGAGCGGCACCTGGCCGCCGCGTGACCATCAACCACCGTCCCGCACGCTGAAGAGAACCCGGTCGAGCCGCCGGCCGCTCGCATCCTCCAGGGTCAGATAGTACACGCCAGGTCGGGGCGGCCACAGCCGCTCGCCGACGGCAGATCCGAGCGGCTGGTCGTTCAGCATGAGTCGCATGCCGGCACGCGCCCCGCGCACCGCAATCAGGACTCGCTGGTGTCCCGCGGGAATATCGGGATCGATGGCGATGATCATGCCGTTGGCGGGACTTTGGATGCCGGGCCTTACGGTCGCCGGAACGACCGCGACGCGCTCGGCCACCGGCAGCGTGCCGCTCAGGTACCACTCCCGCCGCGGCGGCTCGACCGGCGGCGAGAAGCTCGTCGGCTGCGCCGTGACACCGCCAGGCGATGCCGGCTCCACCGATACCAGGCCGCGGTGCAGCGCAGCCATGATGTCATGCCAGATCGGAGCCGCGCCGGAGACGCCGCTGACATCTCGCATGGAGTCCCCGTCGTAGTTGCCGACCCAGACCGCGACGGTGAAGTGCCGCGAGAACCCGATACACCAATTGTCCCGCATGTCCTCGCTCGTGCCGGTCTTCACCGCCGTCCAGAAGTTGGTATCGAGGTGACTGTCCAGGCCGAAAGTAACGCTGCGCGCAGCCGGATCGCCGAGGATGTCACCGACGACGAACGTGGCATCGGGGGCGAGCAACTGCTGGCCGGAGATGGCCGCCCGCCCTGGAGTTAAAGTGAGAGGCGACCACTCGCCGCCGCGCGCGAGCGCCCGATAGGCCTGCGCCTGCTGCCAGACACTGACTTCAGCCGAGCCGAGCGCCAGCGAATAGCCGTAGTAATTGCCTTCCCGCGTGATCCCGCTGTAACCGAGCGCATGCAGCCGATCGCGGAAAGGCTCGACGCCGACGAGCACCAGAGTGCGCACCGCCGGTACGTTGAGCGAGCTCGCGAGCGCCGTGCGCACGCTCACCAGCCCCTTGAAGTCGTGATCGTAGTCCTGCGGGATGTAGACGCCGCTCGCGGTATCGAGGCTGAGTGGCGAGTCGGCGAGCAGCGATGCCGAGGTGAGGTAGCGGCGCTCCAGCGCCATCTCGTAAAGAAATGGTTTCAGTGTCGAGCCCGCCTGCCGCGCCGCCTGCACGCCGTCCAAGCCGGCGGCATGGGAATCCGGTGCGGCCGAGCTGACATAGGCCAGCACCTCGCCCGTCGCATTGTCGACCACCAGTGCGGCGCCGTCGCGCACGTTGTGATCCGAGAGGGCACTGATGTGACTGCGCACGATGTCACGAGTCGTCCGTTGGATCGCGGCATCGAGACTGGTGCGCAGCCGCTCTCCAGGGCGCCTCAGCATCTCACGCGCGAGTTGCGGGGCGAGAGAATCACTGCCGAGGACCGCATTGGATGCCAACATCTCACGGGCGGCCGCCCTGACGGCGGCGCAATCGACAACGGGGCGCAGCTCCAGGCCGCGCGCGCAGCCACGAGCCATCACCCTTTGCGCAGCCGCGCCGGGATCGGGCAGCAACGCCGCCATCACAACGCTTTCCGCGGCAGACAGGCCCGACGGCGTTTTGCCGGCGAGCCGGGCCGCCGCGGCACCGATCCCCTGAAGCTCGCCCTTGTAGCCCAACAGGTTGAGATAAGTCTCCAGGATCTCGGGCTTCGTCCACGAGCGCTCGAGCGCCAGCGCCACCCGCACCTGCTCGAGCTTCTCGAGCCACTGCCCCGGACCCCGGTTCGCCCGGCGCCCCCGTAGCAGGGTCGCCAGTTGCATCGTGATCGTGCTCGCCCCGCGTCGCTCATGATGAACGAGCTCATCGCGCGCCGCCCCGGCGACACTCCGCCAGTCCACCCCGTGGTGGTGCCAGAAATGACGATCCTCGCCCGCGACGATGGCGATCACCAGCGCCGGCGATACATCGGCAAGCGGCACCCAGGCCAGCCGGCGCACGTCGTAGCGGATGCGTGTGGAGGCGATCACCGCACCGTGACGATCCAACAGCCACGCATCCGAAGGCGAGTATGCCGCTCGCACCGCCGCAAAGGCAGGTACCGTTGCCGGCCAGAACAGTGTGAACGCGATCGTTCCAAGAGACAGCGCCGCCGCCACGCCGAGGGCGGCAGTCGCCAGGCGGGCGGCCATCCGGCGGCGGCGGAGCCAGAACGGCGTGCGGACGCTCATCTGACTGCGCCTCCTGCCTGTACCGTGACGGGCGCATTCGGCAGCTCGCCGAACATTTCCGGCGCATACATCGCCTCCACACGGGTGGCCGGCAACTGGAACGTGCCGGGGTTATCGAAACGCACCGTGTATTCGAGGCGCCAATGGCCCTTGGGAACGAGCTCGTAATAGGCGCGATAGCCGTCGAACCGCCGCTCCTCGTAGGCGAGCCAGGCCCAGCCGCCGCGCTGCTCGCCTCGCGTGAGAAGCTGCGACTGGCCGCCGAGCCCGCTGCCCAGGATGGTGGCGCCGGCAGGAATGGGATCATCGACCACGACCCAGGTCATATCGGCCTCTGCCTCGAGCTCGAGATGCACCCGTGCGACGTCACCGCGTGTCCACACCCCGGGTCGCTTCTGCGCGATCGGCGTGACCGTGCGGATGATCCTGAAGCCGCTCGAGAGCGGCTGCTGCAGCGGGATCGCCGCCATCGCGCGCACCATCGCCCACGGAGCGCCGGCACCCTGCTGCCGGATGTCGAGAACCCCCTTGCCGTCCTGCCAGGGAAGTCTGCTGGCCGCATTCGCCGCCCGTGGCCAGCTCACGGCCCGCCGCTCGCCGCCATAACTGACCACAGTCTCACCGCCGACGGGAGCCGACTCGAAGCGCGCCGAGAATTTCCTCATGGCGAGCACGCCCCACGCGTTGGCAACGGTGGTGTTCCAGTGGCCGTGGAGCTGCCGTCCGAGAGCGGCGCGCACCAGTCGCGGCATGTCGGCCTGCCATTGGGGCCGATCGAGCGCGGCGAGCACCATGCGGTTCGCGTTGGAATCCTCCGAGATCATGAGCCACCAGAGTGCATCCGTACGTTCGGTCGAGAATCCCAGCGTGGTGCCCTGAAAATTGAGCCGCGCCCGCAGGATGCCGAACGCCTGAGTCAGCTTGGCATCCGCCTGCGGCACACCCGAGGTGCGCTGCAGAATGCCGATCCAGTCGAGCAGCGCCGAGGTCGGCATGAGATTGGGCTCGAGCCTGATGCTGTCGAGCATGGCGGAATCCGCCTGCCCGTAGCGCGCGAGCGCATCGATCGCCTGCAGCTTGCGGATCGCGAGGTCCGCCGTGGGCAGCGCGGAGTCGCGCACGATTCGACCCTCCACGAAGCCCGCCAGCGCATGCAGCATGCGGTTGCGGTCATCGGACCCGAGCGGCCAACCGGCCTCCTGCGCGATCGAGAGCACGTATGCCGTCAGGCCGTCGTCACCGCGCAGATCATCGGTCGGGAAATACTTGAGCAGCCCGTCCTCATCCATGTAGGCCGGCAATATCGCCACGCTCGAATCCCACTCCGGGCGGGATTGGAGTGCGATGGCCTGCGAAACCCGCTGCTCGAGACAGGTGTAGGGGTAATCGCTCATGTATTCGCGCACCCCCGCGAGGCTCCCGGCCAGCCGCGGCTGTAGCGTGATCTCGAGTCCGCCGCGCCCCGGGATCGCATCGTGCGGCCGTTGCACCGGGATGATCAGCGGCGCGGTGAGCTGTGCGATGGTGGCCTCGTAGGTCCGTACCCGATAGGCCGGGATCGCAGTCTCGCGCACTTGGAGGTGGTCGTACCCCGAGCCCCCGACCTCTCTCACGGTGACATTCCACTCGATCCGGTCGGCCCCGATGGGGGCCACCGCGGGCCATGTCAGGTCGCGAGCCTGGCCTGCGGCGAGCCGAACGGCTTGCTCCCGCCCGTTGCCGGCCGTCGCGCTACTGACAGCCACGACACGCGCAGCGATCGCATGGGCGGTGGTATTGCGAACCGTGAAGGTCGCGGCGTAGTGGTCCCCTCCGCGAACGAGTGGCGGCAACCCTGAGGTGAGGATCAGGTCCTGGGTCGTATGGATCGTCGCGCTGCCAGTGCCGTAGAGCTCCGCGCCGTCGTCCGCCACCGCGACGATGCGGAACGCCGACAGCGAGTCATTGAGCGGAATCATGACGGTGGCGTTGCCCTGCGCATCGAGCGCAATGCGTGGCTGCCAGGAGAGCAGACTGTCGAAAAGCTCGCGCGCACGCCCGAGTGAGCGGCCCCGGCCACCGCCGCCTCCGGCCGGCACGGCCTTGCGGCCGTAATGCCGCTTGCCGACGACCTGGATCTGTGCCGTCGAGGTCCATACCTCGAGCCCACGCTGCCCCATCATCGCCCGCAGCAGGTCCCAACTGTCATTCGGCAGAAGATCGAGCAGCGCCTCGTCAACCGCCGCAACGGCGACCTCTCCACCCGCCGGCAACGGCTGGCCATCCGCGCGAGCGACGTGGACCTGCACCGCCACTCGGTCGCGGACTTTGTAGACGCTGCGCCTCGGCTGCACCTGCACCTCGAGCCGATGCGGGCGCCAACCGACGTTGATCTGCGCAATGCCGAGCCGGTAAGCGGGCTTGGTCAGATCGACGAGCGCCGTCAGCTCTTCCGTTCGCGACTTCGCGATCCCGGGCTCGGCGTGCGCCACCCGACCACGCACGGCCAACACCGAGACGAACATATTCGGCGCATCCGCGCGCTCGATCGGCACCTCGACGATGGGCTCTTTGCCCTTTAATCGCGTCACGAAACTCCGCATCACCCCTTCCCGCTCCACCGTGACGAGCGCCGTTGCCTCGCGGAACGGCATGCGCACCTGCAGGCGGGCGGTGTCGCCGGCCTCGTATTCCTTCTTCTCCGGTAGCACGTCCATCCGGTCGCCGCTCGTGCCACCAAACCACCAGCCGTCGCCATCGAAGACCCACATCGAGGACGTCGCGCCTGCGAGGTTGCCTTCAGGATCGCGCGTCTCGGCGCGCACCATGATCTGGCCCGAGGCGCCGGGCGCGATATCGCAGAGCAGCAGTCCCTGCCCATTGGTCCTGCCCCGACAGGAAGGCGCCAGTTGCTTCGTGTCGCTGATCGTCTCGTAGGCGTAGAAGCCGCCGAGCAGCCGTTTCCGATATGAGTAGGCGCTGGATTGATACAGCGACACGACGACCGGCTGCCCGGCCAGCGGCTTGCCCTCAAGTCCGAGCGCCACGACCCGGAAGCGCAACTGATCGGGGCTGCCGATCCAGCTCTCCGCGCGGATGCCGAGGCTGATCGCGGCGGGCAGCAGCCGCACGTAATCAGTGGTCGTCATGAGCTCGCCATTGGCGTCCGCATACTCGAGCTCCGCCGTGAGGCGCGACGGCTCGCGCACCGCAGGCAGATGCGAAAGCACGAGACGTGTGGACCCGGACCCATCCAACGTCAGTGGAATGGTGCGGGTCCTGGCCGTCGGCGCATCCGTCCCGCCGGGCTCGAAATCGAAATCGGCGGGCCCCTGCCCCAGGGCGGTGATGCCCGGCGCGACCGGCTTGCCGCCGAATGTATAGTCCGAATAGCCCGGGAACTGCACCGGCTGCGGCTCGATGAGCGCTCGCACCTTCACGGGCAAGCCGGAGGCGCCACCGCCGGCGAGATAGGCAACATGAAGATCGAGCGGGACCTCGCGCGGCGCCACCAGCGGCCGCACCGGGCCGGCGATGCTGCCGCGCATCGAGGGCAGCCGGAACTGCTCGACTTTGAAGGCGGCACTTTCCCGATCATCGATCAGGACGAGGTAGTCGCCAAGCTTCGCTTGCGCGGGAATATGCCACTGCGAGGTGGCGATTCCATTGGCATCGAAATCCGCTTCGAAGGTGTATTGCTGACCGCTGCCCGGATGTCTGATCGTGATCCGATGCGCTCCGGGAGCGCCCGGCTGCAGGGCCAGCCCGCTCGCCACGTGCCGGCGCAGGAAGTGCTGCATCGAGACCGTCTCACCGGCACGAAACAGAGTCCGGTCGAGCACGCTGTGATAGATGTTGGCGCCATAGCCGCCAGCCACCGGCAGCCCAAACTCGTACGGCGCGATGCCCTGGCTCCAGGTCGATTCGGTGAAGCTGAAATCCGCTCCCGAGCTGGCCAGCACCAGCAGCGGATGATGCCACGAGCAGTTGCCGAAGCCGGCTGGCTCACCCAGCGATGTCGCCACCGTCGCCACCCCATCGGCGCCAGTGCGGCCCTGCCATTGCGTCTCACCGCTGCAGAAATCGCTGATGGCCACCGCGGCTCCGGCCACTGGCCGTCCAGTGCTGAGGCGCGTGACCCAGACGAGCGAGCTCTCACGCCCCCAGAGAAAGTGCACGGCAAGATCGGTGACCAGAGCGGCGGTCGCAACGTAACGCGTCCGGCCGGCGCCGAGCGTCGCCGTGCCGAGCACCCGGCTCGCGAGCTCCACCACATAGAACCCCGGACGCGTGAGCGGAATGCCGATCACCTCCTCCGGGCGCCGACCGCCGGGTTTGGTGACGGCCAAGGCCGCAGTCGCATCGCGGGGCCCGAACACTGACGCACTGCCGGTGGTGTCGCGCCAGACGCGGAAGGGGCGGCTGGTGACGTCGGGCTCGGCGGGCGAAACCCATTCCCCCCTTGGGCGCGCGGCATCTTCGACCCGCGTCAGCCAGTTCGCGATCACTCTGGCGTCGGCGTCCACCCGGAGGATTCTGCCGGGCAGCATCATCTGCCGGCCATCGAGCACGGGCTCGACGGCGCGCAAGGTAACAGGCAATACCCCGCCCTCGCGCGCTTCGAGGATGCCGAAAGTGCCGGCGAACTTGGCCAGCGGCGGATAGGCATCGATGCGCAACCCGAGAGGGAAGCGCGCGGCATTCTCCAGCTTGCGTCCGGCGTCATCGATGAGCCCGGCCGGAAGGATTACCGTGACCGTCGTCGACTCCGGCAATGGCGCGGGGAAGCTCACTTCCTCCAGGTTGGGGATCTGCGCGCCGCCCGGGGCGCTCGGCGCCAACAGGTTCCCCTGCGCCGTCCTGATGCGAATACCCAGCGCCAACGCGCGCGGCACGGGTGCGGTGAAGGTAACCGAGACAGGCTGTACCGGAACGCAGCCCGCACGCGGGTTGCTGCGAGTGCATTCGACCTGCGCGATGAATGCCGGACGCACCCGGAAGGCCAGTTGCTGCTGCTGACGGTTGGCGATGCCTGTCAGGGAGGTGATGCCGGCGCCCCAATGCAGGAGCACCCGGGTTCCCGGGGGCAGCCGGCGCTCGCACCGCAGCACGGTAATCAACGCCTCCCGTCGCTCCATCCCGCGGTCGCGGACGCGCATGTGCGATACGAGTCCGTTCTTCCACAGAAGCCACAGATAGTCATAACCGAGCAGGCGGCGCTCCGCCAGGATCCGCTGCCGCTGCGCGCCGGCGAGCACTCGCACCGGAACTCGCTCCGCCAGCCCGTCCACCGCGCAATAGGCATGCGCCTCGATCGAGCCACGAGTCGCCTGCGCATCGAGGCGCAGCAGAAACACCTGATCCTCGTCGATTTCCGCCCAGCCGTCGTGTGGCAGCGATCCCATGATCGCCGGACCGCCCGTCTCGAACTGAAAGCTGCCGTCACCCGTGAGCGGCGCGCCGCTCGCGGACTCGAGGCCGGGCTTGAGTGTGAAGCGGCAGCGGATACCGGCAGCGAGATCGGCATCGAAGTCGAAGACCCAGTCGCGAGTATCGGCCCAACGGCCCTTGCCGCCCGCCGGGCAACTCACCGTGAAAGGATCGGCGAGCCGCGGATCGCCGAGCGCGACCATCGAGCCGCTGAAACGGACGACGACCTGCCGTACCTGACGCACGTATCCCTGCGGCGAGAAGGATTCGACGCGCACCGGTGCACCCGGCGCGGGTACGTTGCCGGCCGTAGCCGCATCCGGAATCGCAGCGGACAGGATGACTAGGGCAGCGAGCGCCGTGAAGCTGCGCACGAGAGCGAGCGGACATCGCATGTTTCCTCCGCGCCAACCACTGTGCCGATGGCACCACTTCACGCGGTGATTCTGGCGGCCACGACGCAGGAAAATGGCGAATTCTGGCGCTCTTGACTCTCGCCGGCACCCGGCTGATACTTAATTATATACTTAACTGAAGGAGCGTCCGATGTCGCTCGAGCTTTTCCTGCACCCGCTGTCCTCGTACTGTCACAAAGTACTGATCGCGTTCTACGAGAATGACATTCCGTTCGAGGTCAAGCGGGTCGACGATCCCGCGGTCGCGCGCGAGTGGGAAAAGCTGTGGCCCATCAAGCACTTTCCAATCCTGCACGACCTCGCGCGTGGCCGCGTCGTGCCGGAGTCGAGCATCATCATCGAATACCTTCAAACTCACTTCCCAGGGCGGACGAAGCTGCTCCCCGACGACCCGGATCTCGCCTGGCAGGTGCGCCTGCGCGATCGGTTCTGCGACAACGACCTGCACGCGCACATGCAGAAATTCGCCGCTGACAATCTGCGGCCGCAGGGGAAGAAGGATCCGTACGGACTGGCCGAGGCGGGCGCGCGCTTCGCGCGGGCGCTCAGCCTGCTCGATGCCGGGATGGCCGACAGGACCTGGGCCATGGGCGACAACTTCACGCTGGCAGATTGTGCGGCAGCGCCGGCGATCTTCTACGGCAACCGCTTCTTCGGTCCGTTCCGCGCGACGCACCCCAACGCCCTGGCCTATCTCGACCGCCTGATGGCACGGCCCTCCTATGCCCGGGTGCTCGCGGAGGCGCAGCCCTTCTTTCATCTCCTGCCGAAATGAAGGCCAGGCGCGCGGACTAGGTCAGGCGGGAAATCTCCGGCGGCAGCTCGAACATTCCATCCGCGCGCGGCGGGAACTCCACGACCTGGACGACGGCGGAGACGTTGAGAGGTCCATAGATGTGTGGAAACAAGGCAGCTCTCTGATCGCCACTGCATGCCGGCGCTTCATACCTGACTTCGGGCTCCACCTTGCTCGTGTCGATGCAGAGGAGGACCAGACCCTCCTGAGCGGTGAAGAACTGATTCGCCGTCTCGAGCGTCTGTTCCACGGTGGAGCAGTGAATGAAGCCAGCCGAATCCAGCGACAGCGGCCTGTAGTGGCCGCCGGGAGCGGATGCTTCCCACATGTCGCGATGGGCGATGTGCAGCACGATGCGCATATTGACAGCCCGCAGCGCCGGGTCAGGAGAAATCCGCCGCCTCGGCCGTGACGATGCTGTTCTTGCCGGTCGATTTGGCCCGCTTCAGCGCCGCGCGGCAGCCCTTGAGCAACGCCTCGAGCGGCATGTCACGCGCCGGCACGAGGCTCGCCACCCCGGCGCTGATCGTGAGATAGCGACCCGAGCCGTTGCGTGGATGATGGATCAAAAGATCGCGCACGCGCTGCGCCACGACCTGCGCGTATTGTGGCGCCTTCTGCGCCGCATCGCCTTGCGTGAGCGCCGCGAGCGAGCCACCATCCCAACGGCCGACGAGGTCGCCGCCACGCCGATAGGATGCAGCGACGACGCGAGCGACGCGCCTGATGCAGGCATCGCCAGCGCTCTTGTCGAAGGTATCGTTGTAGGTGGCGAGATCGTCGATGTCGAAGATCGTCAGCGCGATCTCGTGCGAGTCGCGCTGCGCGAGCAGCCAGTCACGCAGCAGCAGCTCCTCGAAATAGGCGCGCGAGTGCAGCCCGGTCAGGCGATCCTCGCGCAGCCAGGAAGGCAGGCCCTGGGCGCCCTTCTCGTCTCCCTTGAGCCGCTCGCTGGCATCGCGGTAGTAGGCGACGAAATGAGTCAGCCCGCCGGACGCGTTGCGCACCGGTTGCAGCACCACCTCGTTCCAGAAGAGCGAGCCGTCCGGACGATAGTTGCGCAGCAGCACGCGCGCGGCCTCGCCACGCTCCACCGCCTCGCGCAGGCGCTGGCGGCCGTCCTGATCGCGATCGCTGCCCTGGAGGACACGCAGGTTCTTGCCCAACAGGGCATCGACCGCGTAGCCGCTCATGGCGGCGAATGCGCGGTTGACGTAGATGACCGGGCAGTCGGCGGCCACGGCATCGCAGACCACGACGCCCTCGGGGGAACTGTCGAGGACCTTGCGCCAGGCTTCGGCCGACCAGTTGTTCATTCTCTACCGCTCATCATCGTCCCGAATCCAGTTTCAGCGTCGGAGCCGCAGCGCAACGCTGCAGCCACTCCTGCGCTCTCGGCCACTCCGGGCGATTCTTGAGGTCTTCCGGGCTCCATTCGCCGCGGCCGTGGAGCCTCACCAAACGGAGGCCCGATGCCGGCGCAGGCTCGACCCGCAGGCGATCCAAGAGCTCGATCACCGCGGTGCGCTGGTTACATACCGGCAGCATGTCGCATCCCGCCGACAGCGCCCGCGTGGCCCGGGTCACAACGTCCCCGAACGCCGCCGCGGCACCTCCCATCGACAGGTCGTCGGTGAACACTACCCCCTGGAACCGCATCTCTCCGCGTAATACGTCGCGAATCCAGCGCGCCGACAGGCTGGAGGGGGCCTCATCCACCGCAGGAAAGAGGATGTGGGCCACCATGACCGCCGGTAGTCCGTTGGCGATCAGCCGGCGATAAGGCGTCAGGTCGCCGGTCATGTCAGCGAGCTCCCGCCTGTCCACGGGTAGCGTCAGGTGGGAGTCGGCCACGACCGCTCCGTGGCCGGGGAAGTGCTTCGCGGTGGCGGCCATCCCGGCATCACGCATGCCGTGCGCATACGCCGTCGCCAGCGCACCCACGGCATCCGGATCACTATGAAACGCGCGATCCGTGATGAAACTCACACCGTAGTCGATGTCGACGCAGGGTGCGAACGACAGGTCAACCCCCCGTGCCCGCAGCTCCGCGGCCATGAGCCAACCCATGCTGCGAGCCAACTCGAGGCCCGCACGGGCATTGGCGTCGTATTCATGGCCGATCCGCCGCGGCGCCGGCAACGCGGAGAAGCCCGCCCGGAAGCGTTGCACCCGCCCGCCTTCATGATCGACCGCCACTATGAGCGGCGGGCTGCGCACGGCATGGATGTCGGCCACCAACGCCGAGAGTTGCTCCGGGTCGGAGTAATTGCGTGTGAACAGGATCACACCGCCGACCAGCGGATGGCGGAGCATCTCCCGCTCCTCGGCCTTCATGGAAGTCCCTTCCAGGTCAATCATCAGCGGCCCGAGGGTCATGGCCGCCGCAGGAGCGCCATCGATTCGACGTGCGCGGTATGGGGAAACATGTCGACGACTCCGGCTGATTCGAGGATGAAACCATGCTGGTGCACCAGGATTCCCAGATCCCTCGCCAGGCTTCCCGGATGACATGAGACGTACAACACACGCTCGGGCGCGAGCCCGGCAATGGCGCTGAGCATCTCGGGCGCCGCGCCAACCCGCGGCGGATCGAGGAGGACGTGCGTATACCGTCCCTGGAGCCATCCCTGCGCCAGCTCCGCCGGTTTGGACAGGTCAGCGACGTGAAATTCCACGTTGGCAAGCCCGTTGCGGCGCGCATTGTGACGCGCCCGCGCCACCAGACCGGCCTCGCCTTCCACGCCGACGACCTGGTCCGCCGTCCTGGCAAGCGCGAGGCTGAAGTTGCCGAGCCCGCAATAGAGGTCGAGCACCCTCGATTGCGCGCTGGGACGCAATAGCTCCAGCGCCCGTGCGACCAGTCCCTGATTCACGGCGCCGTTCACCTGCACGAAGTCGGTGGGCACGAATTCGAGCGTGAGATCGAATGCCGGCAGCGCATAGTTGAGCGGGGCCGCGGTCGCCTCACCGACGGCCAACTCCGCGACGGACTCGAGCCCACCGCTCTGCAGATAGAGCCGCAGCGCCTGGCGCGCCGCAAAGTCATGCAACTTAGCGCGGTCCTGCGCGGTCGGCGTCTGCAGCACGCGCAGCACCAGCGCCGTGGCATTGTCCGCGATCGCCACCTCGATCTGCGGCACATGCTGGCGGATATCCAGCGACCCCAGGACCTGCGAAAGGGCCTGCACCAGCGCCCCGACCGGTTCCGCAAGCACCTCGCACTGCGTGACATCGGCCACGTAGGGGGCCAGACGCTCCCGAAAGCCGACGACTACCTTTCCCTTCTTCGGCACATACTTCGCTCCGAGCCGCGCACGCCGGCGGTAACCCCAGACCGGCCCGCGCAGCGCCGGCAGCCACGTCCCCCACTGCACGTGGGCGACGCGCTCGAGGTTGTCTCGCAGCTCCTGCTCCTTCATCACCACCTGCGCTTCCGGCGCCAGATGCTGCAGAGCACATCCTCCGCAGACGCCAAAATGCGCGCAGCGCGGCGTCACCCGTTCCGCAGCAGGCCGCAGCACTTCCAACAGTCTGCCGTCGTCGTGCTGTCGATGCTTGCGGATGCGCTCGAAGCTGACCGTTTCGCCGGGCAGCGCGCCCGCCACGAAGACCGTCTTGCCGGTGCGCACGATCCCCTGGCCATCGTGGGTCAGGCCCACAACCTCCGCCGTCTCCCGCTCGCCGCGCGCGGCGATGGCCCGGGAAACTCCGCCGCCACTCAAGCGCTCCCCTCCCACACGCGGAGGAATTCCGCGAAATGCGGCTCCGCGCCGGCGCGCAGCAGCCCCTTAACCCTCTCTACCTCCTCGGCGTACCGCTCCCGCGTCAGCCGCCCCCGCAGCAGCTCGAAACGCAGGTAGACGAGATAGGTGTTGAGCACATCCGTCTCGCAGTAGCGCCGGATCCCGGCGAGATTCCCCTCGACATAGGCATCCCACACCTGTGCGCCCGAGAATCCCAGCTTCCCCGGCAGCCCCAGCAGGCAGGCGACGTTCGCCAGCGACACCCGGCCGCGCGCCTGAAATCCGGACAGCACATCCATCAGATCCATGTGCCGCCAGTGATAACGGTTGAGATAGTTGTTGAAGCGGAACGCCTGGTCGCCGTCGCCCGCCTCCCAGTAGCGCGGCGCCTGTATCCCCGCGAGCAGCGCCCTATAGGTCAGCACCGGCAGATCGAAGCCCGAGCCGTTCCATGACACCAGATCCGGCGAGAACTTCTCGATGCCATCGAAGAAGCGCTCGATGAGCTCCGCCTCGGGCGAGCTCAGATCCCCGAGGCTCCAGACACTGAGCCCCTCGCGGCTGCGCAGGATGCACGAGATGGCGACCACTCGATGCTGCTCGAGCGGCAGGAACTCCCCGCCCGAGTCCTGGCGCCGCAAGGCGAACATCGCCTTCGCGACTTGCGCATCCGGCAATCCGTCCAGCCCATACAGCCGCCGCCCGAAAGCCACGTCCGGCACGGTTTCTATATCAAACACCAGGCAGTTCACGGTGGGCTCGCCTTCATGAGGACGGCAACCGCCACGACGAGCCCCGCCTCATCCGTCAGCGTCACGTGCCCCTCGCCAACACCCAGGCCCTTCCTCACCTTATCGCCGCGCTGCGAGAACACCACCTCCGGTTTCCCCCAGGCGTTCTGCACGACCCCGACATCCCTGATCCAGACTCCATGCGCGAACCCGGTCCCCATCGCCTTGACGATCGCCTCCTTCGCCGCGAACCGCATGGCGATGAACCGCTCGGGACGCTGCGTCCGGGCGAGCTGGGCCTGCTCCTCGGGCATCAGCAGGCGCTCGATGAAATGCGCGCCGAAGCGCTCCAGCGTCGCCCCGATCCGCTTCACTTCGAGGACATCCACCCCGATCCCGAAGATCATGCGCGCGCCGCCGTCAACAGCGCCTTCATGTCGCGTACCGCGGCGCTGAGCCCGGCGAACACCGCCCGCGAAATGATCGCGTGCCCGATGTTGAGCTCGACGATCTCGCGGATGGCGGCTACCGGCTGCACGTTGTGGTAATTCAAGCCGTGCCCCGCATGCACCTCGAGTCCGAGTCCCGAGCCGAGGCGCGCACACCTCACCAGCCGCTCGAGCTCCGTCGCCCGTGCGGCGCCGGCGGCTTCCGCGTAGGCACCGGTATGCAGCTCGATCGCCGGCGCGCCGATCCGCGCCGCCGCTTCCACCTGCCGCGGCTCCGGATCGATGAATAGCGCCACCCGGATCCCCTGTCCGGCGAGCTGTCCGGTCGCCTCTTTCATCCGCGCCTCCTGCCCCGCCGCATCCAGCCCGCCCTCCGTGGTCACCTCCTGCCGCCGCTCCGGAACGAAGCAACAGTCATCCGGCCGTACCTGCGCCGCGATCCGCACCATCTCTTCGGTGACGGCCATCTCGAGGTTCATCCGGGTCTTCAACAGCCCCTTCAAGGTCCTGACATCGAAATCCTGGATGTGGCGGCGGTCCTCGCGCAGGTGCAGGGTGATGCTGTCGGCTCCGGCCATCTCGGCGAGCAGCGCCGCCTGCACCGGATCCGGCTCCTTCCCCCGCCGCGCCTGCCGCAGGGTGGCCACGTGATCGATGTTGATGCCAAGTGCGATGTACGAAGGAGCCAAGCCGCTTACTCCAGTGATGGGCGTGATTCGGGCAAACCACGATTCTTGCGTACTAAGGGCGGCGGCGCGAGCCCCCGCGCGCGGCCACCGCCCGGGCGACCCGGCGGGTGACGAGCTCCTGGCCTTCGAGCCTTTCGGCCAGGGCGGCCTTGAGCACCGTGCGCGCATCGTCAACGGCGCGCTCGGCTGCGAGATCTTCCCGCGCCAGCGCCAGCAGCGAGCTACCCGCAACCGCGCCCGCATCGCCTTCCCCGGCCGGGACCAGCCCCTGGGAGGCCTCAAAGCGATAGCGCCCGTCCGCCTCGATCGCCTTCCCCGTGCGCGCTTCCGCGGTCAGGTCGATGCCGTACCCCACGGCCTCGAGCAGCCTCTTCTCGAAGACCCGCAAGACGGCCTCGACCCGCCCGCCCGTGCGTAGGCCCCCCAGCGCCCGCCCGTAATCCTCGAAAACCTCCGGCACAGGGTCATGCCGCGTCGTGAGCTTCAGCAGCAGCTCATTGAGGTAGAAGCCCGGCATCAGGCTGTCCGCAGGCAATGGCGGTGCGCTCTCGGCGCTCTCCACAGCCGTGAGCTGTCCCGCCTCCCGCCCCACCTGAAACGTGAGCAGCAGCAGATCGAATGGCTGCAGCACCCCGCCGAACCGCGGCTTCGGCCCCCGCACCCCACGGGCAAACAGCGTGAGGCGCCCATGGTCGCGGGCCAGCACCTCGAGAATCCGGCTGCTATCCCGGTAAGGCCGGTGGTGCAGGATGTACCCCGGCGCCAGCAGAACGCGGCGGGGATGAGCGCTCACTCCAAGCCCAACTCCCGCAGTGCGCGCGCGTTGTCCGCCCAGTTCTCGCGCACCTTCACCCAGAGGTTGATGTGCAGCCGCCGCTGCAGCAGTCCGTTCAGCGCCAGCCGCGCCGCGGTGCCCACCCGTTTCAGCCGCTCCCCCTTGGCACCGATGACGATCGGTTTCTGGCCTTCCCGATCCACCCAGATGGCCGCATCCACCGTCAGGATGCCGTCTTCCTCGGCCAGCCGCTCCACCTCCACCGCGATACCGTATGGAACTTCCTGATTGAGCTCCAGGGTCAGCTTCTCGCGAATCATCTCCGCGATGCGAAACTGGATCCCGCGGTCCGTGCGCTCGCCGTCGGGGAAAAGCGGCGCCGAAACCGGCAGCTGCGCCGCGATCGCATTGCGCAGGTCATCGAGATTCTTTTCCTTGAGCGCCGAGATCGGCACCAGCGCCAGGAAACCATGCCGGCGATCGAGGTCGGCGAGGTAGGGCAACAGCCGCTCGCGCGGCTTCGCCCGGTCCACCTTGTTGACTGCCACCAACACCGGCCTGCCCGAGAGCGCGATGCGATTCAGCACCAGCTGGTCTTCCTCATTCCAGACGAGCGCCTCCACCACGAATACGACGAGGTCCGCTTCGTCGAGCGCTGCTGTCGCCGTCCGGTTCATCGCCTTGTTGAGTGCACGCCGCGCCTGACTGTGAAGTCCCGGCGTGTCGACGAACGCGATCTGTGCGTTCGGCAGCTGTACCAGCCCGATGATCCGATGGCGCGTCGTCTGCGGCCGCGGAGTGACGATGCTCACCTTCTGCCCGACGAGCGCGTTGAGCAGTGTCGACTTGCCGACGTTCGGGCGTCCAACGAGCGCCGCGAAGCCGCAGCGGAAATCGGCGGCTGGCTCAGCCACTGCGAGAACTCATGGCAGCGTCCACGGCCGACAGTATGCGCTCGGCGGCCTCCTGCTCGGCGCGCCGGCGGCTGGAGCCTCTGCCGATGGCCGAGAGCCGTAGCGCCGGCACCTCGCAGGTCACGTGGAAGGTCTGCGCGTGCGGCTCCCCCTCGACGCGCTCGACCCGGTATCTCGGGAGCGAGAGCGCGCGGGACTGCAGGTACTCCTGCAGACGGGTTTTCGCATCCTTGAGCTCATGTGGGGCGGGAAGCGCCGCTATCCGGGGCTGGAACAGGCGCGCAATGATCTCCTCGGCGACTGCCAGGCCACCGTCGAGATAAAGCGCTCCGCACACCGCTTCGAGCGCATCCGCGAGGATGGACTGGCGGCGAAAGCCGCCGGTCTTGAGCTCACCCGAGCCGAGCTGCAGCGCCTCGCCGAGCTTGAGCGATGCCGCCACCTCGGCCAGCGGCTCACCGCTCACCACCCGCGCCCGCAGCCGGCTCAGGTCCCCCTCGCTCGCCTCCGGGAAGGCGGCATAGAGGTGGTGGGCGACGACGAGGTTGAGCACCGCATCGCCGAGAAACTCCATTCGCTCATTGTTGGGGCCCGGGGCGCTGCGATGGGTGAAGGCGGCGCGAAAGAGGCCGGCGTCCCGCGGCTGGTAGCCGAGCTCGGTGCGCAGCCACGCGAGTGGCCAGTCGGACCTATCCACCACCCAGCTTGACGCTCTTGTCGAACTGGACCTGCAGGGTGATGTGCAAGAAGAGCGGCGCCTGATCGTAGTAGGCGGCTTCGACCACCCAGCCGCCCTGGCCCGCGCGCGTAATACTGATGTCCTTGACCGCGGGGTAATCCACGTTCTCGACATCGAAGTGCTTCTGCATGGACGAGCGGATGGCATCCGGTGTCGCTCCGCCCGCCTGATACTCAGTCGTCAGATCGTTGAGCGTGCGTGCAACCGCCATGTAATTCAGGTAGACCGGCATCAGCCGGATCCCGGCATAGATGAGGATCGCGATCGGGATGAGCAGTATCAGCCACCCGACCGCGGTCACGCCACGTTGACGCGCAAGCATTGCCAAACCCCCGCTACTCGATTTTCTTGCCGATCCGGCTCCAGATCGGACCGCCGGAGTGCTCCGGATCCCAATTGAACCATATGTAGGTCGCCTTGCCGACCAGATTCGCATCGGGCGTGAAGCCCCACACGCGCCCGTCGTCACTGTTGTCGCGATTGTCGCCCATCATCAGGTAGTTACCGGACGGCACCACCTTCGTCACCACTTCCGGCTCATCCAGGGACTGCGCACCGGGCGGCGGCGTACCGCCGCAGACGTAGCCGCGCGCATCGCTGCGCGGGCAGCCCGGCAAGGGATAAGGGGTGACCTGGAGAGGCACCGGGCAGAGCAGCGCCTGGTGCGTATGGGTGCCGAGATTCTCCACCGCGAGCTGCATGTTGATGTAGCAACCGTCGCTGTAGGTCTGCGTGACTTTGAACGGCACCACCTGATCATTGACGGTGAGCCGGTCGTCGCGCACCGTCACATGATCGCCCGGGAGGCCGACCGCGCGCTTGATGTAGTTCTCAGAAGGGTCGAGCGGAAAGCGAAAAACCACCACATCCCCCCGCTGCGGGCCGCCCGTGTCGAGGATCTTGCTGTTGGTGACCGGGAGCCTGAGGCCGTAGGAGAACTTGTCGACCACGATGAAATCGCCGTCGAGCAGCGTCGGCATCATGGAGTCGGAGGGGATGCGGAACGGCTCGAACACGAAGGCGCGCAGCAGCAGCACCGCCAGGGCCACGGGAAAGAAGCTGCGCGCGTAATCCACCGTGCCAGGCTCCGGGACAGCCGTCGGATCCTTGCCGGCCGCCTTCGCCGCAGTGCTCCGCCGCCGGCGCAGCACCCCGGCGTCTACCGCCCAGATGACCCCCGTCACCGCCGATATCGCCACCAGCACCGCGCTGAAATCGAGCTGCTCGGAAACGAGCAGGCGGATGACCGCCGCGCCGATGAGGATCGGCAGCGCGTGGTAGGCGAACGACATCACCGCGGAGTCGGCCACCGGGTCCGGCGCCGCGGCAATCTGCCGCCGCGGCCGCAGGAACCAGTCATCGACGATGCATACGAGTCCGACCGGCAGTGCGAGCCAGGAGAGGACCAGGATGAGCTGCATGAGCAGAGGAGACATCGTGCCGGCGCCGTACTTGCCGAGCTTCAGGACGGCGAGGAACGCCTCCTGGGGAATTTCGACCCGGCCCACCTGTTTCATACGCTTCTTGCCTTCCTTCTGTTTCTCTAGGAGCTTGCGCTTGCGGCTGACGTCGCCGCCGTAGCATTTGGCGAGCACGTTCTTGCGAAATGCCTTCACGGTGGCGCGCGCGACGATCGCGCTGCCGATGGCCGCCTGCACGGCGACCTCGAACATCTGCCGCGGGATGAGCTCCTGCATCTTGTCGACCAGCTCGCGACCCCGTTGATAGGCGCTCTCGCGGTGCACGATGATCGACAGCGCATCGACCTTCTCGCCGTTGATGAGGATGTCGAGCTTGACGAGCGGCGCCGCCTCGAAGTGCGAGAACTCATAGTCGAAGGAGGCGTAGCCGCGGCTAACCGATTTCAGCCGGTCGAAGAAATCGAGCACCACTTCGGCGAGCGGCAGCTCGTACTGCAGCGACACCTGGCTGCCGAGGTACTGCATTTTCTTCTGCGTGCCGCGCTTGTCGTTGCAGAGCTTCAACACCGCGCCGACATAATCGGGCGGCAGCAGGATGTTGGCGATGATGATCGGCTCGCGGATCTCCTCGACCTCGGTGGTAGCCGGGAGCTTCGCCGGGTTGTCGACGTATTGCACCACTCCGTCGGTGCGCGCCACCTCATACACCACGGTCGGCGCGCTCGTCACCAGGTCGAGCGCGTATTCGCGCTCCAGGCGCTCCTGGACGATGTCCATGTGCAGGAGCCCGAGGAACCCGCAGCGGAATCCGAAGCCGAGCGCGCCCGAGACCTCCGGCTCGTAGTGCAACGCCGAGTCGTTGAGCTTCAACTTCGCGAGCGCATCGCGAAAGCTCTCGTAATCCTCGGAGTTGATCGGAAAGAGCCCCGCAAACACCCGCGGCTTGATCTGCCGGAAGCCCGGCAGCGGCGCCGCCGCCGGCCGGCTCTCGAGCGTGATGGTATCGCCTACCGGCGCGCCGTCGATCTCCTTGATGCCCGCGACGATGAAGCCGACATTGCCGGCCGACAGCGTCTTCTCCACGACAGGCTTCGGCGTGAAGCGGCCGAGGCGGTCGACGGTATGGCCGCGACCGGTCGATACGACGCGGATCTTGTCGCCGGTCTTGACGGTCCCATTGACGACCCGCACGAGCGAGACCACACCGACATAGTTGTCGAACCAGGAGTCGACGATGAGCGCCTGCAGCGGCGCCTCGCTATCGCCCTTCGGCGGCGGGATGCGGCGGATCAGCTCCTCGAGCAGCTCCGGGACGCCCTCGCCCGTCTTGGCGCTCACCCGTAGCGCATCGTCGGCCGCGATGCCGATGATCTCCTCGATCTCGCGCACCACCCGCTCGGGATCGGCCGAGGGCAGATCGATCTTGTTGATGACCGGCAGGACTTCGAGCCCCTGCTCGATCGCCGTATAGCAGTTGGCGACGCTCTGCGCCTCCACCCCCTGCGAGGCGTCGACCACCAGCAGCGCGCCGTCACAGGCGGCGAGCGAGCGGGACACCTCATACGAGAAGTCCACGTGCCCCGGTGTGTCGATCATGTTGAGCTGATAACGCTCGCCGTCGCGCGCCTGATAATGCAGCGTGACGCTCTGCGCCTTGATGGTGATGCCGCGCTCGCGCTCGAGGTCCATCGAGTCGAGCACCTGCGCCTGCATCTCGCGATCCTCGAGGCCGCCGCAAAGCTGGATGAAGCGGTCGGCGAGGGTCGACTTGCCGTGATCGACGTGGGCAATGATGGAGAAATTACGTATGAGCCGCATGAATCGGGTCTGTCGCGTTAATGCCGCGCCAGGTGATCAGCGGCCGGCGCGATTATAGCAGTCAGCCCTTCCGCAGCAGGCGCTTCAGCTCGCCGGCGTCCAGCCTATGGCGGCAAACCACCGTGCCGTCGAGGAGCAGTACCGGCACATCGAGGCCGTGGCGGCGCGCGAGCAGGGGGTCCCCGTCCACGTCCACCACTTCGATCGGCGGCAGCGGCATCGTCCGCCCAAGTGCCTGCAGCTCCGTGAGCATCTGCTCACAGAGATGGCAGTCGCGCCGATGAACTACGGTGAGAACGACCCGCCCTTCAGGGTGGGGGCGGCGAATGCGCGAACGGCCCACCCCGCAGGGGCGGCTCCATTGCAGCGGGCGCCGGCGCCGACTCGGTTGTCTTTTCGGCCTTGACCGAATCGGCGATGAAACGCACGGTCTGCGCCGGCACTTCGCCGACCGCGGTCACCTTATGGCCATCCACGACGGTCGAGAAGGCATACGAGGACCCTACCCGCGCCGACTCCATGACCGGAGCCTGCCCTGGCGTGACCTCGATGTGCGTCGTCTCGACGAATACTGACACCGAGGCCAACCCATCGGTGAAAACCAGGTGGTCGACCGGCCCCGGTGTGCCCGGCATGATCTGCGCGGCGCGCACGGTCATGTGGAATCCCGGCGGCAGGTGCTCGGCGCTCCACACCGTTTCATTCTGGCTCACCGCTGCCTTGTGCGGCGGCGAGTCGTTGCGCAGCCAGTGGAAGCCGGTGGTCGCGATGCCGGGGCGGAAAGCCGAGTCAGGGATGTGCGAGCGGATCTTGAGATTCGCGAACACGATCTGTTCGATGACGTCCCCATGCGCGTCGCAGAGCTGCGTCTTCAACGGCATTGCCGTCGAGTCGTCGATCCACAAGCGATAACCGTATCGGTACTGATCCCGCGGCATCACGGTGATGAGGTGCGTAGCGCGCCGATTGAAGCGCATGCGCGCGATTTCCTTGATGTCGTAGAAGCGCGCCGTCTGCTCGTTGATGGCGGGAAAGCCGCTGAGGAGCGAGACTTTGGCCGGCGTGCGCTCGACCAGCACGACATGCTTGTCGGGAAGATAACAGGCGAGGCTGGAGCCGGTGCGGATGAACTCCCGGCCGGAGCCGTCGAGCGACACTAGCCGTTCCGAGACAGTGCCGTCGGCGACGCGGTGGATGATGCGCAGCATCTCCACCTTGCCACCCTCCCAGTGGGCGAAAGTGCCGTCGTAGTTGAGTGTGGTGAGCGCGTGATTCATGCGCTCGAGCCACTTGGCCGGCTCGTCGGCGTAAGCCACGCCGGCGAGCGTCAGGGCGAGGGCCAGACAGCCGATACGCTCGCTAGTTCGGATTCGGGATCGCATTGCCTTGCACGCCGGGAACTGGCTGTTCCGACCCCGCGGGCATGCTGGAGGTTCCCGGCTCGCTCACCATCAATGCGGAAAGGAGATTGCCGCGGCTGACGGGCCAGGAATAGGCGCTATGGGCCACCACGTAGTCGGCCAGCTCCGTGGCGGGAACGACCATCATGGGCTGCTGCTGCGCCGGCGGCACGACGAAGCTGTCCGGCGTCGTCGTCGCCCGCACGCTCTGCAGAGCAGGCAGCGCGGCACTGGGCGCAGCGAAAGTTGCGTTGGCGGCGACCATCGGCGCTGCCGCCGGAGAATGCCCGGGAACAGCCTGCGAGCGCAGCCAGAAAATAGAGACCGCCGCCACGCCGGCCGCGAGCCCGGCGCCGGCAACCGGCTGCCACCAATGGTATTGCACCCGGCCGCTCGCCCGCGGCGCATCGCCCGACAGCGCGGGCTCGCTCGACAGGGCCGCGCTCACGCGCCCGGCCACCGGGCCTTCGAGTGTGACGCCGCGCTCCGCGCGGATGACCGCGCCAATGACGGCATAGCGTCCCCAACGGGACTTGAGGTCGGTATCGCGGGACAGTCGGCGCGCGAGCAGCTCGCACTCGGCGGCCGGCAGCTCGTTGTCGAACATGGCGGACAGCTGGCTGTCGAGCTCCTCGTTCATCCCAACTCCTCCGCGCGGCCGAGGCCGCCTTCGAAGACTTCACGCAGGCGCCGGTCGATGGCCTCGCGCGCCCGGAAGATGCGCGAGCGGACGGTGCCCACCGGACATGCCATGGCTGCGGCGATCTCCTCGTAGGAGAGGCCCTCGAGCTCGCGCAGCACGATGGCCGTTCGCAGATCGTCGGGCAGCGAGTCGATGGCGGCGTTGACGGTGGAGCGGATCTCGTCCGTCAGCACCAGGCCCTCGGGGGTCTCGGAATCCTTCATTCGGCCTTGCATATCGTAGGACTCATCGGTGTTACCCCGGTCGAGATCGTATTCGATGGGACTTCGGTCGCGCGAGACCACGGCATTCTTGGCCGTGTTGATCGCAATCCGGTAGAGCCAGGTATAAAAGGCGCTGTCGCCGCGGAACTGCGGCAAGGCGCGGTAGGCCTTGATGAAGGCCTCCTGGGCGATGTCCTCGGC
>JBOIAB010000234.1:0-28498 GCA_050738635.1 Steroidobacteraceae bacterium
GTCCTGATCCTGCCGTTGGGTGAGATCAGGCTGACCGTACTGGGAGCGTAGCTCGCGGTAGTCGCGGCGCCTGAGGAGCACCACCACTCCGCCCAGGAGTGTGGCCAGGCCCGCCAGTCCCACCAGCAGGCCGACGACGTGGGAATCGCCGATGAAATAGCTGACGACCAGCGCGGCGATACCCCCGCCCATGTAGAGCCAAGGCAGGCCTTCGTACATTGGGCGGGAGAGGTGCATGCGGGCACCATACTACGCCGGCGCAGGCCGGGCACCTAAACCATATTATGTCCGGTCGCCCGGGGAGGTCAGCCCGTGCCCCCGACCGTAAGGCTTTCCACCTTCAGGGTCGGCTGACCGACGCCCACGGGGACGCTCTGCCCGTCCTTACCGCACGTCCCGACGCCGTCATCCAGCTTCAGGTCGCTGCCCACCATGGTGACGCGGGTCAACACGTCCGGTCCATTGCCGATCAGGGTTGCGCCCTTCAGCGGCGCGCCGATGCGCCCGTTCTCGATGGCATAGGCCTCACTTGCCGAAAACACGAACTTGCCGGAAGTGATGTCGACCTGGCCGCCGCCGAAGTTGACGGCGTAGATGCCGCGCGACACCGAGCGGATGATCTCCTGCGGGTCGTGCGGCCCGGGTCGCATGTAGGTGTTGGTCATGCGCGGCAGAGTCATGTGGGCGAAGGATTCGCGGCGGCCGTTGCCGGTCGGCCGCACGCCCATCAGCCGGGCGTTGAGGCGGTCCTGCATGTAACCGCGCAGCACGCCATTCTCGATGAGCGTGGTGCACTGCGTGGGAGTGCCCTCGTCGTCTATGTTGAGGGAGCCGCGGCGCTGCGACAGCGTGCCATCATCGACGACCGTGCACTCCGGCGCCGCGACGCGCTCGCCGATGCGGTTTGCGAACGCGGAGGTGCCTTTGCGGTTGAAATCGCCCTCGAGGCCGTGGCCGATCGCTTCATGCAGCAGGATGCCCGGCCAGCCGGGGCCGAGCACCACAGTCATGGGTCCCGCGGGTGCGGGCACCGCCTCCAGATTGAGCAGCGCCTGGCGCGCGGCCTCGCGCCCCAGGGTGAGCGGGCGGTCGCTGGCAACGAGGTCCGCGAGCGAGTAGCGCCCACCGGCACCGGAATATCCCAGCTCACGCCGCCCATTCTGCTCCACCAACACCGACACGTTGAAGCGCACCAGCGGCCTGACGTCCGCGGCAAGCTCGCCGTCGCTCGTGGCGATCAGGACGATTTCGTGCACGGCGGTCACGCTTGCGGACACATGCACGATGCGTGGATCGATCTTGCGCGTCTCACGGTCGACTCGCTCCAGCCACGCGACCTTGTCCTGGTCGGACAGCGTCGCGACCGGGTCGGCGGGCAGATAAAGATGATGGCCCGCCTGCGCGTGCCAGGCACTGACGCGCCGATCCCCTCCCTGGACGGCGATGGCGCGCGCGGCGCGCGAGGCCTCCTGCAGCGCGGGGAGGATGATCTCGTCGGAATAGGCGAACCCGGTCTTCTCGCCGGCGAGCGCGCGCACGCCGACGCCCTGCTCGATGCTCGCGCTCCCGTCCTTCACTATTCCGTCCTCGAGCGACCAGGACTCCTGGCGCGCAAGTTGGAAGTAGAGGTCCGCGAAATCGACCGAGTGGGTCAGGACTTCACCGAAGATGCGATCGAGGCGGCCGTCATCGAGGCCGCTCGGCTTGAGGATGAGATCGCGGGCGAGTGACAGCGGATCGGCGGCGGAAGGAGGCGGTTCGTTCACGATTGAGCTCTTGGCTTGGTGTCCATGATGAATGAAGTCAGTTGAGTACACGGTGCGTCAGCGACGGGAAGCTGCCGCGGTCACGCCGCTGCCGCTCCGGATCGATCTCGGCGATGACGCAGCCGCGGCCGCGCGGCAGGCGGTCGAGCACGCGCCCCCAGTGGTCGACGATCATGCTGTCGCCGTAGGTCTCGCGGCCGCCGGGGTGGAATCCCGACTGCGCCGGCGCGACGACCCAACAGAGGTTCTCGATTGCGCGCGCCCGCAGCAGCGTCTCCCAGTGCGCCCGGCCCGTGGGCTCCGTGAAAGCGGAAGGCACGAGCAGAAGCTCCGCGCCGGCGGCGCTCAACCTGCGATAGAGCTCGGGAAAGCGCACGTCGTAGCACACCGATAGGCCCAGGCATCCCACCGGCGTGTCGATCACCACCGCGGTCGCGCCCGGCGCCACATTGGCCGATTCACGATAGCTCTCCGCACGCCCGGGTATCTGGATGTCGAAGAGGTGGATCTTGTCGTAGCGGGCGCGACGCTGTCCCGCGGAGTCATAGACCAGGGATGCGGCGGCGACGCGCCCTTCGCCTGCGCCACGCAGCGGCAGCGTACCGCCCACTATCCACATCCCGAGTCGTTGTGCGCTTTGCGCAAGAAAGTCCTGCACGGGACCGTGGCCGTCCTCTTCGGCAATGCGCCGCTTGTCACTGTCGGCGAGGCCCATGAAGGAGAAGTTCTCGGGCAACGCCGCAAGCCGTGCCCCCCGCCCTGCCGCCTCTTCCAGAAGCACACGCGCTTCCTGCAGATTGACGGCTACGTCCGGACCGGACGTCATCTGTATCGCGGCGACCAGGGACATAGCTGGCTACTATGGGGGCGGTCGGGATTGCCCGCAATGGGATCAGGTTCGCATGATGTCGAACTGATCCACCCCGTAGAGGCCCTCCACCTGCAGCCGAATGGGCAGGCCCACCTGGGCCTTGAGCTCGCCGAGGGTCGCCGCCTCGGCCTCGAGCAGCCGCTCCACCACGTCCGCATGCGCGAGGATCAGCAGTTCGCGGCCCGCGGGATTGGGGCCGTGGCGCAGGATCTCGCGGAAGATCTCATTGCAGACGGTTTCCGCGGTCTTGACGAACCCGCGGCCGCCGCAGGCGGCGCACGGCTCGCAAAGGAGGTGCTCCAGGCTCTGGCGCGTACGCTTGCGCGTCATCTCGACCAGCCCGAGAGGCGAGAGGCTCACGATGTGCGCCTGGGCGCGATCGCCGGCGAGGGAATGCTCCAGCGTCGCGAGCACCTGGCGGCGGTGCGACTCGTCATGCATATCGATGAAATCGATGATGATGATGCCGCCCAGGTTGCGCAGTCGCAGCTGCCGGCCGATGCTGGCCGCGGCCTCGAGGTTGGTGCGGAACGTGGTCTCCTCCAGATTGAGGTGACCCACGTAGCCGCCGGTGTTGACGTCTATCGTGGTCATCGCCTCCCGCTGATCGAACACCAGGTGACCGCCCGATTTGAGCGCCACCTTGCGCTCCAGCGCCTTGACGATCTCCTCCTCGATGCCATGCAGGTCGAAGATCGGACGCGGCCCGGCATGCAGCTCGATGTGCGCCGCGGTCGCTGAGATGAATTCCGTGGCGAAGGCAGTCATGCGGGAGTGCTCGGCCGCTGAGTCGACCACCACGCGGGCGACCCCGCGCGACAGCTCGTCCCGCAGGATGCGCAGCGGCAAGGGCAGGTCCTCGTGCACGATCGTGCCTGGGGGAATCTGTGTGGCGCGCGTGCGTACGTGGCGCCAGAGCCGGCGCAGATACTCCATGTCCTCACGCAGGCTGTCGATCGCGACGCCTTGCGCCGCGGTGCGCAGAATATAACCTCCGTCAGCCTCGGCGCCGCGCAGTTGCGCAACCGCCGCCTTCAGGCGCTGGCGCTCCGCTTCATCCTCGATCCGCGTCGAGACGCCGATTCCATCGCCCCGCGGCAGGTAGACGAGGAAGCGCGCAGGCAGCGTGATATAGGTCGTCAGGCGCGCTCCCTTGGTGCCGATCGGGTCCTTGATGACCTGCACGAGGATGTCGTCGCCGGCACTCAACAGGCGGCGCACGTCCTCGACCGGTGGCGCACTGGCATTCACCAGGCCGACAACCGTCTCATCAGGTGGCGGACTCGCGATATCGGCCGCGTGCAGGAACGCCGTGCGCTCGAGCCCAATGTCGATGAACGCCGCCTGCATTCCCGGCAACACACGGGTCACCCGGCCCTGATAGAGATTGCTCACCAGGCCGCGGCGCCGGCGGCGCTCGATGTGGAGCTCCTGCACGACGCCCTGTTCCAACAACGCGGCGCGGGTCTCTCCGGGCGCGACGTTCAGCAGAATCTCCGCGCTCACCGCGCCTCCCCGATCCAGTACGGGATGCCGGCGTCGCGCAGCAGCTCCGCCGTCTCGAAGAGCGGCAATCCCATCACGCCGGAAAAACTGCCGCTCAACGCCGTGATGAATACCGCGCCATGTCCCTGGATGGCGTAGCCCCCCGCCTTGTCGCGCGGCTCGCCCGTCTCCCAATAGGCTTCCATCTCAGCGCGCTCGATGGTGCGAAAGCGGACGGAGCTGCAATTGACTCGCAAGGCGATGCCCTGCTCCGTGGCCAGCGCCACGGCCGTGAGCACCTGGTGTGTCCTGCCGGCCAGCGCCTCCAGCATCGCCAGCCCAGCCGCGCGGCCGGCCGGCTTGCCATAGACGGCCCCTTCCAGGACGACCGTGGTGTCCGCTGCCAGCACCGGCAGGGCTTCGCCCTGTTGCCGGACGGTGACGGCCTTGAGGCGTGCCAGGCGCGCGACGTAGTCCGCCGGCACTTCGCCCGGCAGCAGACTCTCATCCACGTGTGCCGCGCTCACGGTATGCGGTACGCCGATCTGCGCCAAGAGCTCACGCCGCCGCGGCGACATGGAGGCGAGGCAGATGACTGGGTCTGCTGCGGCAGGCTGCGTCACGGGCGTCTACTCGCGATGATACGGGTGATGCGTCAGTATGCTCATAGCCCGATAGAGCTGCTCGGCCAACACGACACGCACCAGCGCATGCGGCAGCGTGAGGCGCGACAGGGAGAGGGACATGTCGCTGCGCGCCACGACCTCCGCCGCAAACCCATCGGGACCACCGATGAGGAACGCGAGATCGCGCCCCTCCCGCATCCTGCCCGCGAGCCAGTCGGCGAGCTCGCGGGTGCTCATCTCAGTGCCGCGCTCATCGAGCGCCACCACCCATTCATTGGGGCCCAGGGCCGTCAGGAGCTTGCGCGCTTCGCTCTCGATGGCCTTGCGCGGGCTCTGACCGGCGCTACGCGGGCCAGGCTCCACCTCGACCAGCGTGAGCTTCAGCCGCGAGCCAAGGCGGCGGGTGTAATCGGCGTAGGCTTCGCGAACCCACGCGGGTGGGCGGGTGCCCACCGCTATGATCCTTACCCGCACCGATCCTACGGATGGCGCGCCGCGTGCGCCATGCCGCCCGCACTTTCGTGGATGGCGGTACCGCCGGCATCCCACAGCCTCTCCAGGCCGTAGAACTCGCGGACGCGAGGCAACATCACGTGTATCACGATGTCCTGCAGGTCGACCAGCACCCACTCCCCCTCCCGCTCGCCTTCGGCACCCAGCGGCCGAAATCCGTTTCTCTTGGCCTGATCGATCACGTGCTCCGCGATGGAGCGCACGTGTCGGTCGGAGGTGCCGGAAGCGACGATCAGCGTGTCGGCGATATCAGTCAGCCCGCGCACGTCGAGTACCTTGACGTTCACGGCTTTCATATCTTCGAGGGCGGAGGTGACGGCTTGGAGAAGGGTCGGCGCGCTGCAGGGTGGCGACGCCGGGGGGCGGGGCGGTGATGAGGATCGTGCGGACCTGGAAGCCTGCGCGGGAGCGCCGCGGCGCCGGATTGTACGGGTGGTCATGTGAGGAAGGGTTCTCTCCTAGTGTCAAGCATCATCCGGAAGCATAGCACCGACTCTCGCGCAGGATGAGTGCCACTTCATCCGGCACCAGATAGCGCGGATCGCGACCCGAAACGATGAGCTGACGCAGCTCCGTCGAGGAGATCTCGAGCTGCGTCACGGCATGCACGTAGATGCGCCCGGCGGTCTTCTCGTGCAGCTCGCGAATGGTACCGGTGCCGTGATCCACCATGACCTCGCCGAGCGGGCCCATGGTCGGCGCCTTCCAACCCGGGCGGTGCGCGACCACGATGTGCGCGAGCCCGAGGAGGTCGCGCCAGCGGTGCCAGTTCGGCAGGCCGAGGAAGGCGTCCATTCCGAGCAGCAGGCAGAGCGAGCGGTGCGGAAACTCCGCCCGCAGCTCCGTCAGGGTGTCCACCGAGTAGGAGATGCCGCTGCGGCGGACTTCGCGGTCATCGACGATGAACGCCGGCTGATCGGCCACGGCGGCCTCCACCATCCGCAGCCGCAGCTCCGCGCTCGCCAGCGGCTGGTCGCGGTGCGGCGGGCTGCCGGTGGGCATGAAGCGCACCTCCGCCAGCCGCAGCTCCTGCCACAGCTCGAAAGCCGTGCGCAGATGGCCGTAATGAATCGGATCGAAAGTGCCGCCAAAGAGACCGATCGGTTGCATATCCCTATTTGAACATGGACTGCGGCGCCGGTACCGCCGGCCGGGCGCAAATGTCGGCCGCAAGCAATGCCATCTCGTCCCAGGCATCGCCCGGCAGCCGCCCTTTGATCATGCGGTCGGCACGAGCCGCGCGCAGCGTGAGGGTCCGGAAGGAGAGGCGCGAAGCCCGGCGCACGCCTTTGTCCAGAGCCGCGGTCTGCCGCTGCCAGCCGCCGCGCGCGCGCGCGCCTCCCGGGACCGCCACCGCGCCCCAGAGGTCACGCAGCGCCTTGGTCAGCGCCCACAGCACCAGGGTCTGCTCGGTGCCCTCCGAGCGCAGTCCCGCGAGCACCCGCAGGGCGCGGTCCGCCTCGCCCTCGAGGACGGCCTCGGACAGCCGGAAGACATCGAAGCGCGCGCTGTCGGCAACGCTGGCCAGCACCGTATCGAGTGTTAGGGTCCCGGCGGGCGCGAGCAGGCGCAGCTTTTCCAACTCCTGATGAGCGGCGAGGAGGTTGCCTTCGGTGCGCTCGGCGAGCAGGTTGAGCGCCTCCTCGTCGACCTCGAGCCGCAGCCGCCGGCAGCGTCCCCGCAGCCAGCCGACCATCCTGTCCGCCTCCACGGGCCAGACGGCAATCCAGCCGCCACGCGACTCCAGCGCGCGGAACCACTGCGCCGACTGCGCATCGCGATCGAGACGCGGCGCCAGAATGAGGAGCAGGGTGTCAGGGTCGTCCCGCTCCAGCAGGGCAAGTAACGCATTGTTGCCGGCGGTCCCCGGCCGGCCGCTCGGCAGCCGCAGCTCGAGCAGCCGCCGGGAGCCGAACAGCGACAGATTGGCCGCCGAGGCCCGCACATCGTCCCAGTCCGAGCCACGGTCGAGGAAATGCACCTCGCGCTCGCTGAAGCCCGCGGCGCGCGCCCGGGCGCGAATCGCATCCGCCGCCTCCCCGGCGAGCAGCGGCTCATCGCCGGATACCAGGTAAGCCGGCAGCAAGCGCTGCTCCAGGTGCGGAACGAGGGAGTCGGGGGTGAGCTTCAAGGCAGGCTGCCCGGGAAATTGCGGTGACACGACATTATCGGCCATTCCAGCCGTGCTTGCCCGACCGCGCGCCTACGGCTAGGCTTCCTGGTTCAAGATGCGATGTTCATGAGCACCACACTGCGCCGCAACCGACTGATCGCGCTAGTCGCGGCAGCGGCTATGGTCGTGGTCATCTGCGGCCATAGCTGGCAAGACCTCGGCAGCCGTCCGAGCCAGTCGTGTCACTGCGACTGGGCCATGCACTTCACGGGCGTCGCCGGCTCCGCGCCCCATCCGGTACCGGTCGTCAAACCGGTGCTCGCCGGATGGCGGCTGCCGCCGGTCGCGCAGGCAACCCTGCGCAGCGCCCTCAGACTGCGCGCCCACCTGGCCCGCGGTCCCCCCGCAACACCCTCAATCGGCTGACAGGTCTCAGCGCGCTCGCGTATCGGGCGTGCTGATCCCAAGCTCGCGGGCGACTGCGCGATCGAGGCGCACCCGTGGTCCGCCTCGGCTCGCCGGCAGCGGCGCGACCAATCCATTCCGGCTGACTCGTATGAGCTCACTTCAAAACGAGTGGCGCAAGCTGCGTTGCATCGCGGCAGGCACTGCTTTGCTCGTCGCCGGCTGCGCGGTCGGGCCCAACTTCAAACCGCCGCCGGCGCCCCGCGCCGCCGGCTACACCGCGCGGCCGCTCGCGAGCACCGCCGCAACGCCCGCTGACTCCGCCGGCGCAGCGCAGCGCTTTCAGCCGGGCGCGAACATTCCCGCCGACTGGTGGCGGCTGTTTCATTCGCGGTCGCTCGATACGCTGGTGGCGGCCGCCTTGACGAGCAATGCCGACCTGCAGGCGGCGCAGGCGGCGCTGCGGGTGGCGCACGAGGACGTCCTGGCACAGCGCGGCGTGTACTTTCCGGCCGTCTCGGCCGGCATGGCCGCGAGCCGGCAGAAGCAGTCGCAAGTGCTCGCGCCGACGCCCAATTACCCGGCGGTGGCCGATGAGTTCCAATACGACCTGTTCACCCCGGAGCTCACCATAGCGTACGCGCCCGATGTCTTCGGTTTGAACCGGCGCACCGTCGAGTCGCTGCGGGCCCAGGAGCAGAGCGCACGCTTTCAGATGATCGCGGCATGGACGACGCTGAGTGCCAATGTAGTGGCCACCGCTGTTCAGGCCGCTTCGCTGCGCGAGCAGCTGCAGGCGACCGGCAAGCTGATCGACCTGGAAAAGCGTAGCCTCGCGATCCTGCAGCTGCGCTTTCAGAGGGGCGATGCCAGCGGGCTCGACGTGGCGGCGCAGCAGTCGCAACTTGCGCAGGCCCAAGCCACGCTGCCGGCGCTGGTGAAGCAGCTGCGGCAGACGGAACATGCACTGGCGGCGCTCACCGGCCGGTTCCCGAGCGAGCGGCCGATCGCGATCCCCTCGCTGGGCAACCTCCATCTCCCCGAGGATCTGCCACTCAGTCTGCCCTCGACCCTGGTCGAGCAGCGTCCCGATGTGCGCCAGGCACGCGCCAACCTGCATGCCGCCAGCGCCCAAGTCGGCATCGCGACCGCGCAGCGTCTACCCGACATCCAACTCACTGCGGATGCCGGAAGCAGTGCCCTCGCGATCTCACAGGTATTCAAATCCGGCACGGGCTTCTGGGGCATTGCCGCGTCGCTGACGGCTCCAATCTTCCAAGGTGGCCAGCTGCTGCATCAGGAGCAGGCCGCAAAGGCCGCTTACGTCGAAGCCGCGCAACAGTATCGCAGCACCGTCCTGACGGCTTTCCAGAACGTCGCCGATACCCTGGTGGCCTTGCAGGAGGACGCGCGGGCGCTGCAGGCGGCCTCCACGGCGGCGCGCGCCGCCAGTCGCACCCTCTACCTCACTCAGCTGCAATTGCATCACGGCTACATCGGCGTGTTCGAGCTGCTGCTCGCCGAGCAGGCCTATCAGCAGGCGCAGATGACGCTTGCGCAGAGCGAGGCCAATCGCTTCGCCGACACCGCGGCGCTGTACCAGGCGCTCGGCGGTGGTTGGTGGCACAACGCGGGATTGAACACACCATGATGACGCACTCTCCGCTGCGCGCCAGTCGCGTGGCCGCTGTCTGGCTCGCTGGCGCTCTGGCGGCTCTGGCCGGCTGCTCATCGGCCACCCCGGATGAGGGCCCGCAGGCGAACGTGCCGCAGAACGTGAGCCTGACGCCCGCGCAGCGGACGAGCATTCATCTGCTCTCCGTCGCGCAGTCGACGTATCACAACAGCATGACGACCGCCGGGGTCGTCGAGTTCGATCAGAACCGATCGACTCCGCTGCTGGCTCCTTTTTCCGGACCGGTCACCCGTGTGCTGGTCAATCTCGGCGACCACGTGGCCGCGGGCCAAGCACTGGCGAGGGTGAATTCACCCGACTTCACGACGGCAGTCGGCGCTTACCGCAAGGCGCTGATCGCCGCCGCGGCAGCCGATGACGTCGCGAGCAATGATCGGTTCCTGTACGCGCATCAGGCGATATCCGAACGCGAGAACGCGGACGCTCAGGCCACTGCGGCGAGTGCGGATGCCGACCGTAGCGCGGCGCTGCAGGGGCTGATCGCCCTGCACGTCGACCAGAAGACCATCGCCGCCCTCCGCGCCGATAAGCCGCTTGGGATCGGGCAGGGAGCGATCCGTGCGCCGATCGCAGGCACGGTCGTCGAGAAGTCGATCGCCCCGGGACAGACGCTGTCGGCCGGAACCTCAGCGTGCTTCACGATCGCCGATACCTCCAAAATGTGGGTAATGGCGCAACTGTTCGGCGCCGACATCGCGCGGGTGCACGCCGGGGATGCAGCGACCGTCAGCGTCGGGGATGGAGAAGCGCCGCTGACCGGAACGGTCACCAACGTCGGCGCGGTCATCGACCCGGACACACGCTCGGTGAGCGCGCGGGTGCAGGTGGACAACCCGAACGGCGTTCTCAAACAGCAGATGTACGTTCAGGTCCAAATCCAGTCACGCGAGCAACACCAGGGGCTGCTGATACCCGTGTCCGCCACGCTACGCAATGACGAAAATTTGCCTTTCGTGTATGTGCTCGCCGCCGACGGTAGTTACGCCAGGCGACCCGTGACCTTGGGGACTCGTGTCGACAACCGTTACGTGATCCCGCAGGGACTGCACATCGGCGACAGGGTGGTGGTGGACGGCAGCATCTTCTTGCAGTTCATCGAGACACAATGAGCGCGCACCTCCCGCGGGCGGAAGGCCACCGCCAGTCTTCTCTGATCAACCGCATCGTCGCGTTCGCGCTCGAGCAGCCGCTACTGATCGTGTTGCTGTCGCTCGCGCTCGCGGCCGCAGGCATATGGGCCTATGAGGTCCTGCCGATGGATGCCTACCCGGACCTTTCGCCACCCTACGTGGAGATCATCTCGCAGTGGCCGGGGCATTCAGCCGAGGAAGTCGAGCGGCTCATCACAGTCCCGGTCGAGCGCGCCATGAATGCGATTCCCGGACTTGCCATCAAGCGCTCGATCTCGCTCTATGGTCTCTCCGATGTCACTCTGACCTTTGCCGACGGCGTCGACTCGTATTTCGCGCGCCAGCGCGCCTACAACCGCCTGCCCGGCATCACGCTGCCTGCCGGCGTCACTCCGTCCCTGTCACCAATGTCGCCGCCATCGGGGCTGGTCTACCGCTACGTGCTGCAAAGCCCCGATCGCTCCCCGATGGAGCTGAAAACCATAGAGGACTGGGTGATCGGGCCACAGTACCGCTCGGTACCCGGCGTCGCCGACGACTCCGCATTCGGCGGCGGCGACATGCAGTACAAGGTGATGCTCGATCCGGTGAAGATCGCCGCACTCGGCCTCACGGTGACCCAGATACAGACGTCCATTGGTGCCAACAACAGCAACAGTGGAGGCGGCTTCTACTCCCAGGGCGGACAATTCTTTTACGTGCGCGGATTGGGTCGCCTGCGGACCCTGCAGGACATCGGCAATATCGTGCTCGCAGTGCACGATGGCACGCCGATTCTCGTAAAGAACGTCGCTCAGGTGAAGATCGGCATTGCACCGCGCCTCGGTGAGTTCGGTTACATGAGCCAGAATGACGCGGTCGAAGGCGTGATTCTGACGCTGACGGGCAGCAAGACTCAGGACGTGCTGCAGCGCGTCGAGGCTAAGACGCAGGAGCTCAACCAGCAGATCCTGCCGAAGGACGTGAAGATCCATCCTTTCTACGACCTCACCACCCTGATCCAGCAGACCAGGGATGTCGTCATGCGCAACCTCACGATCGGCCTGGTGCTCGTGATCGTCGTGCTGGTCTTTTTCCTCTACGATGTGCGCGCCGGGCTGATCGTTGCGGTCACCATTCCGCTCGCCCTGCTCTGCGCCTTCCTGCTGCTCGATATCAAGAACGCCTCGGCCAACCTGTTGTCTATCGGCGCGGTCGACTTCGGCATTCTCGTGGACGGCGCGATCTTCATGGTCGAGAACATCTTCCGTGAGCTGGCTGCGCGCCGCGGCACCGACTACCGCATCGGCGATGTGATACTGAGCGCGGCCGCGGAAATCGACCGCCCGCTGGTATACGCGGTCGCAGTCATCGTCGCGAGCTTCCTGCCGATCTATTTCCTGACGGGGCCGTCCGGTACGCTCTTCAGGCCGATGGCCGACACCATGATCTTCGCTCTCATCGGCTCCCTCGTCGTGACGCTGACCCTGCTGCCCGTGTTGTGCGCGTTGTTCATGCGCGGGGGCGTGCGCGAACGCCCCAACCCGCTCTACGAGAGGCTCAAGGGGGCATACACGCGTGCATTGGGGAGCGCGCTGGGTGCGCTGCGGTGGGCGATCGGGATTCCGGTGGCGCTGCTCCTGTTGACGCTCCTGATGACGCGCGGGATCGGGGCGGAGTTCATGCCCACGCTCGATGAGGGCGCGCTGTGGGTGCGCGCGACGATGCCGTACACGATTTCGTTTCAGAAGGCAGCGGAGATCTCTCCGCAGATCTGCCAGGTGCTGCGCTCGTTTCCAGTAGTGACCACGGTGACTTCCGAGCTCGGGCGCCCCGATGACGGCACCGACTCGACCGGCTTCTTCAACGATGAGTTCTTCGTCGGTCTGAAGCCCTATTCGCAATGGCATGGCCGGTATCGCGACAAGCAGGCGCTGATCGCTGCGATCGACGGCAAGCTGCAGCGCTTCGCCGGCATCCAGTTCAACTATACCCAGCCCGCCGAAGACGCGGTGGATGAGGCCGAGACCGGCCTGAAGAGCTCGCTTGCGCTGAAGATCTACGGCCCGAACCTTCAGGAGCTGCAGCGTCTCGCCCGCGCCGCCAAAGCCGTGATGACCGGGGTGCGCGGCGTCACCGATCTCACGCTCGTGCACGAGCTCGGTCAGCCCAACCTGGCGATCGACATCAACCGGGCGACGATTGCGCGCTACGGACTCAATGTCGATGACATCAACAATCTGATCGACGCGGCGATCGGTGGCGAGGCGGCGACGCAGGTGGTGCAGGGAGAGAAGGAGTTAGATCTGGTGGTGCGCCTGCAGCCGCGGTTTCGCAACAACCCGCTCGAGATCGGTGACATTCCGGTCGCGACGCCCGGGGGACAGGAAGTACCGCTGAGGGAGCTCGCGACTATCCGGGTGGAGAATGGCGCCTCGTTCATCTACCGGGAGGCGGATTCGCGCTACATCGGCGTGCAATTCTCGGTCACCGGACGGGACCTCGCCGGCGCTGTCGGTGATGCGATCCACCAGGTCGCACAGCAAGTGAAGCTGCCTCAGGGCTACCGCCTCGAGTGGGGCGGAGAGTACCAGCAATACACGGCCTCTCGCGCCCAGATGCGGATCATCCTGCCGCTGACGGTGCTGGTGATATTCGGCCTGCTGTTCGTGCTCTACGGCAACTTCAAATTCCCGTTGATCGTCGTCGTCGGCGTGCTGCTGTCCGCTCCGCTCGGCGTGGTGCTCGCCATGTGGCTCACCGGCACCGCGTTCTCGGTATCCTCCGGCATCGGCTTCATCGTGCTGTTCGGTGTCTCGGTGCTGACCGGCGTGATCTACATCTCCTGCGTCAATGAGTTGCGCCTCGGCGGCATGGACGCCGCGCAAGCCACCCGAGAGGCCGCGGTGCTGCGCCTGCGCCCCATCGTGATGACCGCACTGGTCGCGGCCCTGGGCCTGCTGCCCGCCGCGATGGCGACCGGCGTCGGCACCGACTCACAGCGGCCGTTCGCTCTGGTGATCGTGGCCGGCATGATTTCGCGCCTCGCGATCGGCATCTTCGTCGTGCCGGCGCTGTATCAACTGGTCGCACGTCCGCACGATCGCCTGCAGGTATAGCGGCCGACCCGTGCATCTGAGCCGCGCAACCTGCCGTCACCGCATCCTCGCGATCATCGCGGCCTTCGCGATGGTGACGGTCATCTGCGGCTTCACGGCGCAGGGTTTCTCGCCGCACGCCGCCGGCGCCGATCATTGCGACTGGTCCATGCACTTCACGGGCGTAGCCGGCGCCGCGCCCAAGCCCGCCCCCATCGCCCGGCCGGTTCTCGCCGCCCGGCTCTCTCCAGCGAGCCCCGCACCGGTACCGCGCAGTCGCCGGCGGCCGCGTGCCCACCTCGCGCGTGGGCCCCCCGTCCTACTCCTCCCAGCCCTCGCCGCCGCTTGAGCAGCATGGCGTCGTACCGCGCGCTGAGCGCAGGTACGCGTCCGCAGCTTTAAGCACTTGCTGGATAGCCTCGGCGTCCGGTGTCTGACCTGTCCGAATGCAGGTCGCCCCGGCCGCGCAGGGGCATGGAACTGGAGTCTCTTCGCATGCTCACTCCCAAGAACAACGGCCCGGCCGTCGCGCTCGCGCTGGCCGTAGTTGCCGTCATCCCGCCGGTTGCTGCAGCTGCAGCCACCGCGCCGACCGCCGCCTCTTCGAATTCCAACGTCTCTTCGAATGCCAACGCGTCTTCGACCACCGCCGCAACGAACGCGGCAACCGATTCGACTGCCGCTCCTGGAGCCGCGACGACGGCTGACACTCCCCTCATGACTCTCAAGAGCGTCGTCGTCACCGCGCTCAGGCTCGACCAGGAGCGCGCCGGCATCGAAACCCAGACCGGCGCCTCGAGCTACACCATCAGCAGCGCCGAGATCGCTGCCGAGCCCGGGGGCGCCAACGTGCAGCTCAATCAGGTCCTGTTGCAGGCGCCCGATGTGGTCCAGGACTCCTTCGGGCAGTTGCATGTCCGCGGCGATCACAACGACCTGCAGTACCGCCTGAACGGCATCATCCTGCCGGAAGGGATCAGCGTGTTCAGCCAGACACTCGACCCGCGACTGATCGCCTCGCTCAACCTCCTCACAGGCGCCCTGCCCGCGGAATATGGGCTGGAGACCGCCGGCATCATCGACCTGACCACCAAGAGTGGCCTGCTGAAGCCCGGCGGCTACGTCTCGATGTACGGTGGCAGCCACTCGACGCTCGAGCCGGCGGCGGAGCTGAGCGGCAGCAGCGACAGCGGGAATCTCAGCTACTTCGTCAGCGCCGATACGTTGCGCAACGACCTCGGCATCGAATCTCCCGACGGCAGCAGCGAGCCGCTGCACGATCACTCGACTCAGGGACACGCCTTCGGCTATTTCGAGGACATTCTCGATTCCAATGACCGCCTGTCGCTGGTCCTCGGCACCTCGGACGACGAGTTCCAGATCCCGAACCAGCACGGCCTCGAACCGTCTTTGGGGCTCGATGTCGACGGTATCACCGACTACTTGAGCAACAACCTCGGCGAGAGCCAGCACGAGCTGACGCAGTTCGCCATCGTGAGCTGGCAGCATTCCGCCGGCAGGCTCAACATCCAAAACTCCCTGTCCGCCCGCTACACCAGCCTGCACTTCGCACCGGACTGGACCGGCGATCTGCTCTACAACGGTATCGCCCAGAACGCGTTCAAGGACGACACGGCCTTCGCCTGGCAGACCGACAGCTCGTACAAGCTCAACGACGCGCACACGCTGCGCGCCGGCTTCTTCCTGCAGCACGACAGTGCGACCAGCGATACGACCTCCCAGGTTCTGCCGATCGATGCGCTCGGCTTACAGACGAGCGACGTCCCGCTCACCGTCATGGACAACGGCAAACAGTCGCAGGAGATCGAGAGCGCCTATCTGCAGGATGAATGGCGGATACTGCCGCCGGTCACGATCAACTACGGCGTGCGGTTCGATCACTACAACGCCTACTCGAGCGGCAGCCAGGTGAGCCCACGCCTCAATGCGCTATGGACGGTGACGGCCAACACGACGGTACACGCCGGCTACTCGCGCTACTTTACGCCGCCGCCCTTCGAGCTGATCGGCAGCGAGACGTTCACGAAGTTCGCCGGCACGACCGCTCTGCCGCCCGGCTCCAATACGCAGGACACGCCGCCGATCGCCGCACGCCAGGATTACTACGACATCGGAGTGGAGCAGAAACTGCTCGCACGTACCCTGACGCTGGGCGTCGACGCATACGGGGAAACCGCGCAGAACCTGATCGACGAAGGACAATTCGGCGCACCGATCGTCCTCACGCCGTTCAACTATCGCTGGGGGCGCGTCGGTGGCATCGAGTTCACGGGTGATTACTCCATCAGCCGCTTCTCGGCGTACGGCAATCTCGCCTTCCAGTCGGCAAAGGGCAAAGGGGTCGAGTCCTCGCAGTTCAACTTCGATCAGCAGGACCTCGAGTACATCGCCGGCAACTACATCCACCTCGACCACGAGGAGCGGGTCTCGGCCTCGGGCGGCGTGGCCTATCAATGGGGTAGGACACGCGCGAGCGTCGATGCGATCTTCGGTACCGGACTGCGTCAGGACCTCGTCCTTCCGGACGGCTCCACCATTCCAAACGGCGATCACACCGCGAGCTATACCGAGGTCAACCTGGGCCTGACGCATGCGCTCGACATCGGCGACCCGGCCGGACCGGTGGAGCTGCGCTTCGACATCGTCAACCTGCTCGACAAGGTCTATCTGATCCGCAGCGGCAGCGGCGTCGGTGTGTTCTCGCCGCAGTATGGCGCGCGGCGCGGCTTCTTCGGCGGTTTCACCGTACCGTTCTGATAAGCTTCGCCCCTCTATGCCGAAAGCGAAGCTCGTCAGGCGCAAGCTGTACCCGCCGCTGCAGCCGTATCGCACCGGCTTTCTGCGGGTCTCGGACCTGCACGAGATCTACTTCGAGGAGTGCGGCAACTCCCAGGGCAAGCCCGCCGTGTTCCTGCACGGCGGGCCTGGTGGCGGCACCGAGCCCAGGATGCGCCGCTTCTTCGATCCGGCGCGCTACCGGATCGTGCTGCTCGATCAGCGCGGCTGCGGCAAGAGCCGTCCCCACGCGAGTCTCGTCGACAACACCACGTGGCACCTGGTCGACGACATCGAGCGGCTGCGGGAGCACCTCGGTATCGACCGTTGGCTGGTATTTGGCGGGTCCTGGGGATCCACGCTCGCGCTGGCATACGCGCAAACGCACCCGCAGCGCGTGACCGAGATCGTGCTGCGCGGGATCTTCATGCTACGGCGCTGGGAGCTCGAGTGGTTCTACCAGAACCCGGGCGGCGCCGGTGCGCTGTACCCTGACCTATGGGAGTACTACGTCGCAGAGATCCCGGAGGCCGAGCGCGGCGACATGATCCGCGCCTACTACTCGCGGCTGACGAGTGAGGACGCCGAGGTGCGCGATCGCGCGGCTAAGGCGTGGGCCGTCTGGGAGGCCGCCACCAGCTACCTCCTGACGGCGCCCGACTACATCGCGAAGCTGCAGCAGGATCGTGTCGCCCAAGCGTTTGCGCGCATCGAGTGTCATTACTTCATCAACCAGGGCTTTTTCCGTACCGACAACCAACTGCTCGATGACGTCCACCGCATCCGTCACATCCCCGCGGTCATCGTGCAAGGGCGCTACGACGTCGTCTGCCCTATGAAGAGCGCCTGGGACCTGCACCGTGCGTGGCCCGAAGCCGAGCTGCGTATCGCGCAGGACTCGGGACACTCCGCCTTCGAGCGCGGCAACACCCACGAGCTCGTCACGGCGACCGACCGGTTCGCGAGCCGCTGAACGGATTGTCGCTACGCCTGACGGGCGCCTGCAGTCTGAATCGCGGCGCCGGACGCACGCGGCAGCCCCGCGATTAGCAGCCAGAATCCCAGAGTCAGCTCGAACGTACCGATCGGCACGAAACACGCTGGCTCTACCATGCCGCTCAGGGCGGGAGACAGGGTGTAGACGAAGGTGCTCGCCGCCGCCAGGAGGGATCCAAGCATCCCCCACGCCGCCAAGACCCGTGGAATGTATCGCGATTGATACCAGGCAAGGCAAAATGCCGCCGATCCCAGCCCAAAAAAGGAGAAATCCGACGTTATATCCCGCGTCGTGTGCCTCGATGGCCATGCGGACCATGGCCTGCAACTGATCTGCCGGGAGGGTCCGCAGATAGTCCGCGCCGCTTACCAGAGTGAGGATGTCGAAAGCGTTGATGGTCATGACCACGACGACGGCCGTTTCGACCAGGCGCCATGCGAGTCCGAAAATCGCGAGACTGCGATTCACGGGCCTGAGAATCAGGTACAAGCCGACGATGATTACCACATCGCTCGCGAAGGTGAGTAAGTCAGCGGCGAGGCCCAGGCGAAAGAGGCTCTGCGACGCAATGATATTCGCCGCGGTTTTTGCCGCACTTTGGTAATCAATGAGCCTGGCGCGTACGTGGAACTCGGTGAAATAGGCCAGCGCATTGGTGACAATGTAAGCGACGCCTACCGCTTTCGCGGCGTTGCGCTGCGTCCGGTCGATGCTGCCGATCATCAAAAGTCTCCCGGGACTTCAAATCGGTCCCTGGTATCTGCGCAGCCGGACCGCCGCGGCGATGAACACCGCGCATATCGCGAACCCGACCCAAAGCCCCGCGCTGGCGAGGAACGCTCCCAGATTGGCGAGCGTCGGCGCGGTCATGGGCATGTTTCCGTGCGGCGGGAAAGGCAGGGCTGCCGGGCCGCCACCGAGCCGCGACAGCAGCATGTGGCCGAATATCGAGGTGTTGAAGACCAGCTTCTCGATGATCAGCACCGCTGCAATCGGCAGGATGGCCCAGAGGAATGCGGCGCGGCGCGCCCAGCCGGAAACGAGCAGCAGCCAGCCGTAGATCGGCGCGTAGTAGAGCGCATGAACGGTGAGCACGTGATAGACCGTCGCCGCCCACATCGACAGCAGCGGTATCTGTGGCCACAATGCCATCGCATTGATGCCCCGGCCGAGCAGCACTGCACTACCCGCGAGGAACATGATCCCTTGAGTGACTATGGTGATCGCGACCGTAATCAGCGGCAGAATGACGAGCGGAATGCTGGTTTTGGCGACTACGGTCATGAGATCCGATACCGGCAGCGATTTCCAGAAGAGAATGCTGCGGTCCGCGCGCTCGGCGTGCAGCGCCGCCAGACAGTAGATCACCGCGACGACCATGTAGGTCAGCATCAGCACCCCGGAGGCGAAGTCGAACGGCGCCTCGAGCAGGCGTGCCATGGAGTGCGTAGTGAAATGGACCCGCTGCGGGAACGGGTATGGAACGCGGGCGGTAGCGGTCAGGAACCCGAACAGGAACACGGCGGCGACGATGAGCGGCACGATGTAGATCCAGCGGTGCTCCCACAGCTCGCGCCGCACCGACCAGCTGACGAGGCGTACCCGCGACAACGCTGCCGGCCCTGAGACCAGGGTCCCGTCCGCATGGGCACCCGGAGGCGGGTCGGGACGATCGGGCATTGCGGTGGACTCAGTGCTGCTCATGATCGACGGCCCTCCGCCTGGCGGTCGTCCGGCGCATTGCCGATCACCGCAACGAATAGGTCGGCGATCCCTGGCGTGCGCACTTCGCCGAACTGCTCCAACTGTCCGCGGTCAGCCCGGTCAAACAGCAGGGTGCTGCGGCCGAAGACCTGGCGCTCCTGAATCGGCCGCAGCTGCCGCGCGGCGGCGAGGTGATCCGGGCGCACGGTCACTTCCGCATAACGCGCCTCGAATTCCTCCATGCTGCAGGCGAGGACGATCCTGCCGCGGTGGATGAACATGAAGTCCGTGAGCACGTTCTGGATCTCCTCGACCTGATGCGTGGTCACCACGATGGTCCGGCTGCGATCGAAGTAATCGTTGAGGAGCGCATCGTAGAACTGCTTGCGATAGAGAATGTCGAGCCCGAGGGTAGGCTCATCGAGGACCAGCAGCCGCGCATCGATGGCCATGATCAGGGCGAGGTGCAGCTGGGTGACCATGCCCTTCGACAGCTCGCGCACTCTGCTGCCGCGCCTGATGTCGGTCCGGTCCAGCAGGCTCTCGGCCTTGGCGCGATCGAACCTCGGGTGCACGCCGGCCACGTAATCGAGCGCCTGCGAGACCCGCAACCAGCGAGGCAACACGGCGACGTCGGCGATGAACGATACTTCGCGCATCAGCGCGTCCCGCGCCGCCCAGGGATCGTGACCGAGCACCTTGAGATCCCCCTCGTACGGGATGAGACCGAGGATCGCGTTCAGGGCGGTGCTCTTGCCGGCGCCGTTGGGCCCGATCAGCCCGAGGATACGCCCCGCCTCGACATTCAGATCGATGCCGTCCAGCGCGACGGTGGTGCGGAACTTCTTGCGCAAGCCGCGTGCTTCAATCACTGCCATGTGTCACCGTTTGCCTTTCGCGGGCGCCCGCTCATCCTGCGGCTCGCCGCCGCCGGCGCCGTTGAGAAGCTCCTCCGGCGTGAGGCCGAGCCGCCGGATGGTCGCCAGTATCCCCGGCCATTCGTCGCTGAGGAATCTGTGCCTGCGGTCGCGCAGCAGCTGCTGGCGCACGCCCGACTTGATGAACATACCGATACCTCGCCGTTTCTCGACGATCTGCTCGTCGACCAAGTGCTGATAGGCCTTCAGGACGGTAAGTGGATTGACGCGGTAATCCGCCGCCACCGTACGCACCGACGGCAGCGGATCGCCTTCCTGCATCTCGCCATCGAGAATCATGGCTACCACTCGGTCGCGCAACTGGCGGTAGATCGGCTGGTTCTCGTTCCACTCGTCGCTCACTATGCGTCCTCGTCTCTGTTCGCCGCCGCAGCGATGGGCCAGCGTTCGCTGTCGATGCCGTGGATGAGGAGCCACAGCGTGAGCACGCCTTCACCAACAGCGCCGGGAATCAGGATGTATGGATAAAAATGGTGTGCGAACGAGGGCGAGACGAAAGTGACATAGGCGAGACCGGCAAGGGCCAGCAACACGCCGAGGAATCGCGTCAGGAACTCGGATCTATAGATCAGGTAGCCGATCAGCAGGCAATGAACGCCGAAGGGCACGAGGGCGAGGCCGTAGACAGTGTTGAAAGCGTCCGCAGAGCCGGCGCTGCGGAGGAAATCGAGCGCGCCGAAATAATTCAGCGCGGCGAAAGTCATCATCGCCACGAAAATGAGACGGAATACGAGCGCGGCCAGCGAGACCTTGCGGCTGACGGGTTTGAAGAGAACGTAGAAAATGAGCGCGACGGCAGCATCGCACCCCAGGGTCACCAGCATTCTCAACGGCGTAGCCGTCGCAGCGCCGCTGGGCGCTGCGATGAAGATCAGCAAACAGTAAGCGCCGGCAATCCGCGCCAGCAGACGCGGTGCGGCTACTGCGGAAGTCAGTCCCCGCGCGGGTGCCGAAGAATGCCTCATGGTCAGGCTGCTCACGGCGCGTGCACCCGCTCGGCAAGGTGCGCCCGGGCGCGACGGGATGGCGGCGAGGTTTCGTTTACCGCTGAATTCCGCCACAAAGACATCTCTCGACCCCGCCAGAATTAGTGTTCTAGTTGACTATATCACCATATCTGTAGATGTCAAGACTGGGGCCCGGCGTCCTGGAATGCTCCTACGGAGATTCTGCCTTGCGTCCCCGCAGGATCGCATCCGGATGGCGGTCCAGGTAATCCGCCAGCTCCCGCACCGAGCGCGCGGCCTGGCTGAGCTCGCTCATCAATTGCGGCAGGTCCGTGCTGGAGGCTTGCGTCCCGCCTGCCCTGTCCTGGATCAAGGCGAGCGTGCGCTGCACGTCGTCCGAGGTCGCACGCAGGGATTTGAGCAGATCGTTGAGGTTGGGTTGTGCCTCGACCGTCAGGCGATCGAGGTGTGTCAGCACGCGGTTGAGGGATGCGATCGCATCGCGCAGCTGCGGTCCGGCCGTGGCCTTATTGACGTTCCCCAATACCCCGTTCAGATTTTTCATGACCTGGTTGAGGTTTCGCAGCGTATCGCCAAGCACTGGCGATGCGGACGGAGCGCCCATCGCGGCCTGATGGTTCTCGTAGAGCTGGAAAACGCTTCCCGCCGCGCTGGGCGTCGCCGCCAATTCGGCGGGCGGAGTGTCGAAGGCCACACCGCCCGCGAGGAGCTGTTGCCAGGAGTTGGCGCGCAGCTGCAACCCTGAGGCTCCGAGCGTCATGGACACGCCGCCGGCGTTCCAGAAATGCGTTTCGGGATGCACCAGCCGATCGTGCGGTGCGCGGATGAACGTGGTCACGTTCACTTCGTGTCCGTCTGCGGCAAGCGCATACGCCGTCACCACGCCGACTTCGATGCCGCGATAGGTCACCGGTGAGCCCTCGGTCAGCGAGCTCAGATCCGCCGTACGCAAAGTGAAGGAGCGCCCCGGCGAGTCGGGGGCAACGATCGGAGCATTATCGAGGCCGACGAACTTGCGCCGCGGTCGGCCGTCCTTGCCGGGATACATCTCGATGTAAGAGCCGGAGACGATCGTCGACAGTCCCGAGATACCGCCCACTCCCAGGTGCGGCGTGACGACATAGAAGATCGTGGAGTCGGTGAGGTAGGGAGTCGTTTGCCGGACCATCCGGGCGTGAACGATCACCCGCCGCATGTCAGGCGACAGCCGCAGCGAGGTCACGGTCCCGACCACCGCATTGAGGTGCTGGATCGTGGCCTGGCCGGGCTGCAGTCCCTGGGCCGCGCTGAAGGAGATCGTGATCTCGGGCCCCCGCTCCGCGATCGTCCGCCACGTGAGCCATACCACCACGCCGGCGGCCACTATCGGCACGATCCAGACCCACGTCACCCAGCGGTGCGGCCGCACCCGCGCCTCGCTCGGCTCCTCCGGGTGTGTGGGCTCCTCAGGGCGTCTGGGCGCCTCCGGGTTTTCGGTCTCGTCGGGCATCGTGGATCATCCCCCCTGCGACGCGTCCCACATGAGCCGCGTATCGAAAGTTCGCGTGGCAATCATAGTGAGGATCACCACCGCCGCGAAGGCCACCAGCCCGGCGCCGGCCCGGGCCTGGGCGATGGCGCCGAACTGCAGCAGGCCGACCAGCACCGAGGCGACGAATACGTCGATGTTGGACCATGAGCCGATGGTATCTATGAGGCGAAAGAAACGCGTGCGCGCTACCAGCGTCCGCGGCGAGCCCTGCAGGGTCGCAAGCAGCATCCAGGTGAGGCCGCACAGCTTCAGCAGCGGCACGACGATGCTCGCCAGGAAAACGATGATCGCCAACGGCCAGAGGCGGTTGTGGATCAGCTCCAGAACACCGGTGATGATGGTGTTGGACTGCTCGTCGCCGAAGCTGACCAGGGTCAACACCGGGAGCGCGTTGGCCGGCACATAGAGCATGAAGGCCGCCGCCACGAGGGCGGCGGTGACCCTGAACGCGTATGGCTTCCGATGATGCAGCGCCGCCCCGCAACGCGGACAGGCGCCGCCCGGCTGCGCGCCGGTCACCAGCAGCTCACACGCCGTACAGGCGATTGCCGGGCGCTGATCGACACGGGGGGCCGCGCGCCGGCTCAGGTACCAGCTCGAGGGTCGCTTCGAGGGCGCCCTCGCCGGCGACAGAGGCAGCGCTTCCCAGACCGTCCGCTCGTCGAGCTGCGTCAGTGCGAGCATCAAAGCCCCGGTCGCCGCCAGCAGGCACCAGCCTCCCGGGAGCACGTGCACCCCGACCACCAGCCGCAGCCGGCTGTAGGCGACGAAGCAGCCGACCAGGAAGATCTCCAGCATCATCCAGGGGCGCACGTGCATGATCCAGCGAAATGCCGGCCCGAGGTGCGCGCGCGCCTTCAGGTGCAACCCGGTGAGCACGGCGATCAGCACCACCAGGTAAAGGTAGGGAAAGGCCACACAGAAAGCGGCGACGATCACCGCCAGCGGCGCGAACCCCTCGTGCCACAGCCCGGCGATGCCGCTCGTCAGCCAGCAGCTCCTCGCCGCCCCATGCGAAGCCACACTGAGCAAAGGCTCGACGGTCGCGGGGATGAGGAGGAGGAGCGCCCCGAGCGCGAGCGCAAGCGGGGCTTCGACTCGCCCCGTCGCGGACCCGGCCAGCACCCGGGCGCAGCGCCGGCACTCGGCAAAGTGTCGCCGCCGCATCGGCGGCAGCCGCTGCACCAGACCGCAGTCCGGGCATGCCACCCGCGCGTCATTCTCGGTCTGATTCTCAGCAGTAGCCATTCGCACGCCCCAGCAGCAAAGCACATGCCTCAGGCGCCGTCATCCATCCCGGCAAACCCCCGTCAGGCGGTCATCGGCGTCGGTGACACCGTGTCGCCGCAGCCAGCTCCGCGCATCCTCCGCATCGTTCTCGAACCAGGCCTGCGTGCTGCCGAGCCGAAAACTGTAGCCCCAGGCGTCCATGTCGGCGAACGCGCGCTCCCGCCCCATTTCTTGCAGCTCGCCGGCCAACAGCACCTGCAGATAGCATACGGCCGACTCCTCCAGGTCGTCGCCGCCGGCGTCGCGATCCAACCCCGCCCGCCGCTCGGGCGTCATGCAGATGTAGTGCCCGGCCTCGTGCAACACGGAATGCACGGGCGTATCGAGCCGCGCATACAGGCGATCACCCCTGAGTCCCGCCTCGGACTGACCCCAGTAGGACCCCGGAATCAACTCCTCAGGCGCCATCAGGGCAAGCGTCAGGCCGTAGCGATCGAGCAGTGCCGCCACCGCGATGCGATCCACCGCGCGCAGCAACAGCATGTCAGCCGCCCGATACCCGCGAAAGCTGCCGCATCACGATGTCCGCCAGGTCGTGGCCCATTGCCTGCCGCAGGATCGCCTCCTCGTGCTCCTTGGCGAGCAGCAGGCTCTCATCGAAGCTGTAGGAGCGTTCGGCCGACACCTGCTGCGGCGGCAGCAGGACGCGGGTGCCCGCGGTGACGGAGAAGCGCACCGTGTAGGTCACCTGGTATTCGGTGGGGCGGTTCTGTGCCGATACGGACAGCACCCGGCGCTTCACGGCATCCTCCAGGATGTGGACCTCGGCCGTCGCCTGGCCGGGCAGATCGACCGGCTGCGCGCCCGAGATCAACATCTCGCGGCGCAGGCTCTGCGCGAAATCGCTCTGCTGGTCCGGCGTCAGGATGTACGGCCGGCGGATCGCCTGCGGCAGCGGCACACGCCCCTCCAGATGGAAGCCGCAACCGGCAAGCAGCAGAGCCACTCCTGCGAGCCAGACGCTCGCGCTCCCCGGTGGCCGCCGACCGTCAGCCATCCTGTTGCCCACCTGTCGGCGCGCTCACCACCACGTTGACGATCTGGCGGCCGGGCACGACGATCACACGCTTGACCGCCGCCCTGCTGCCGACGAACTTCATCACGTGCTCGTCGGCGAGCGCCGCTTCGCGGATCGCCGCCTCCTCCGCGCCCGACGCTACGCTCACTCTGCCGCGGAGCTTGCCGTTCACCTGTACCACGAACTCGACCGAAGCTTGCGTCAACGCCGATGTGTCTACCGACGGCCATGGCTCATCGACTGGTGCGCGCTCGTGCCCGAGCGCCCGCCACAGCTCATGAGTGACGTGCGGGATGATGGGCGACAGCATCAGCGTCACGATCTCCAGCGCTTCATGTCGCGCGGCACGACCCTGGTCCGACATGTCGTCGCAGCGTCCGATCGTGTTGAGCAGCTCCATGCTGGCGGCAATCGCGGTGTTGAAATTGCGACGCCTGCCGATGTCATCCGCCGCCTTCGCGAGCGCGTGGTGCGCCGCCCGGCGCACTCCACGCTGCACATCGGTGAGCGCCGAGGTATCGAGGCGCGGGGACGCACCGTGCGTCACGTGCTCGTAGACGGCGTTCCATAGGCGCCGAATGAAGCGTGAGGCGCCCTGGACCCCCTCATCGGACCATTCCAGCGTCTGCTCCGGCGGCGATGCAAACATCGTGAAGAGCCGCGCGGTATCCGCGCCGAAGCGCTTGACCAGGCCCTCCGGATCGACCCCGTTGTTTTCGGACTTCGACATCTTGCCGAGGCCCTGATAGTCCACACGGATGGTCTGGCCATCGGACAGGGTCGTCTCGAACACCTCCGCGCCCGCAGCATCGCGCCGCGAGCGCACGTCAGTCGGGTTGACGTAACGGCGGCGTCCGTCCGGCTGCGTGTAGGAGTAGACATGATTGAGCACCATGCCCTGCGTCAGCAGATTGGTGAACGGCTCGTCGATGCGCAGCAGGCCGAGATCGCGCATCACCTTGGTCCAGAAGCGCGAGTAGAGGAGGTGCAGGATGGCATGCTCTATGCCGCCGATGTATTGATCGACCGGCAGCCAGTAAGCCGCCCGCTCATCGATCATCGCGTCGGCCTGATCCGGGCACGCGTAGCGCATGTAGTACCACGAAGAGTCGACGAACGTGTCCATCGTGTCGGTTTCGCGGCGCGCCTCGCCGCCGCACCGGGGACACTTGCACTGATAGAAGGCCGGCGACTTGGCGAGCGGATTGCCGCTGCCGTCCGGCACGAGATCCTCCGGCAACAGCACCGGAAGCTGATCGTCCGGCAGCGGCACTTCGCCGCAGCTGGGGCAATGGACGAGGGGGATGGGGCAGCCCCAGTAGCGCTGCCGCGAAATGCCCCAGTCGCGCAACCGATATTGCACGCGCTTGCAGCCGAGGCCACGCCTGTTGAGACTCGTCGCGATCGCGTCGACCGCGGCCTGATACTCCAGCCCGGAGAACTCCCCCGAGTTCACCGTGACACCGTACTCGGAGTACTCCGGCATCCAGGGCCCGCGGACGTCCTCGCAGGCGCCGCTCTTCGGGCGCACCACCATCACGATCGGCAGCGAGTTCTTCTGCGCAAACTCGAAGTCGCGCTCATCGTGGCCCGGGACGCCCATGACGGCGCCCTCGCCGTACCCCATGAGCACGTAGTTGGCGACCCAGATCTCGATCGGCTCGCCGGTGAAAGGATGCAGCACGTGCAGGCCCGTGCGCATGCCTTTCTTTTCCTGCGTCGCGACATCCGCCTCCATGACACTGCCGCGCCGGCACTCCTCGATGAACGCCGCCAGCTTCGGGTTGTGCCTGCTGGCCGCGATGGCCACCGGATGCTCCGCGGCGATCGCCATGAACGTGACGCCGAACAACGTGTCGGCGCGCGTCGTGAATACCTTGAGTGTCCCTTCCCTGCCCATCGTCTGATTCGTATCGGGCGCATACGGGAAGGAGATCTCACAGCCCTCGCTGCGGCCGATCCAGTGGGCCTGCATGAGGCGCACCCGCTCCGGCCAGCCCGGCAGCTGCGCGAGATCCCCGAGCAGCTCTTGCGCGTAGCGCGTGATGTTGAGGTAGTAGGTCGGGATCTCCCGCCGCTCGACGGGCGCGCCCGTGCGCCAGCCGCGTCCTTCGATCACCTGCTCATTGGCGAGCACCGTCTGATCGACAGGGTCCCAGTTCACCACTCCGGTTTTGCGATAAGCGATCCCCTGCTCCAGCATCCGCAGGAAGAGCCACTGATTCCAGCGATAGTAGCTTGGGTCGCAGGTGGCGACCTCCCGGCTCCAGTCGATGCCGAATCCCAACGACTTCAACTGTGCGCGCATGTGCGCGATGTTCTGCCGCGTCCACTTCGCAGGCGGCACTCCGTTGCTCATCGCCGCATTTTCTGCCGGCAACCCGAACGCGTCCCACCCCATCGGCTGCAACACGTTCCGCCCCTGCATCCGCGTGAAGCGCGCCAACACGTCCCCGATCGTGTAGTTGCGCACATGCCCCATGTGCAGCCGCCCCGACGGATAAGGCAGCATCGAGAGGCAGTAGTATTTCTGCCGCCCCTTGTCCTCCTTCACCTCGAAGGTGCCGTGCTCGTCCCAGTAAGCCCGTGCCGCCTTCTCGACCGCAGCCGGATCGTAATGCTCTTCCATCTCTTAGGAACGCCCGAATTTAAGTGCGTGAAAGTTCGGCAATTTACACGAACAAGCGGCAGCCCGGCTGTAAAAGGCATTTTCCGGGAGGCTCAAAAACAGGGATGTTTTTGCGCCAGCCTCCAGGGAGGGATCCACGGCGTTCCCGGAAAATGCCTTTTACAGCCGGGCCGCCGCGGCCGAATGAATTCCGATTCCGTCTCTTATTGCTTGGGTGGCACCGGCACAGGCAAAAACAGCTGCGCCGAATCCCGCTGAATCAAAAGCGCAATGCTCTTCTTGCGCGTCGCCCGCGCAGCCGCCTCCAGCTCCTCCACCGAGCTGATCCGCCGGCCATCCACCCCAAGGATGATGTCCCCCGGCTCCACTCCCGCCACCTCCGCGGCCCCCGCCACCCCCTCCACCACCAGGCTGCCGCTGGTCCGCGCCTCAGCCTTCTCCTGCGGCGCCAGCGGCCGTATCGTGAGCCCCAGCTGATTCGGCTTGCGCGCCACCGGTGCCGGCCGGGCGGCATTCCCGGCCTCTGCCGTCTGCTGCTCCTTCAGCTCCTCCACCCGTACACGCACCGTCCGATTCTGCCGATCGCGCCAGAAGGTGAGGCTCGCCTCCGACCCCGGACGCATGGCCGATATCCGCGTCGACAGCTCGCCGAAGTGCTCGACCTGGTGCCCATCGACCGCCAGTACGACATCCCCTGGCTGGATACCGGCCGCCGCGGCCGGACCCTTGCTGTCCACCGAGCTCACCAACGCGCCGCGCGGGCTGCTGAGACCGAACGAGTCGGCCAGGTCGGCCGTGACCTCCTGGATGGTGACCCCGATCTTGCCGCGCACCACGTGCCCGACTTCGATGATCTGCCGCTCGACGCCTGCGGCCACATCGATGGGAATGGCGAACGACACCCCCATGAAGCCGCCCGTGCGGCTGAAGATCTGCGAATTGATG
>JBOIAB010000235.1:0-6723 GCA_050738635.1 Steroidobacteraceae bacterium
ATCGAGGGCCTGGACCTCGCGAGCGTAAGGTTCATATTCAACTGCGCGGAGCCGATCTCCGTGGAGCTCTGCGAGGAGTTCCTGACCCGGCTCGCGCCCGCCCGGCTGGCGCGCAACAGCTTGTATCCGGTGTATGGGCTCGCGGAAGCGTCGCTCGCCGTGAGCTTCCCGCCTCCAGGTGCGCCGCTGCGGACGATTGCGCTCAATCGCCACCGCCTCGGGGTGGGCAGCGCGGTGGAGCTCATCGACAAGGGTGCGCGCGATGCGATTCAGCTCGTGTCGGAAGGCCACGTGATTCCGTATTGCAACGTGCGCATCGCCGATGACGAGGACCGCCCGCTGGCGGAGGGGCGTATCGGCCATTTGCACATGCGCGGCGACAACGTTACCCGCGGTTACTACGAGAACCCCGAGGCCAACGCCGCGGCCTTCACCGCCGACGGCTGGCTGCGTACCGGCGATCTGGCGCTCATCGAGCAGGGAGACCTCTATGTCTCCGGGCGGGCGAAGGAGATCATTTTCGTCAACGGCCAGAACTACTACCCGCACGATCTCGAGGCAATCGCGCAGCGCATCGAGGGGCTGGAGCTGGGCAAGGTGGTGGCGGCGGGCGTGCGGCCGCCGGGTGCCGAGATCGAGCAGCTGACGCTATTCGTGCTGCACCGCGGCTCGATGGAGGATTTTCTGCCGCTCGCCACCCAGGTGGCGCGCCTCATCAACGAGCAGACCGGCCTCGAGGTCGCGCAGGTAGTGCCGGTCAAGCGCGTGCCGAAGACGACCAGTGGCAAGATCCAGCGGCATCTGCTCGAGCAGAGTTATGTCGACGGCGAGTTCGACGCCGAGCTGCAAAGTCTGGCAGCGTCGCGTGAAGCGCAGCGCGGCCCGGAAACCGCCTCGCGCAGCGTAATCGAAGAGAAGCTGCGCACCATCTGCGACACCGCGCTCGGCGGCAAGCGCATCGACGTCAACGACAACCTCTTTGAGCTCGGCGCGAGCTCGCTGAAGCTGATCGAGATCCACGAGCGGATCGACCACGAATACCCGGGTCAGGTGGAGCTGACGGAGCTGTTCGACTTCCCGACGATTGCCGAGCTCGCCAGCCACCTGGAAAGCAAGCTGGGCGCCGCGGCCTGATCAGGCGAAATCGAGCCGCATCGACAGGTCGACCGCGCGCACGTTCTTGGTGAGGCCGCCGGCTGAGACGAAGTCGACCCCGGTGGCGGCGATGGCGCGCACGGTCTCGAGACTGACGCTGCCGGAAGCTTCCAGCGCTACCGGCCGCCCGCGCGAACGGTTGCGGGCCACCGCCCCCCTCAGATCCTCCAGGCTGAAGTCATCGAGCAGCACGATGTCGGGTCCGGCGCCGAGGGCCTCCTCCAGCTCCGGCAGGGATTCGACTTCGACTTCCACCTTGACGCCTCGCGCAGCGCGCCTGGCCGCGCCGATGGCGGCGGTGATCGAGCCCGCGGCGGCAATGTGGTTTTCCTTGATCAGCACCATGTCGTAGAGGCCCATGCGGTGATTGCTGCCGCCACCGCACCGCACCGCGTACTTCTGTGCGGTGCGCAGGCCCGGGAGGGTTTTGCGGGTATCGAGGACTTTGCAGCCCGTGCCGGCGACCGCGGCGGCGAAGCGGCTCGCCTGGGTGGCGGTCGCGCAGAGGAGCTGCAGGAAATTGAGAGCGATGCGCTCCCCGGTGAGGATCGGCCGCGCGCGCCCTTCGATCTCGAAGATCACCGCGCCGGCGGCGACCGTTTCCCCGTCCGTTGCCCGCCACTCGAGGCGAATACCGGCGTCCAGATGGCGAAAGGTCTCCTCGACCCAGGGGCGGCCGCAGAGCACCGCTTCCTCGCGGCTGACGACCCGGCCCTTGACGCGCTGGTCTTCAGGGACGAGCTGGGCCGTGAGGTCGCCGCTGCCGATGTCCTCCCGCAGGGCCGCAGCTACCTGCTGCGGCAGGTCCGCCGGCGGGGAGAGGTCGGGGGCTGGGGCGGGCGGCTTCAGGGGCATTCATCCAAAGCTAGCATGGCGGTGTGGCATGGGAAGATCGCTAGCAAGGCTACTGCGGGTCGCTGGAAGGCGAACCCGTCACGGTCTGAACGGGTACTGCGGACTTAGCCCGCTCTATCATCCTCTTTACTTCCGAGCTTGCGTGGATAGGAAGCAATTCCATTTCCGGATGCGCCGCCGGAAAGACCCGAAAAACCTCATCTGCAAATGCCTGTCCGATAGATGGCACCTCTTGGAAGTCGAGAATGACGACCTTGAATAGCTCTACTCGCGCCAAGAGACGCTTGCCTTGAGAGCGGGAGATCAGATTCTCGTTCCCGTATCTAGCCAGTTTCACGGGCACGACAGTTTTGGTGAACCCGTAGTCGTCGCCCGACGTGTACTGGTCGAAAATTTTCTTGAGCGTTCTTGCCGTGTGGTTACTCAGTTTCATCCACACGAATGTCCCGTCAGTGCCGGCCTTGTCTCGTTCGAAGATCCAATCCCAATCGTCGCCGAACTTGTGACTGAAAGAGGCCCCGCCAGATAAAATATCAAATTCGTCAAATATTCTAGATGAGAAAAAAATGCCTTCGCCGGTATGCCTGCTCGGATCAGTAGTCAGTTTGCCTTTGGCCAATTCCAGGATTGCATGCCTCTCGTCCGTTAAATTCAGTGCTGTCTGAATCTTCTTGAATATACCTATCCCGTTATCGAGGAGGGCTATTTCAGTTGTGACAGCCGTTTTCTTGATGCCAACGTGAATCCACGTTCCTTGCGAATGATCTATCGCATTGTTGAACATCTCGGTAAATCCGTAATGCCAGATATCCAAAACGTTATCTGGCATTTTTCCGAGAGCCTTGAGAATCGAATCTCGCCAAACGGAATCCTCTGCCAACCCCGGCAACATCTGAAAGTCGTCTCGCCATTCCAAAAGAGTCGCTAATTTGTATGAGCGACTTCTGGTCTTTCCTGTCTGGATTATGGAGTCCTCCATAGCAAGCCGATCCAGATGCTTATTCACAGCCTGCCTTGTAATGCCGAAGTGCTCGGCCGTTACGCGACTGATGTCCCCCGGGTGGTGCCCGACCTTTTCCAAGATAAAACGTCGAACGTCTTCGCCCCTTGCCCGAACTCTGGTCATACGCAACCTTTTCCTCAAATGTTGTCAACCTTAATATCAGTATTGACAACCTTACTTTTAATTATTGTCAATTATAAGACCGACATTGTCAACCTTAAAAGCGGAGTCTCTGGGGTCCGGCTGAGCACCGGCCCACTACCGGGGTTTGAACAATGCCGCCCCGGCCTCATAATCCTGGCGGATGTCCGAAGTACGCGCGCCCGAGGAGTGGGACCGACCCCGTTCCCCCTGCACCAAGGTCTGCTCGCTCGATGAGCAGGGGTATTGCGTCGGGTGCCTGCGAACCGCCGATGAGATCGGCCGCTGGACGTCCATGAGTGCCGCCGAGCAGTGGCGGGTAGTCGCCGAGCTGAAGCGGCGGCGCGAATTGCTATCCGGCCCAGGGCCGTAACGAGGTATTGGATGGACGTGGTCGAGAGAATCAAAGCGGAGCTCGGCTCGAGCCCCGTGGTGCTGTTCATGAAGGGCACGCCGGATTTCCCGCAGTGCGGCTTTTCCGCGCAGACGGTGGCGGCGCTGCGCGCCGCGGGCGCCGAGTTCAAGTACGTCAACATCTTCGAGGAGCCGGAGATACGTGAGGCGCTGAAGCGCTACTCCAACTGGCCGACCTATCCGCAGCTCTACATCAACGGCGAGCTCGTCGGCGGCTGCGACATCGCGCTGGAGATGTACCAGAGCGGCGAGCTGCAGAAGCTCCTCTCCGGGGCCGGCGCCATCAAGTAGGCGGCGAATCGCTCTCGGCTTCGCCCGGCTCGCTGAGCCAGCCGAGCGTGCGCGCCCGTGCCTCGGCTTCGAGAAAGCTGCCACGGACGCGATTGCAGATGATGCAAAAGAGCTCCGCAGTGCGCTCCGCGTCGTAGACGGCTGAGTGCGCGGAGCTCGAATCCCACGCGAGGCCCGCAACCGTCACCGCCTTCGCCAGTACCGTTTGGCCGAGCGCCGCCCCCGCGAGGGTGGCGGTGTCGAAGCAGGAAAACGGATGGAACGGATTGCGCTTCACGTCCGCCCGCTTCACCGCGGAGTTGAGAAAGCCGAGATCGAAGGCCGCGTTGTGTCCGACCAGGATGGCGCGCCGGCAATCGTAGGAGCGCACCGCGTGGCGGATCTCACGGAAGATCCGCTGCAGGGCGTCGCGCTCCGGCAGCGCCGGGCGCAGCGGGTGGAACGGATCGATGCCGGTCACCGAGAGCGAGGCGGGATCGAGCCGCGCGCCTTCGAAGGGTTTGACGTGGAAGCTGTGCGTCGCGCCACGACTCAACACGCCATCGGTGTTCATGTCGATGAGCACCGCGGCAATCTCCAACAGTGCATCCGTGTCGGCGTTGAAGCCGCCGCTTTCGATATCCACCACCACCGGCAGAAAGCCGCGGAAGCGCCGCGCCATGAGCATCGCGCCGACCGCGGGGGTGATCGCCGCCGGCGTCTCAGGCTCCGCGCTTGCGCCCGGCGGCTCGCTCGCCACGGTCATTGCGTCTCCGCGATGCGCCAGCCGATGTGCTCTCCGGCGCGCAGCGGCACGAGCGCTTCGGCTCCGAACGGATAGGAGCGCGGCACTTCCCACGGCGCCTTCGTCAACGTGAGGCGGCCTGTGTTGCGCGGCAGGCCATAGAAATCCGCGCCATACTCCGCGGCGAAAGCCTGCAGGCGATCGAGTGCGCCCACGGACTCGAACGCTTCCGCATAGAGCTCGATCGCGCCATGGGCGGAGAAGATCCCGGCGCAGCCGCAGGCGGCCTCCTTGGCGCCGCGCGCGTGCGGCGCGCTGTCGGTGCCGAGGAAGAAGCGCGGATCGCCGCTCGCGATGGCATCGAGCAGCGCCTCGCGGTCATCCTCCGACTTCAGCACCGGCAGGCAGTAGTGGTGCGGGCGGATGCCGCCAGCGAAGAGCGCGTTGCGATTCATCAGCAGGTGTTGTGGCGTCACCGTCGCGGCGATGCCGCGGCGGGAGCCGAGCACGAAATCGACGGCTGCGCGTGTCGTGATGTGCTCGAAGACGATACGCAAACGCGGCAAGCGTCCCGCGAGGGGTGCAAGCACCTCTTCGATGTAGCGCGCTTCGCGATCGAACACGTCGACATCGGGATCGGTGACCTCGCCATGCACTTCGAGGACGAGATCCTTCTCTTCCATGCGCGACAGCACGGCAGCCACCCGACGGATGTCGGTCACGCCGGCGTCGGAGTGGGTCGTTGCTCCGGCGGGATAGAGCTTGAAGCCCACGATGCTGCCGCTTGCCTTGGCCCGGTCCACCTCGGTGGCGTCCGTCCGGTCAGTGAGATAGAGCGTCATCAGCGGCTCGAACGCCGTGCCTGCCGGCACCGCGTCCAGTATCCGCTGACGATATGCCAGCGCTTGCTCCGTGGTGGTCACGGGAGGACGGAGGTTGGGCATGATGAGCGCACGGGCGAAACGTGCTGCCGTGAATGGCAGTACGGAGCGCATCGACTCGCCGTCACGCAGATGCAGATGCAGGTCGTCGGGGCGGCGAATCGTAATCGCGGTCACTTGCCGCCTCCCACGGCCTGGAGAATGTCCTGTTTCAGGATCAGCTCGAGCGCATAGCGCACGCCGAAGCCGGTGACTTCGGTGTTGACATGTCCCAGGCCGCCGGTGCGCGTCGCCGACGAGAGGTCGAAGTGCGCCCAGGGGATCTCCTCCGGGACGAAGCGGCTGAGGAATCGCGCGGCGAGAATGTGGTCGCCCTTGCCTTCCGTCGTGCACTGCAGCACATCCGCGACCTTGCTCTCCAGGTCGGAGTCGAAATCGGAGTCGAACGGGAACGTCCAGACCCGCTCGCCGCTGTCGCGGCCGGCGTCAATGAGCTTCTGCGCGAGCGCCGGGCGGTTGGTGAAGACGCCACTCATCCTCTCCGTCAGCGAGTAGACGCAAGCCCCGGTCAGTGTGGCGAAGTCGAGCATGAGGCGCGGCTTGGTGCGGCCGGCGAGCGCGAGAGTATCCGCCAACACCATGCGGCCCTCGGCGTCGGTGTGGATTACCTGGATGGTGACGCCATTGGCTGCGCGTACGACTTCCTGCGGCCGGTAGGCCTCAGGTCCGATGTGGTTTTCCGTGATCGCGAGCCACGCGTCCACCGCGATCGGCGCGCGCAGCTGCGCCAGGGCGATGAGCGTCGCGAGCGCCACCGCGCTGCCTCCAATGTCGGTGTGCATGTCGAGCATGGAGCGGTGCGGCTTCAGGTTGACGCCGCCGGTATCGAAGAGGATGCCCTTGCCGATGAGCGCCAGATCCGGTGCGCCGCCGCGGCGGCGACCGGGGCGATACCTGAGATGCGCGATGCCGGCGACAGGTCTCTGGTTGCCGGCGGCGACGGCCAGGAACGCGTTGGCGCCGGCGCGGCGCAGCGCCTGCTCGCCGAGCCAGGTCATCTCGAGACCATTGCGCCGGGCGAGTTGAGTCAGCGCGGTGCGGTAGCCGCGCGAATCGAGAATGTTAGGTGGCAACGCCGTGAGCCAACGGGCGAGATTGGTGCCTGCCGCGCTGACCGCGGCGTAGTGCGTATCGAGCTGCGCGTCGGCGGGGAGCTGAATGCGCGTGATCCGCCGCTCGTCGGATGAGGACGCCCGGCA
>JBOIAB010000236.1:0-6744 GCA_050738635.1 Steroidobacteraceae bacterium
TACTACCAGTCCGGCCACATGGTCTACGTCCACCTGCCCGCACTGAAGCAGCTGCACGACAACGTTGCGGCCTTCATCCGCAGCACCGACAACCTCAATCACTGACCGGGCTGCGAGCTCCGGGCAGGTCTCTCGGTGATCGTGTTGAGCGCGGAGCCGGCACGGAACCATTCGAGCTGCCGCTCGCTGTAGGAATGGCGCAACTGCAGCGTCTCCTCGGTGCCGTCGGCGTGCGCCAGGCGGCAGGTAACCGGTTTGCGGGTGGCCAATTGCGCCAAGCCGACCAGGCTGACTCGGTCCTCGGCGCGTAGCCGCTCGTAGTCGCTCGGATCGGCAAAGGTCAGGGCGAGAAGTCCCTGCTTCTTGAGGTTCGACTCGTGGATGCGGGCGAAACTGCGTGCGATCACGGCCGCGCCGCCGAGGAGCCGGGGAGACAATGCCGCGTGCTCGCGGCTGCTGCCTTCACCGTAGTTGGTGTCTCCCACGATCACCCAGCGCAGGCCCCTCGAGCGGTACTCGCGGGCGACGGCGGCGATTGGTTGGCCGCTGGCTCCGCTCAACACGTTCGAGGTCTTGCCGACTTCACCCGTCGCGGCGTTGGTGGCGCCCAGCAGGAGATTTTCGCTGAAGCGCTCGAGATGGCCGCGGTAGCGCAGCCATATCCCCGGGGGCGAGATGTGGTCCGTGGTGGTCTTGCCGAGAGTCTTGATCAGGAGGGGCATGTCGAGGAAGTCCTCACCGTTCCAGGGGGCCCACGGCTTCAGGAGCTGAAGGCGCTCGCTGGCCGGGTCTATGGCGAGGTCGATGGACCTTCCATCCGCCGGCGGCGCGATGTAGTGCTCCCGCCGGCTTTCGAAGTCGCGCGCCGGCACTTCCGGGGCCGGTCGCGGCGGCTGCAGCATGAAGGGCTCGCCGTTCGCGCCCGTGAGCTGATCCGCGAGCGGATTGAAATCGAGCCGGCCGGCGATCGCGAGCGCCGTCACGATTTCCGGGCTGGCGAGGAAGTTCATGGTAGTGCGTCGCCCGTCGTTGCGGCCGGCGAAGTTTCGGTTGTAGGAGGTAACGATCGCATTGGGTGTGTCCGCGCTAACGTCCGCTCTGTGCCATTGGCCGACGCAGGGGCCACAGGCGTTGGCGAGCACTGCGGCGCCAATGTTCTTCAGGGATTTGAGCTGACCATCACGCTCGATTGTGGAGCGGACCTGCTCGGACCCGGGCGTAACCAGGTAAGGGACCGCGGCCTTGACGCCGCGGGCGCGCGCCTGCTCGGCGACGTCGGCGGCGCGGCTCATATCCTCGTAGGAAGAGTTGGTGCAACTACCTATCAATGCCGCCGAGATGGCTTGCGGGAAGCCTGATTCGGAATCGGCGACCTCCTCAGCGAGCTTCGAGAGCGGACGAACACGATCAGGCGAGTAGGGGCCGGCGATGTGTGGCTCCAGGGTGGCGAGGTCGATTCGCAGCACGCGGTCGTAGTGCTCCTCCGGCGCCGCCTCGGCTTCGGGGTCCGGCTCGAGAAGATGCCTGTAATGCTCGATGAACGGGACGAGGTGACTGCGATGGGTGGCCATCAGGTAGGTCGCCATGTGCTCATCCGCCGGAAACATCGAGGTGGTGGCGCCGATTTCGGCGCCCATATTGGCGATGGTGGCTTTGCCGGTAGCGCTGATGGTCCGCGCGCCGGGCCCGATGTATTCGACGATCGCATTCGTGCCGCCGGAGACGGTCAACTTGCCGGCGACGGCGATGATCACGTCCTTGGGCGCCGTCCAGCCGTTTAACCGACCCGTGAGGTAGACGGCTATGCGTTTCGGATAGAGAAGCTCCCATGGCAGGCCGGCCATGGCCTCCACCGCGTCGGCGCCGCCCACCCCCACGGCGCAGGCTCCGAGTCCACCCGAGTTGGTGGTGTGGGAATCCGTGCCGATGATCAGCTTGCCCGGGAAGGCGTAGTTCTCCAGCACGACCTGATGCATGATCCCGGCGCCGGGCGCCCAGAAGCCCGCGTGGTATTTGGCTGCGGCGCGGCGCAGGAAATCGTAGACCTCCGCATTTTCAGCGATCGACTCCTCGAGATCCTGGCGTGCCGTGTGGCGCGCCTGGATCAGGTGGTCGCAGTGGATGCTCGTCGGAATGGCGACACGCTGCCGCCCGCTCTGCATGAACTGCAGGATCCCGGTCTGGCCGAGCAGATCCTGGAAGACGACCCGATCGGGACGCAGCAGCAGGTAGCTCTTGCCCGGCGCGAGCTCCTGCCGCTCGGGATCCTCGAGATGACCGAGCAGTACCTTTTCCGCGAGGGTGAGGGGCCGGTGCAGCCGGCGGCGCACGATCTGCAGTCTGCGTTCCATGGCGCCGTAGATTCCGGCCGCCATCTCGGGTGTCGATTCAATGCTCGTCATGGGTGCCGCCTCGGTTGCAACGCGGCGGCAGTTTGCGCTCGCATATTCCCGGACGCATAATGCATTTATTGATCAAATTGATGCGCTCCACGCATCAATACACCTCGGAGGGTGCTTGAAGATCGACACTCTGGGCGTCCAGGCATTCATTGCGATCGCGACGCGGCGCAATTTTCACCGCGCGGCCGGCGATCTCAATATCACCCAGACGGCGTTGTCGCGCCGGCTGCAGACTCTCGAGGCGTACCTTGGCGTAAAGCTCATCGAGCGCACGACACGCTCCGTCGAGCTCACTCTCACCGGCAGCGACTTCCTGCCACGCGCGCAGCGGCTGCTCACGGAACTGGAGACCTCGCTCACCGATATCCGGGAAACCGGCAAGGCAAGCCGCGGCTCGGTCACGATCGCCTGCGTTCCGTCGATCGGCGCGCGCTATCTGCCGCGGGTGATACAGCAATACTCAGCGGCGTATCCCGAGAACAGGATCACCATCCACGACCACTCTTCCTTCGGAGTGGCTGAGGCGGTGTTGCGGCGTGAGGCGGAATTCGGCATCAACGTCACGGGCTCGCACGACGCGGGACTTGCGAGCGTGCCGCTCGCGCGCGATCGCTTCGTCCTCATCTGTCGTGACGATCACCCGCTTGCGGCGCGCAAGAAGGTGTCCTGGGTGCAGCTTCAGCCGCATCTGCTGATCTTTCCCGGAAGCCTGAGCGCCAACAAGCCGGTATTGGATCTCGCGCTGACTGCCGAGCGCCTGCGGCTGCGCACGCACTACGAAGTACAGCACAGTTCCACGGCTCTCGGACTCGTCGCCGAGGGGGTAGGCGCGGCGGTCGTGCCGGGCCTGGCGGTGCAGAAAGACGCGTATCCCAAGATCCGCGTCATCCCGCTCGTCGACCCGGCTGTCGCCAGATCAATCGTGCTCATCTTGCCGCGCAGCGCGCACCTCTCGCCCGCGGCGCAGGCGCTTTACGACATGCTGATGCGACCAGCGCGCCTTCAGTGAGGCATCGGATAGGGGCAGACCGGCGGCTTGATGGGGGCGCCGGTATCCATGGCCTTTATGATGGCCTCCATCCGCCGCACGCTCGCAAATCGCTCTACCATGACGAGGTCATTGCTGCACACCTCGGCTGCAAGATGTCCCCACTGTGGCACCAGCGGCCGCAGAATCGGCACCAGCCATCCGGCGGGCATGCTCTTCACGTGGATGACTGCCGTCACGGCCTCGTTGTCGGGGAGCTTTTCATTGCCGGAGACGGTTGGAAGCTGCTCCATGCGAGTGTCGGCATCGGGGAGCACTAGCACATAGCCTCCGCTCTTCACCGCGACGAAGCCATAAGTACCGAGGATGGTCAGCAGCTCGTCGTAAGTGACGCTCGACGGGCGCTCCCCGATCAGCGTCACGAGCGCCCGGTCGCGTGGATCGAGAACGAATTTCATGCCGGTGTTCTTTGCAACGGTCGCGATCAGGCTGGAAAGCGGGACGGTCCCGGGAGCCGCTGCTTCGCTCGAACTCGGGACCTGCGCGCTCGCAGCGAGGGCGCTCAGCAGCAGTACGGCGCCGAAGGAAACCTGTCGTGACGTTTTCATCGGTAACTCCTGGGAAGTGGGACCGGCGGGATCAAGGCTACGGCAGCTCGTCATAAACTTCCCGAAGGTCCTGCCGGGAAGGGGGGACGAGAGCCGAATCCTGGTAGGGCATGTAGGGCATCTGCACCGCTTCCAACGGGGTCAAGACGTTCGGCGCGACCCGGCCGCGGGTGAAGAGATAGAGACGGCGTGAGCCCGGATAGTCCCCACTCAACACGTTCTGTTCCGTTGGAAGCACTCCATCCAGCTTGCTCACGGCGAGGCCGTCCAGCGGGAGCCGGCCGTGGCTGTGCAGGACGAAGGCTCCGGGGGTGGTGAGGATTCCCACGGCATTGGGTTGCACGAGGAGCGTTCCGGCCGCGAGCCCGGAAACCTCAACGTAGACTCCGTCCGAGCGCACCGTCCGGCAGATGCGCGCATACTGATCCGGATTGGTCCACTCCAGAGCCGCGATCCAAGGATAGGTGTTGCATCCAGCCTCCATCAGCAGCTCTATCATGGAGCGGCCGGCGGCCGATGAGAGCGGCGGACCCACGAACGCGATAGGCTCCTGTCCCAGCGTGGAATCGATCTGACGCCAGGTTGTGCTGGGGTTCTCATGAACGGTTCCGGCGTGAGACGGATCGGGAACCCATTTCGCGAGCGCAAGAAAGATCTGGCGGCGGGTGAAATCGACCTCGCCGTAAAGCGGGCTGCGCGCGAGCACCAGAATCTCGTAGCCGATTGGAACAGCGACGACGGGGCTGGGACGGCCCGAACCACCGCGAGGGCATGGTCGCCCGCTCTCCGCCTGCTCGAACGCGTACTCAATGTCGGGAGCCTTCGCACCGCCATTGCACATCTCTCCGGGCCAAGCATCCGAGTCTCGGACCGAGACGCCAATCTGCCTGGCGGGCGCGCCCATCCAATGGTGGCTCAGCTGCGCGACGAAAGCAGCCGCGTACGGATACGCCGCCCAGGAGGACACCACCTCGATTGGCGCGACGGCAGTTCCGGACGCAGCGCCACCGGGCGATGAGCCACCGGAGGATGCGGCGGTGGATGATCCTGCCGCAGATCGACCGCCCGTCATCTGCGCCGCAGACTGATTCGCGCTGCCGCCAGGCAGCGCGTTGCCATGCGCCGGGCTAGAACCGCTCCCGCCCCAGCGCAGCCCTTCGACCATTCCCACGTACCCTGGCCGCTGTATGGAAGGAGGTGTGCGGCCGACAGTAATCCAGGCGGTGGTATGTCGATACAGCGCAACAACCGACGGGGGCGGCCCCCTCATCGCAACTCCCGTGATCGCGAAGGCCGAGCCCCCGAGCAGCAGCAGTGCAAGAAGGGTGCGCACTCGAGAGGGCACTTTGGGCGCAAGAGGGCTCATGGACTGCTGCCGCAGCTGCGCCCGCAGTTGCGCGGCGAACGCGGGCCGCGGCCTCTTGCGCAGGCGATGGAGAAATTCGTCGTTCATCGGTTGCGCCTCCGCATCACCATTGCCTCCGCAGCGTCTGCACCGCCCGGTGGAGGATCGTGCCGACGTTGGATTCACTGAGGCGCATCAGTCCGGAGATCTGGCGGTTATCGAGCGTGGCGCCATACTTCAGCGCGATCACCTCCTGCTCGCGCTCTGAGAGGCGCGCTGCGAGCATGCTCAGTCTCTCGAGGTCGGAGTCGCGCGCGGCATCCTCTTCGGGCGTGCCGTCCGCCGTCAGCTCCTCTATGGCATCGATAGGGACCTGAGAGCGCCGCGAGCGTAGGAAGTCGACCACCAGGTTGTGCGCGATCGTGAACAGCCAGGTCGAGAATCCGCCGAGATCCTCCCGGTAGCGCTCGCGCGCTCGCCAGGCACTCTCGAAGGTGCGCGCCGTCAGGTCCTCCGCGTCCGAATCGTTGCCCACACGGAAGCGGAAATAGTTGTAGATGCGCGGCAGCTGGTCCGAGTACAGCGCGTCCCAGTCCAGCTTTTTGGCGGAAATCGCCGCCATCCGTCGATCCGGCGTCGCCTGCGACAGGCTCATGATCTGTTTATACGGAGCTCACGCTCGAGTATCACACCAATCGTCGCTGCTCTTTGTGAGATAGACATTATAAGTTATTGATTCGTCGAACACTGTCGGCCGGGCGCAGCGCTTGGTACCATGCGCGACCCATGACCGTAGTCACCCGATTTGCTCCCAGTCCCACCGGCATGCTCCATGTCGGCGGCGTGCGCACCGCGCTCTACAGCTGGCTCTACGCCCGCCGCACGGGCGGTAGATTCATTTTGCGCGTCGAGGACACGGATCGCGAGCGCTCTACCGACGAAGCCGTGCGGGTGATCCTCGAGGGTATGGCTTGGCTCGGACTCGATCCGGATGCGGGTCCGTTCTACCAGTCGCAGCGCTTCGATCGCTACCGCGCAGTGATTGCGCAGATGCTGGCCGGGGGCAACGCCTACCACTGCTACTGCTCCAAGGAGGAGCTCGACGCGATGCGCGAGGAGCAGATCGCGCGCAAGGAGAAGCCGCGCTACACGGGCCGTTGCCGTGATCGTCAGGAGCCGCGCCCGGGAGTAGCGCCGGTGGTGCGCTTTCGCAACCCACTGGACGGCGCGGTGGTCGTCGAGGATCTGATCCACGGCGCGGTCACTTTCCAGAACGCGGAGCTGGATGATCTCATCATTGCCCGCTCCGACCGCACGCCGACCTACAACTTCTGCGTGGTGGTGGATGATCGTGACATGGGCGTCACTCATGTGATCCGTGGCGACGATCATCTCAACAAC
>JBOIAB010000237.1:0-3072 GCA_050738635.1 Steroidobacteraceae bacterium
GAGACACCTGCTGCATCACCCCTTCGGTGCGCGCAAGCGTAGCGCCCGCAGGCAGCTCGACGCTCCCCATGACATCGCTCTCATCCTCCTCGGGCACGAAGCTGCCCGGCAGCCTCACGAAGAGGAAGACACCGAGCACGAGCGCCACCGCATAGCCGATCAGCCAGCGCGGCAGGTGTCTCGCGGACTGGAACACGCGCCGCACGTAGGCCGCGCGCGTGCCCTCGAACGCACGGTTGAAGGCCCGAAAGATGATGTTGGCCTTCATGTGCTCGGCCCGCAGCAGCGTGGCGCAGAGCGACGGCGTCCAGGAGAGCGCGAAGAATGCGGAGAACAGCATCGAGAGAGCGATGGTGAGCGCGAACTGGCGATAGATGACGCCGGTGCTGCCGGTTTGCATCGCGCTCGGGATGAAAACCGCCGCGAGTACCAGAGTGATCGCGACGATGGCGCCGCTGATCTGGCGCATGGCCTTGCGCGCGGCCTCCTTGGGCGGCAGGTGCTCCTCGTGCATGATGCGATCGACCGCCTCCACGACCACTATGGCGTCATCGACGACGATGCCGATGGCGAGGACCATCGCGAAGAGCGTGAGCTGATTGATCGAATAGCCGAGCGCGTACACGCCGATGAGCGCACCCAGAAGCGCAGTAGGCACCACGAGCAGCGGGATGATGGTGGCGCGGAAGCTCTGCAGGAACACCAGCATCACGACGAACACCAGGCCGATCGCCTCGAGCAGCGTGAACATCACGTCGTGGATGGCCGCCTTGATGAAGAGCGTCGAATCGACCGGGGTGAACCAGGTGACGCCTGGCGGAAACGACTTTTGCAGCCGCGCCATCTCGGCGTTCACCCCTTTGATGACCTGCAACGCGTTGGCGTCGGGCAGGGCCTGGACGCCGAAGGCGGCAACCGTGGTCGAATTCACCCTGGTGGAGAAGGAATAATTCTGCAGCCCGAGCCCAATCCGCGCCACGTCTCCTAGCCGTACCGAGCTGCCGTTGGAGTTGGTACGCAGCAGGATGTTCTTGAACTGCTCGACTGAGCTGAACTGTCCCTGAGTGGTGACCGTGGCGGTGGTCTGCTGATCGCCCACTGCGGGCGCCGCGCCGATCGAGCCTGAGGCGATCTGGATGTTCTGTCCGTGCACGGCATTCAGCGCATCGGCGGCCGAGAGGCCGTACGCGTGCAGCTTGTCGGGGTTCAGCCAGATCCGCATGGCGTAATCCGAGCCGAACAGCGAGGCCGAGCCGACACCGGGAACACGTTCGATGGGATCGAGGACCCGGGAGGCGACCAGATGGTTGAGCGCCGCGCGGCCGGGTCCCCCCGGGCCGGAGCGCAGGGCGATGAACGCCAGGAACCCGGCGCTCGTCTTGCTGACCTTGATGCCCTGCTGGGTCACCTCCGCAGGCAGCAGCGGATCGGCGAGCGCGGCTCGGTTCTGCGTCTGCACTTCGGCGATGTCGGGATTGGTGCCGGTCTCGAAGGTGAGCGTGATCTGCGACTGGCCGAAGCTCGACTGCGAGGTGAAGTAGAGGAGATTGTCGATGCTGGTGAGCTGCTGCTCGATCACCTGTGTGACCGTGGCTTCCACCGTGCTTGCATTCGCTCCGGGATAGTTCGCGCTGATGACGACCTGCGGCGGGGCGATATCGGGGTAGGAGTCGCTCGCGAGGCGGGAGAGGGCGATGCTGCCCATCAGCACGACGAGCAGTGCGATGACCCAGGCGAAGACCGGCCGGTCGATGAAGAACTGCGGCACTCGCAGCTCCTACTGAGCGTTGTCGGCGGTGGCCATGTTCTGCGCCTCGGGCGCGCGCGCCGCTGCGGCGGCAGCTCTCGCCTTGGCGCTTGCCGTGGACTGCTCGACGGCGGCGACTTTCGCGCCTGGATGCGCGCTCTGGATGCCCGCGACGACGATCCGATCACCGGCCGCGAGCCCGCTCGATACGATCCAGTCGATACCGGAGGCGCCCTCGGTCGTCACCCTTTTCTCGGCGACAGTGTCGTCGGTGCCGACTGTCAGGACATAGGCACCCTGAGCATCTCGCTGCAGCGCAGCCTGCGGCACGAGGAAAGCATGCTGCGCTACGCCGACCGTCAGGCGCAGGTTGACGTACATGCCGGGCAGCAGGGCGTGGGAGGGGTTCGGGAGGATGCCGCGCAGTGCCGCGGTGCCCGTATTCGGGTCGACGGTGGCGGCATGAAAGTCCAGCACGCCAGGAACGCCGTAGGGCGTGCCGTCGGGCAGAGTGAGCTGCACCTTTGCCGCGCTGCCGCTTGCTACGCTGACATGGCCCGATTGCTGCTCGCTCGTGAGCTGCTCGATCTGGGTGGCGGGCTCGTCGAAATTCACATAGATCGGATCCAACTGATCGACGGTGGTCAGCAGCGTCGGCGTGCCCTGTCCGACGAGGGCCCCTTCGGTGACCTGCTGCTCGCCCGCGATTCCTGCGATAGGCGAGGTTACGTTGGTGTAGCCGAGGTTGATGCGCGCTGACTCGACGTTCGCGTCCGCTTGTTTGACAGCAGCCGCGGTGGAACGTTCAGTTGCCTCGTCGGTGTCGAGCTGCTGCTCCGAGACGAGGTGACTGGAGATGAGGTCACGGTCGCGCTGCGCGGTGGTGTGAGCATTGACCGCATTCGCCCGCGCCTGCGCAAGGGCCGCAGCGGCGGCATCGAGCGCTGCTCGATAGGGGGCCGGGTCGATCTGAAAGAGCGGTTGCCCGGCTTTCACCTCGGTGCCTTCCTTGTAAAAGCGCTTGAGGAGGACGCCCGATACCCGAGCGAGCACGTTCGCCTCGCGAAAGGCGGATACCCGACCGGTGAAATCGCTGCTCAACGCAACCTGCTGCGGTTCGACCGTGACAACGGTAACCGGTGGCGGCGCGGAAGACGCAGCTTGCGACGCGCTCTGGCCCGATGAGCCGCAGGCCGTCAGCGCCGCGGCCACCGCGGCAAGCAGCGCGCCGCCGGCGCGCCTCTTAGCGATTCTTGACAGGTGCATTGCGGGAGTGAGAAAAAATAACTGCCACAGCAGTAACCCTCGCGGCAGCAGTCTCGCGG
>JBOIAB010000238.1:0-5309 GCA_050738635.1 Steroidobacteraceae bacterium
AGCCAGGGCCTTAACGGCTACGACCAGACTGGGGGGAAAAGAGCGCTGGGCGCCCGGTGCGCGATCGTTCCTCCAGGCCCGACATGCGTTCGCGGAAGAAGCGCTTGCGCCACTTACTGACAATTTGCCGCGGCGTGTCCAAGCGGGCGGCGATCTCATCGTTGTCCAGGCCGGTGGCTGCGTACAGCACGATCTTGGCACGGATGACGTCTCTATACGGTGACGTATATCTGCGAGCCGTGGCCTCGAGCCAGACACGTTCTGCGGCGGATAAGTCGATACGGTACGGGCACTTGCTCGGCATGAATGCTCCTCTCTGGGCGCCAAGAGTGCCACGGGGGAGCAATTCACGCCAGCTTTATACGTCATCGTACTTATGGAACTAGGTACTTAGCGCGGTCGCGCAGCAGATTGGCGGCGAACGTGAATACGTAGGAGTCAATGGTATGTCCGCCGTGCCTGTCCGGATGCTGCGCGAGACGGATGAACACCTCCTGGGTCAGGTCTTCGGCTTCCGCATGTTCGCGAACGCGCCGATCGAAGTATGCGAGCAGCGGCGCGCGAAAGCGTCGGTCCAGCTCGCCAATGAGCCGTGCCTGATCCTCGCTAATGAGAGCAGCTTCCGCCATTGGTGTGAGAATACGCCCGAACGCGGTTTTGTCGATGCCCGAATCATTGAGTGAGGCGATTCGCATTTTGGCTCGTTTTACATGTTTTTGTGTTTGGAGTTAGCGGACTGGAACCGGGGCGTCGGCGCGGGAGTGCACGCCAGCGCGATCCGAGAGCCGCGCCGGAGGCTAGCTAGATCAGCGTCGTGCCCCAAGTCCAGGCGAGGGTGTACGAGCTCGGTGGTATGCGCAAAGATCACAAACCAGCGACCGAATCGCGACGAAGTATCCATAATCTACGGGGTTTCAGCTGTGACCGACACAGAATATCGGATGGGGCCCCAACGCTCATTAAAACTGACCCGGTTCCGCTCAGTATTCCTGAGCCTGCCAGTGCGCAGGGGTTTCTACGTCGCAGCGCGTTGAGGGGATCGGGCGGACAGTCGAGCGTCGGTTCCGGTTGCGGAGTCGCGCGGTCCCCTGGGGAAGGGTGTGGAGCGCGAGCCGGCTCGGGTTTGCGGTACGGGTCGAACGCGTACAGAGGCGGTGGCGCTGCGAGTACGCCGTGCTCCACGGTGATCCGATGGGGCGAGTATCGAACTGCATTTCCTCCGCGGGCTGGAAGGTACACTCCCCGGAGCGTTGCGGTGCCTTGCGTAACTCGCCTTATCGGACCCAGCGTGTGAGCGTGCTATAGGGCACGGTTTGCCCGCGCTCGCTTGCAAGCAACTGCTGCAGCCGTACGACGTTGCCCTTCGCGCGGGTAAAGCGCTCATCCAGCGGCTCTCGCAGTCGGCCGCTACACCGCCCTCCCGGGGCGGGGCCGCCGCCTGTAATGTGATACCCGCACGGTCCCGATGAGCAAGCATCAAGATGGCCGCCGATATAGTCCATTGGACTAGATGGTCGCGCATGCCGCAGTGAGTCTCACCGAACCCGGCTTCCATGTCCGCTCACAGGGCATTCATCCGCCGGCAGCGAATACCAGGAGACGGCCGGCTGCGCCCGGTGCACACACAAGGGTTTATCACCCTATCACTGCCCATACGCGGATAGTCTGGGATGCCGGTGTCTTAGAGGCGGTTTGCCATTTCGGGCGGCCTATACGTTCTTAGAGGGACCGGGCGTATCGTACCCGGGGTCAGCAGGGTAATCGGTTTGGGCGGGAAAGTAATCCATTGAGTGCAGCAGCGGATAGCCCAGGCGCAAAGCCGCCGACGGCCGCGGCGCGCGATGTCGAGCGGCTTTTCCGGGAGCACAACCGGGCGCTCGTCGGCTTCCTCACTGCACGGTTAGGATCGGAGCAGGAGGCACGGGAAGTGGCCCAGGAGGCCTATGTGCGGCTCTTGCGGCTTGACCAGCCGACTGCGAGCAGCTTTCTGCGCGCCCACCTCTTTCACATCGCAGCCAATCTCGCGATCGATCGTCTGCGACACCGGACGCTCCGGGCCCGCACGCCGCTCAACGACCTGTTTCAGGAACTCCTGTTCGCCCCTACCCCCGAGCACCAGGCGCTCGCCGCGGAAGAGATCGAGGTGATGCGCCGAGCGCTGCGCGAATTGCCTGGAAAGTCCGCCCGGGCCTTCACGCTCTGTATGTTGTTCGGGCGCGACATGCACAGTGTTGCCAAGGAGATGCACCTGTCCGAGCGCGCCGTGCGATGGCACGTGCAACGTGCGTTCGAGCACTGTCGCGCCAGGTTGGCGCAATATCGGGAGCCTTGATGCACAAGTCCATGCGCGAGATCACACCGAAGGGGGAGCGCGAGCGTCGGGCGCAGGCCGCGAAGTGGTGGTTGACGCTTCGCGCGGCGGAGCCGACCGAAAAGGACCTCACCACCTGGCTCGAGTGGCACGGACGCGATCCGCGCAACGCCGAGGCATTTGAGGGCGCTCGGGAGCTCGCCGGCCGCCTGCATGCCACGGATCCCAAGGCGCTATCGAGTCTGATCGCCGAATTCGCAGCCCCAAGGAGGCGAACGCGCTCGATCGGGTTCGGATGGCCGCTGCGTCTTGGCATAACCATGATCGCCATTGCCGCCGCTGCGGTCGGCTATCGTCGGATCCTTATGCGGGGTGGCATGGGGGCGCGGCTTGAATATGCCACTCCGATCGCCGTCAATCGCGACATCGCCCTCCCCGATGGCTCGAGGATCATTTTGGGTGCCGAATCGCAGTTGAATGCGAGCTTTAGCGCTCGCGCCCGCGATGTGGAGCTGAAAGAGGGCGAGGCCTACTTCAAGGTAAGACACGAGGAAAGACGCCCCTTCTATGTCCGTGCAGGGGGTCTCACCATCCGTGACATCGGTACGGCATTCGATGTGCTCAAAACCGGTCAGCGGGTCACCGTCACCGTCACCCAAGGTCGGATACAGGTAACCGAAGCCGGTACTCCGTCGCAGGGAGCCTACTCCTCAAATACCGTGGACATCAGTGCCGGACAGCAAGTGCTCTATAGCCCCGATGCGGCGGGGCTGCGCGTGGCGCGGGTCGATCCCGCCGAGACGCTCACTTGGCGCGAGCAGCGATTGGAATTTGTCGGCACGCCGCTCTCAACAGTCATTGCGAACATTAATCGGTACGTAAAACGACCGCTATCCATCACGGATCCGGTCATCGGACAGTTGAGCTTCACTGGCACGGTCGATCTACACAGCCTCGATCGCTGGCTTGGGGCATTGCAGACGGTATTCCCCGTGAGAGTCGAGCATCGACCCGCCGGAGATGCAATTGTGCCGAGAACGTCGCCGGCACATCGCTAATTGAGATAGCCGTCCTCTGCAGGCCATGAACGAGGGCCGCTACGGCGACGGATGGTCCGCGACCTACGGGCGCACTCGCGCACCTGCCGACCCTCCCCAGGGAGAGCGTTAAGCATGGATAGCGGCAAATGTTGCCAAATCGTGGCGCCTGTCCGTTCTTCTGCGTAGGTGATCCGCGCAAGAAATCACAAGGGGGGGATATGCGGAGATTTACGCGGTCAGAAGTCGTGCAGGCGCGCCCTGAGCGCTTGTCAGCGCGCATCAGGGGCGCAGCGGCCGTCATGGCGCTGTTCGCCATCGTCGCAACCATACCAGTGCGCGCACAGGATCCTGCGACCATTCAGTTCTCGATCCCTCCTCAGCCCCTATCGAGCGGGGTCATCGAATTCTCCCGCCAGGCAAACGTACAGGTGCTGACAGCCGGGAGTCGGCTCAATGGGGTGGATACGCGGGGAGTTTCCGGACGGTACACCGTCGCTGGCGGCATCCGACACTTGCTGGCGGGGACGGGATTTCGTTATGACCTGGTCGGGAACGACACCATATCGCTGATCCCGCCCTCAGGGCGAAAGATCGCACTCGCTGCCCCTATCAATCAGTCCGCGCAAGCGGCTGCGGCCCACTCCACCCCCAGGAGCGCAGATTCGGGCCGGCGCGGCTATGAGAGGTCGCAACAGCCGGTACTTCAACAGGTGGTCGTAACCGGAACCCTGATCCGAGGCACGGAGCCGATCGGATCGCAGCTCATCACATACACCCGTCAGGACATTGTGCAATCGGGCGCGGCAACCATCGAAGAGTTCGCACGAGAGATTCCGGAAAACTTCTCTGGTCTGGACAACATAACGAGCGGGAACGGATCCCCAGTGGCAACGCCCATCTTCAACCAGGGTGATGACAATTGCTGCGGTGGATCCGCCTTCGATCTGCATGGGCTCGGGCCCAATGCAACCCTCACGTTGCTGAATGGCCACCGCCTCGCTCCCGCCGGCTATAGCGGCTCCTTCGTCGATGTATCACTGATCCCGCTGAGTGCGGTTAGCCGCATTGAGATCTTGGCCGATGGCGCGTCCGCGATCTATGGAACGGATGCGGTGGCAGGGGTCGTCAATATCATCACGCGGCGACATTTTTCGGGTGCCGAGACAGGCGTGCAGTATGGCGAAGCCACCGACTGTTAGCGGGGACGCAAAACCGCGGGATTTTGGGGACGAGACGCGGATCGTCGTGAGCGACGTCGGTATCGGCGCCACCGGTGGTGCGGGGTGCCGGATTCGGTGTGATGAGGCTCAAAACGGCGGGTCGTCGCCCGGGGTGTTTGCGGGTTCTGGTGGGCGACAGGGCTGGAGCTGGTGGGCACAGTTGATGAGCAGCCCGCCGTAATGGCGCTCGAGCGCCTCGATGAGCTGGTAGAGGAAGTCGATGAGAGCGGCGGCATCATTGCCGGAGAGCTCCAGCGGCAAGCACACGATCGGCAGGTCATTGGGTTCCATGGCTAACGGCTCGCGGCGCGGGTTTTCTTGCCGCCAGAGCGGGATGCGGCGCGTTTAGCGGCGCGTTCCTTCGCTTCCTTGAGGCGGTAACTCTCCCCGTCGATCGAGAGGATCTCAGACCTATGCACGAGCCGGTCGATGAGAGCAACGACACAGGTGGCATTGGGGAAGACCTGGTTCCATTCGGTAAACGTGCGGTTTGTTGTCAGCACGATCGGACGGCGCAGCTGATAGCGGCGCGTGACGACCTCGAACAGCAGGTCGGCGTAGCGAGTGTCGTAGGCCAGATAGCCGACTTCGTCGCAACAAAGTAAGGCTGGAGTGGTGTAGCGGCGCAGCCGCCGCGCGAGTTGTGTGGAGCTGTCCTGAGCGGCAAGATCATGGAGCATATCGGAGGCGGCGGTGAAGCGTGCGGTGTGCCCGCGCAGCACCGCCTGATGCAACAGG
>JBOIAB010000239.1:0-8710 GCA_050738635.1 Steroidobacteraceae bacterium
GATAGCTCTCGTACTGCTGCAGCAGCTGGTAGGTCGCGACCGGATCGCGCGTCTCGGTGCCGGTGTAGATGTAGTCGAACATCTGCGCCTCGCGATCGAGATCGAAGCCGAGGCCCTGGAAGTGCTCGTACCAGTTCGGATATTTGATGATCACCTTGACGTGCGGGTTGGCGCTGCGGGCCGTCGCGAGAATGACGTGCTGCGCCACCCAGCGCATCTTGTTGAGCCGGTACTGCGTCCAGGAGAGGGCCTTCTTGGCGCGGATGTCGGCGTCGCTGCGCGTGTTGTAGAAAGTGAAGTCATCCAGGATCACGGTATCGAAGTGGCTCGCCGCCATCCGCACGGCGCGCTCCGCCATGGCCACATCCTTCGGGTTCTCATAGTCGAAGGACTGGAACGGGCCGCCCTGATCCTCGGCCGTCAGCGTCAGGCCGCCATCGACGGTGATGCCATGCGAGCGGAAGAAGCGCGCGATCCGCTCGAGCGCGGCCGGGTCCGCGAACACGCCGCTGCGATAGTCCTCGAGATACACCTTGTTGAAATGAACCTGGCTCCAGATGCGATCGAACTGCTGCTGCAGCACCTTCGGGTCGGCGAGCTGGTTGGTGGAGAACACCGGGATATAGACGGCGACGCTGAAGTTCTGGTACGGCCGCTGCTGCGGCGCGGCGAGCGCCGCGCCGGCCGCGAGCACGAAACTCGCCGCGGCAATCGCCCGGCGGACCGTTACGCGGGAAATCCTAGACATCACGTCCTCCCTGCGCCGGCGGCGCAGACCTCACAGTGAACCTCGACGGGCGCGCCCGAGTAGACGACGGTGTGGTCGCTGGGCGCCGTAAAATCATCCCCCGGACGCGCCTGCGGCGATATCCAGCGGATAAGAAACTTTCGCGTCTGCTGCATGCCTGTAAATCCTCCGGACCTCGGTCCGATCGTCAGCGTGCCGGTTGCCCGTTCGAATGAAAGTGGAATGGTGGCGTAGGCGCCGTGCTGGTAGTCGAGACTGGTGCCCGCGTCCTCATAGAGGTTGAAATGACCGTCAGCGCCGGTGTACACGAGCAGTGTCAGCGGCGAGTCGGGCTTCTCACCCGTGTAGTCGATTGCGGGTCCAACGGGGACGATCGAGCCCGCGCGCACGAAGAGCGGCATGCGCGCAAGCGGCGCCGCCGCGGCAACGCTCTCTCCGCCCGCGAAGGTGCGATTGCTGTAGAAGTCATACCAGAGGGCGCCGGCCGGCAGGTAAACCTCGCGCGTGCGGGCCCGGTACTGATACACCGGGCTCACCAGGAACGCCGGTCCGAACAGGTACTCGTCCGCAATGTCGCGCACCCTCGGATCGGATGGAAAATCCATTTCCAGCGCGCGCATGATCGTCGAGTCATCGAGCCAGGTGTCGCCCGCCAACGTATAGATGTACGGCATCAGGCGGTAGCGCAGCTGGTCGTAATAGACCAGCGTGTCGTAAACCGCCGAGCCCACGGGCGCCAGATTGTAGATCTCGCGGTGGGGCATCTGGCCGTGCGAGCGGAACACCGGACAGAAGGCGCCGAACTGAAACCAGCGCGTGTTGAGCTCACGCCACTCCTCCAGGTCCTGTGCGTTCGGATCGAGGTAGCGCGCCTCCGGCTGGTAGCCGCCGATGTCCATGGTCCAGTTGGGCAGCCCCGAGAGCGAGAAGCCGACACCGGCCGCTATCTGGTTCTCGAGGTCCGACCAGCGTGGCGCGATGTCCCCGCTCCAGACCGTCGCCCCATAGCGCTGCAGTCCCGCAAAACCCGAGCGTGAAAGAATGAAGACCCGGGTATTCGGGCGCGCAGCGAGATTGCCGTCATAGACACCCCCCACATGCGCCAGTGAGTACGCATTGAATACGGCCAGGCCCGGGCCTCGCGGTGTCGGCGACATCAGCGCCTGCCGCTCTGCGAGCGTGGTATTGGAGATCATGTCCGGCTCGTCGGCGTCGAGCCACCACGCATCAACCCCGAGACTCGCCAGCCGCTGCTCGATTTGATGCCAGTAAAGCTGGCGCGCGCCCGCCGAGAAAGGGTCGTAGAACCCGTACGAATACCCCGGCCCGACCCAATCCTTGACGCCGAGCTTCACGCTTAAAGGAAACATGTCGCCGTGCGCCGCGAGCTCCTTGTAGTCATCCGTCGTCGGATAGAACTTCGGCCACACCGAGATCATGAAGTGCGCATGCAGTGCATGCGCCTGCGCAATCATGGCGCGCGGATCCGGATAACGCGCCGAATCGAACTGCTGCGACCCCCAGGCATCATCCGGCCAGTAGCGCCAGTCCTGCACGATGTTGTCGAGCGGGATGCCGAGCCGGCGGTACTTCGCGACCACGCCCAGGAGCTGCTGCTGCGTCTGGTAGTGATCCCGGCTCTGCCAGAAGCCGTAGGCCCATCGCGGCAGCAGCACCGCCTTACCCGTTACATAGCGGTAGCCGCCGATCACGCCATCGAGGCTCGTGCCGCGAATGAAGTAGTAATCGATCGCCTGGCCGGCCTCGGAAGCGAGCGACAGCCGCCCGCGGTCCGCACGCGGGGGCCGATGCAGCAGTGCGAGGTATCCCCCCTCACGATCCCACTCCAGGCGCAGCGCTACCGGCTCGTGTGGTGACATCACGACGTCGAAATTGCGGAACCAGGGATTCCAGTTCTGCCGCCAGGCGTCGATGACCTCCCGCCCGCCGATCCAGAGCTTCTGGTAGTCGCTGCCGTAGAGGGAGAAGGTCTGCTGGCCGCCCTTCTGCGCCTGGATCTTGCCGCTCCAGATGACCTTCACGTGCGGCAGCTTGAGGAGCGACCGCGGAAACGAAGCCGGAAAATGCGCGTTGCGGTCGACATACTGGTAGTCGATATCGGGCTCCGTACGCTCGAGCACCAGCTTGCCGGCGAGGTAGTAGCGCGCGGTCAGGCCGCCCTTGCGGCCGTGCGCGTCGTACAGAGTCAGGCCCTGGGAAAGGTGCTCCCACGGCTTCGGGTCACCGAAGCGCGTGACTGAATCGTTGTCCCACAGGATGCCGTAATCCCTGCTGGAGACGACGAACGGCACCGCAACATCCATGTTGTGCTGCGCAAGCGTCAGATCCCGTCCCTTGTAATCGATGATACCGGTCTGATGCTGCCCGAGCCCGTAGAACGCCTCTGTCGGGGTGGACGTGAACTGCTGCCGGATCGCGTAGTACGGCTTACCGTCGAGGGTAACGGGCCGCAGCTCGCGGCCATTGGCGAGCTCGCTGGTGATGACCCTGCCGCGCGGGTCCTCGAAGCTCACCCGCCCATCGCTCAAGCGAACGACCGCCGCGAGCTTGCCGGTGACCAGCGTCACCGCTTCGGGCCCGCTCCTCACCGTAAATGCAACACCCCGGCTTCCCGTCCGGATCGCCATGAGGCTGGCCGGCAATCTCAGCGTGCTCCGCGGAAACGCGGTCACGTGAATGATGCTCGGCGATACGATTTCGAGCCGGACCTTCTTGGCCGCTCCCGCCGCCGGAGTCACCACGATCCCATCGGCGATCCTGACGTAAGGTGCAGCGGGCGACGCCTGAGCCAAGACGGGCCCGAGCGCGATCGCCCACAACAGCAACAGATTGCGAAACACTCCTACTCCCAGGGTCTCAATACGTTGCCAAGCGCACATGCAGCAGCTGCGGCAGCGAGCTGAAATTCAACCCCCAATCCGTCTGATCTCCGTTCCACACCCGCAGGAACTTCCACTGACCGTTCTCATAAGTCCCCTCCTCCACCGTCGCGTACTGCGCCTGCCCGGGGCCATGCGCATCCGCCAGCTCGAACGCCACCCGCGCATGCACTCCCGCGACCAGAAACGAGTCCGCCCCCAGCCGCCCCACCAACACTCCACCCTCGGGCGCCGGATTCCCCGGCGGCACTCCGTTGCCGAACGATGGCAACCCATACGACACGACCGCCTGCCATCGCCCCAGCGGTATCGTCTGCACATGGACAGCGCTGTCCTCCGAGACCGCGGCAAGATCGCCGCGATAGCTCAGAGCCGCCACGACCGATGCCATGGGCCCGAGGAGCTCGTACTCCAGCGCAAACGGTGCCAGCGTCTTCGCATCCACGGTCCGCGCGCCCAGCGGATAGTTGCTATATCCCGTGAAGTCGATGCCAAAAGGCGAGAAGCCGATTCCCTGGTGGCCGAGGGTCGCAAAGAGATAGCGCGCATATGACGGCTGACTGGCCGTTTCCGCGACGAACAATGGATTGCCCGGCCGCCGATAAAGGTCGAGCACCTTCATGTAGCGCGCATAGTCCGGCATATAGATATCCGGCGCGATCAGGTCGATGGCCGGCGCCGCCGCCTTCCAAACATCCAGCGCATCGTCCGTCGGGCCGCCACTCTCATATGTTATCGGCGGTCCCGGGTGCAGCGGATCACGCAGCGCAGCATTGACGTATAACGGTAGCGGATACACGGCCTTGCCCGCCGCGGCGATCTGCTGCACGAAGCGCGCGATGTTCCACGCGTGGAAGAACTCGTCGGCCTGCGCCCCGAACACCTGCCGCCACGTGCCGGGGCGCCGGTGCAGCGCCAGCAGGAGTTGCCGCGGCACAGCTCCCTCGAAGAGCTTCTGCGCCCGCGGCGAGTAGTCGCGCACCGAGCCATAAGTGCCCGTCTCATTCTCCACCTGCACCATGATCACCGTGCGCTGCGGGTCAACGGCCTTCAGGTGGCGCAGCAGGGCCACGAACGCAGCGCGATCCGCATCGAGAGTTGCCGGCGCGAGCGGTGACAACGAGGCCATGCGCCTGCCCTGGGCATTGACTACCCGGGGGAAACGGGCGCCATCCAGCTTGACCCACTCCGGCGCATAGCCCGGGCCGCCGTTCTTCCAGGTGCCGAACCAGAGGAGCACCGCGTGCAGGCCATGCTGGCGAGCCTGCGCCAGAAAGAGATCGAGAAAGGAGAAGTCGAACGCGCCCTCCCTGGGCTCGATCTGTTCCCAGGCGATCGGCATCACCACCGTGTTGGCGTGCATCTCTCCCAGGGCCGGCCAGACCTCGGGCAGCGTCGCGGCATAGTTGCTCGAGTTGTTGACCTGCGCGCCGAGGATGAGATAGGGCTGGCCGTCGACCCGCAGCTCGTACCGTCCGTGAGAGCTCGCGAGGCGCGGCAGCGGCACGCCGTCCGCCGCCGCCAGCGCGGAAGCGGCGAGCAGGACGAATAACGCGGTGATGAGGGCAGCACCGCGCGAGCGCGGCTCGCGACTTCGATTCAAGGCTTCCCCCCGCTACCGGTTCCCACCGCCATGGTAACGCTCCCAGACGCGTCGTGCCAGTGCCGCGGCTGAGCGATTCTCAGCCACCGTTTGCGACCTCTTGCAGGTAGGTCGCATGGGCGGGAAGTGTCTCGACAGCAGCCCGCACGGCCTCGCGCATGGCTTCGAGCCGGGCGGTGGCGGCTGGCGCGAGCAGGTCTACAACCGGCTCGTGGCGCTGCGGCCAGACGCCCATGCCGGTGTAGATCGCCAGCCAGTTTGCCGGCTTGAAGCTCTCTTCGTCCAACATGGCGATCCGCCCCGTTGTGCGGAAGAGGTCCCATTTGTATTGCAATGTCGCCGGCAGGCTCATGGCGCGACAGTGACGCCAGAAGGGTGCATCGTCCCGCCTCGAGGCGGCGTAGTGCAGCAGCAGAAAGTCACGCACACGCTCGTATTCGAGCGCGGTCAGGCGGTTGTATTCGGCGCTGACGGCGGGATCGAAGTCGCGGTCCGGGAAGAGCGCGAACAGGCGCCCGATGCCCGTTTGGATCAGATGAATGCTGGTGGACTCGAGCGGCTCGAGGAAGCCCGCCGCGAGCCCGAGCGCCAGACAGTTGCCGACCCACGCCTGCGCACGCCGCCCGGCCTTGAAATGCAGCAGCCGCGGCTCGGAAAGCGGCGCAGCCTCCAGGTGTGCGACCAGAGTCGCCGCGGCTTCATCGTCGGAAAGATGCGCGCTCGAGTAGGCGTAGCCGTTGCCGACGCGGTGTTGCAACGGAATTCGCCACTGCCAGCCGGCTTCCCGCGCCGTCAGCTGGGTCAACGGTACAAGAGCGCCGACGCTCTCGCACTGCGTCGCCACCGCGCGGTCGCACAGCAGCCAGTGTGACCAGTCGACGTATCCGATCTGCAGTGCCTTGGCGATGGCGAGCGCCCGGAATCCGGAGCAATCGATGAAGAAATCGCCGCGGATCGAGCGGCCGTCCCGCAACTGAAGCGACTCGATCAGATCTCTTTGGCCGACGGTGACATCGACGACCTCCCCCTCCATGCGGCGTACGCCACGCTTCTCCGCGTAGGTCCGCAGAAAGCGCGCGTAGAGCGTCGCATCGAGGTGGTACGCGTACGACAAATACCGCAGGGCGGAGGGGCCGCTCGCGGTGGGCGCCCCCACCCGAGCCGATCGCGCAGCGAGTCCCGTAACGGACCATTCCTCGAGCGGTGACGGACTCCCTTCGGATCGGCGCTTGAGCCAATACGCCTGAAAGAGCTCGTGATTGGCATCCACTCCGTAGGGACCGAACGGGTGCAGAAAAGTCTCACCCATCCTTCCCCAATCGCGGAATCGAAGCGCCAATTTGAAGGTTGCGCCCGTAGCGCGCAAAAACTCGCGCTCGTCGATGCCGAGGAGACCATGAAAAGCAAGCAGACTGGGAATCGTGGCCTCCCCGACGCCAACCGTGCCGATGGCATCGGACTCGACGAGGGTGATCTCACACTGCGAGCCCGCCAGCACTCTGGAGAATGCCGCGGCCGCCATCCAGCCCGCCGTTCCGCCACCAACGATGACGATGCTGCGCAGACGACGCGCGGCGCGCTGCTCCGTCTCGCTCACGTCGTTGCCCGACAATATTTTTCGATGAACGTGGCGTGCTTCGGCAGGGACTGTGCCGCTCCGGCGACGATTCGCGCACGGCGTTGCAACTCATGGCCCACGGCGCTGCTTTCGATGAGGTCCGCCATGGGATCGTAACGAGACGGGACCACCCCGAGACCGAGGTAGATCGAGATCCAGCTCGACTCCGTGAAGGCGCCGCGGTCATAGATCACCAGCGCGCCTCTCGCTTTGAACAATTCGATCTGGTGCCGCAGCCCATCGGGAATGGGCATGTTGCGGCAGTAGCGCCAGAACTCCCCTTCACACCTGGACTCGCAGTAATGCAGGATGATGAAGTCGCGGATCGACTCATAACTGCGAGTCATCAGGCGGTTGTATTCTTGCGCCAGCTTCGGCTCGAAGCCCCGGTCGGGGAAGAGCTCGATCAGCCTGCCGATCCCGGCTTCGACCAGATGGATGCTCGTCGACTCGAGCGGCTCGAGAAAGCCGCTGGCGAGACCCAGCGCCACGCAATTGTGCTTCCACATCTCCCGGCGCCGGCCGGCGGTGAATCTGAGCAGCCTCGGAGTCGCCAGCGCCTCGCCGTCGAGACCGGCGAGCAGCGCCTCGGCAGCCTCGGCCTCACCGATATAGGTGCTGCAGAAGACATGTCCGTTGCCGGTGCGGTGTTGCAGAGGAATCCGCCATTGCCAGCCCGCGCGGCGCGCGGTCGAGCGAGTGACCGGAAGTGGCTCAGCTACGCGCGCGGACGCTACGGCGAGCGCGCGATCGCAGGGAAGCCATTGCGACCAGTCCTCGAAGCCCGCATGGAGCGAGCGCTCGATGAGAAGCGCCGCGAAGCCGCTGCAATCGATGAAGAGGTCGCCGCGCACCGCCCGCTCACCCGCGAGCAGAACCGCTTCGATGAAGCCGTCCTGCGCCCGCAGGCGCACATCGACGATGCGGCCGTCGATGCGCTTCACACCGTGCGCCTCGGCGAAAGCGCGCAGGTGGGCGGCATACGCGGTGGCGTCGAACTGATATGCGTAGGAGTAGGAACCGAGCACCGAGCCTCGATCGGGAATCGGCGGCGCGAATCGCTCGAGTCTCGCAGCCACCGTCGCAATGGAGTAGTCGGCATAGGATTGCTCGTCCTCGGCGGCGCGCATCTTCAGCCACAGCTGATGCGGCGAGACTCCGAGCATCGCCGGTCCGAGATCACTGAAGCCGTGGAAGAAGGTCCGCGACGGGTTCCAGCCGTGAAACTCGATGCCGAGCTTGAAGGTCGCCTGGGTCTTGCGGATGAACTCGATTTCATCGAGCCCCAGCGTCGCGTTGAACGCCCGCAGCGTTGGCAGAGTCGCCTCGCCGACCCCGATCGTGCCGATCTGCGAGGACTCGACCAGGACGATCTCAGCGACCCGCCGGCCGACCAGCACGCTGAGCGCCGCGGCCGCCATCCACCCCGCGCTACCGCCGCCGACGATCACTATTCTACGAATGGCCGAGCCTGCCATGACCCCCATTCTAGAAGGTCACACGCACTTGCGCCGAGTACGTCCGCCCGCTGTCGTACCAGGCGAAGGTCGTCGTGGCGATGTGCTGCTGCTGCAGCTCCGTGTAGATCGAGTCCGTCAGATTCAGCGCCTCGAAGCCCAGCGTGACGTGCTCGTCGATCTTGTAGAAGATCGACGCGTCGAGCTGGCCATAGTCACCCGCGTAGAAGGGCAGGCCCCACCCCACATTCTGCTGCCCATAGTTGGGGCTGCTCCGATCGGTGTTGAGGCCGTTGGTTCCGTTGGCCGGATGAACGTTCACTCCCATCAGATATTTGCTGCGCCAATTGTAGGCGAGACGCGCTGACACCGGCCCCCTGTCGT
>JBOIAB010000240.1:0-2838 GCA_050738635.1 Steroidobacteraceae bacterium
CCACAGGTCGCCGGACCCATTCCGGCGCCGAAGCCGAAGAACAAGCCCGAGCACAAGATCAACTGGCTGAACCCGACCACCTGGCCGGTGCTGCCGGTTCCGCTCACCGCGGTCGACCCCAACAGCGGCCTCACCCTCGGCGTGATCCCGACCATGCTGGTGACCAATGCGCGCAGCGAGATCACCGACATCATCGCACCCGACTTCATACACAACCCCTACTTCGGCTGGGGGGCCCACGGCCGCATACTCGCCTTCCCGTCGGAAGACACACAGTGGACGCTCGTCGCCGGCGGGGAGCAGCACGTCGAGAGCACGTTCGATGCGCAGTACGAGACCGGCCTGCTGCGCGACACACCGTTCTCGCTGACGGTCGAGGGCCTGTACGACCGCAGCGGCACGCCACGCTTCTTCGGCATCGGCAACAACTCCTTCCAGATCAACCAGACCGTCTATATCGATCAGCAGGTCGGTGTCGCAGCGACGCTCGGCTGGAACATCACCCATACCTGGCAGCTCGCCTACACCTTCGCCGCGAAGAAGGTGAAGGTCCTCGGCACGACTCTTCCGGGCATTCCGGCCATCACCTCCCGTTTCGAGGGAACGCTCGGCATCGGCACCACGCACGAGCTCTTGCACCGCATCGCGCTCGTCTACGATACCCGCAACGACATCGTCATTCCGACCAGCGGCATGGAGATCGTTGCCTATGGAGGTGTGTCAAGCCGCAACGTCGCGCTCGACGACTCGCTCTTCACCGAAGCCGGCGGCGACGCCAAGTTCTACTGGTCGCCATACAGCTCGCTGGTCGTGGCGACGCACGTGGATCTACGGTATGAGCCGAGCGCGCACCACGTTCCCTTCTGGGCGCTGAGCAGCCTGGGCGGCGATGAGAGCGTCATCGGTGGCTCGCAGACCCTGCGCGGTTATGGCACCTCGCGCTACTACGATCGCAATTCCTTCTCCGCCAACCTCGAGCTACGGCAGAACGTGCTCTCAATGGACGCGTTCTCGACGCACATCGACATCCAGATCGCACCGTTCTTCGATACCGGACGCGTCTTCCACAACAGCGATACCTTTCCCATCACGCATCTGCACAACGTGATGGGAGTGGGATTTCGCGGCATCGCGCCACCCTCGGTCGTCGGCTATGTCGACATCGGCAAGGGCCACGACGGCATCGCCGTCTTCACGGGCATCGGCTATCCTTTTTAGATTGGCGCAAAGAGCGGCTTCCTGCCGCTTTGCGCGGCCAGCCCGGTGACAGGGATTCTGGCCGCGGCCCAGGGAACGGCCCTGGGCCGCTTACTCACTTGCTTTTGGACGGCGCTTCGTCAGTCAGGTAGCCGTTGGTCCTGAACCATCGTAGCGCATCCGCGAACGCGTCCGCCGGAGGACGCCAACGGTAGCCGAGCTCGCGCACTGCCTTGGCGCTCGAGAAGAACATGCGCTTGCGGGCCATCTTCACGCCCTCGACGGTGACACGGGTCGGCCGGCCGGTCAGGCGCGCATAGAGCTCGGACACATACGCCACGGGCAGCACGACGCCATGGGGCAACCGGATGCGCGGTGGCGCCCGGCCGACCAGCTGCGCGATGAGCGTCAGGATCGCGCGCAATGTCATGTCTTCGCCGCCCAGTATGTAGCGCTCACCGACGCGGCCGCGATGGAACGCGAGCAGATGGCCCGCGGCGACATCGTCCACGTGCACGATGTTGAGTCCCGTGTCGACATAGGCGGGGGTGCGGCCGCGGGCGGCATCGAGGACGATCTGACCCGTGGGAGTCGGCTTGACGTCCCCGGGGCCAATCGGCGTCGAAGGGTTGACGATCACCACCGGCACGCCCCGGGCCGCCGCTTCCCGTGCCCGTTGCTCGGCGAGGAACTTGGAGCGCTTGTAGTGGCCGATCATGTCGGCTAGAGCCACCGGAGCATCCTCGGTACCCGCGCCGCCGAGCGCAGGCAGTCCAACCGTTGCGACGCTGCTGGTGTAGACGATGCGTTGCACTCCCGCGCGCTCGGCCAGCTCGAGGAGAAGTCCGGTGCCGTCGACGTTCGTGCGGTAGAGTTCCTGCGGCTGTGGCGCCCACAGGCGGTAATCGGCGGCGACGTGAAAAGCCGCCTCACATCCTGCGAGTGCCCGCTCGAGGGAAGCGGCATCCGTGAGGTCGCCCACGACCTGCTCGACAGCGAGCGTTGCGACGTTGCGGCGATCAGACCCGGCGCGCACCAGCGCGCGGACCTGCCAGCCCTCCGCGAGCAGCGCGCGCGCCACCGCGGCGCCGACGAATCCGGTCGCCCCCGTCACCAACGCCCTCATGAGATCTCCGCCCGCGGTCCGCCAACGAGCACGTCCCGCGCCGCGGATCGGCGAGCGACCACGGCCGCGAGCACACTCTTGGCGATACGGTACCGCGCCGCGAGCCGAATCAGCGCGCCGAGATCCCCGGGAGCACGCAACAGCTCGGCGCACAGGCGTCCGATGCGCAACCGCCCGCCGCCGCTCGCGGCGATCACCGCGGCAGGCAGCCGATCGGATGCGGTGTCGACGATGACCCGCAGCGCGATGAAGGGCAGTCCGGCCTGCGCTGCGACCTGTGCTATGGCCGCGCTCTCCATGTCGACCGCGGCAGCGCGCGACTCACGCCAGGCCGCCGCCTTGGCAGCGGGAGTGCCGAGCGGTCGCTCGCTGGTAAGAAGCCTGCCCCCACAGACGATGCATGCTGCAGGCAGAGCGGCGCGCAGCCGCTGCCGCCACTCGCCGGCCGTCGCTGCGACGGCGGCGCCGTCGGCCCGCACGACCTCCTCCGGCAGCAGCACGGCGCCGCAGATCAG
>JBOIAB010000241.1:0-63189 GCA_050738635.1 Steroidobacteraceae bacterium
CCCGGACGGACCGGGCGGGCCCCAGACTATCCGGGCGGCCGCTGTTGAATCGCCCGCCCATTCACTCTCCCAACACGTGAGCCGGGTCGAGCAATGAGCCCGGCCTCGTGCGCCTCCCCGTTGCGCCGCAGATGACACACTCCGCCGAGCGCGCGCTGCCATAGCGGCGGCGCGCGTTGCGTCTGACGCTGCAATTGTCTATATTTCTTCGTATATAGCGGGTCTGCCGGCAGCGCAGCTCGCACTCGCCGGACGCGCAGTCCGGCCACCCGAAGAACACCATCTTTGGCCTGCAGCCATTCAGTCCGGACGCCCGGGGCGGCGGCTCGGCCACATCCTCTTGGATGCGCTGGAGCGAAATCCGCTCTTCATGTCGGGCGCCTTGCCGGCAAAGATCGTCCCACCGCTCTTCAACCGCTATGCCGAGGGACAGTCATACGGGTCGCACGTCGATGGCAGTGTGCGGCCTGTCCACGGCAGCAGCCTGCGCGTGCGTACCGACCTGGCGAGCACTCTGTTTCTGAGCGGCGTCGATGAATATGACGGTGGTGAGCTCGTCATCGAGCACGCCTTTGGCCTGCAACGGATAAAACTGGCGGCCGGCAGCCTGGTCCTGTACCCGGCAAGCAGCGTGCACCATGTCTCCGCGGCGCATGCTGTTTGACCTGGACAACAACATCCAGCGGTTGCGCCGGGATGTCCCGCAGCACGGCGCCATTCTGCAGCTCACGGCTCTCTGCCACAACCTGATGCGGGAATGGGCCGACGTTTGAGCTGCTGAGACCTTGACAGGCAGCGTATAGTTACGAGTGATGCATCCTCGTACGCACACCGACCTCGCAGTCTCCGTAAGCGCCACCGATCACGCCATTGGGCCCGACCATGCCCCCGTGACCGTCGTCGAGTACGGCGACTTCGAATGCCCCAATTGCAAGCAGGCTGCCCCTGCCGTCAAGCTGCTGCTGGAGCGCTACCCCGAACGCGTGCGGTTCATCTATCGGCACTTTCCGCAGGAAGCCCTGCACCCGCACGCATTGCACGCCGCGGAGAGTGCGGAATGCGCGACTGCACAGGGTCGGTTCTGGCCGATGCACGACCTTTTGTTCGCCAACCAGGACCACCTGCAAGGCAAACACCTGCGCCAGTACGCCCAGCAGCTGCAGCTCGCCATGGCGCAGTATGATGCCGAGATGGACGACGAGGTTTATCTGCAGCGCATTCGGGAGCACGTCGCTGGTGGCTCCAGGAGCCACTTGCGGAGCACGCCGGGATTCTTCGTCAACGGAATCATCGTCGATGTGTCCTTCGGGCTGCGCTCGCTCTTCGACGCGACGGAGGCAGCACTCAAGTAGGCATCCAGGCTCACCAGGAGAACGCATGGCGGCTTCGCTTTCCGCGAACCTCGAGACGCGCCGCGATCAAATCTTTCCGACCCTCAGTTCGGCTGAGATTCAGCGCCTGCGGCGCTTTGGCGAAGTCCGCCCGTATGCGGTCGGCGCCATGCTGGTGGTGGCTGGCAGCCCCCCACCGGGCCTGCAGGTCATTCTCAGCGGAACCTCGAAGGTGCGTCCGCACGATGAGTATCTGCGTGACCGGGAACTGGTCGAGCACCACACCGGCTCCCTCGTGGGGGAGCTCACAGGCCTGTCCGGCGCCGGCGCCCTCGTTGACGTCATCGTCGTCACCGACGTCGAGGCGCTGCTGATCTCGACAGCCCGACTGCGCGATCTGATGGTCGAAGAGGTCGATTTGGGCGAGCGCATCATGCGCGCGCTCATCCTGCGACGAGTGGCGCTGCTACAGAGCACTGTCGTCGGCCCGGTCATCGTCGGCCGCGAGACCAATCGCGACGTGCTGCGCCTGGAGGGGTTCCTCAGCACAAACGGCTATCCGCACCGCCGGCTCGACCCGGACACGGACGCTTGCGCCGCTACCCTCCTGGAGCGCTTCGAGGTCAGCCGGGACGAGCTGCCAATCGTGGTGTGCCCGAACGGCGGCTTTCTGCGTAATCCAACGGAGAACCAGCTCGGGCGCTGCCTGGGCTTGTCGCGCGCGGTCGGGCGCGACACTCTCTATGACGTCGCGATCGTCGGGGCTGGACCAGCCGGGCTCGGCGCGGCGGTGTACGCGGCGTCCGAAGGGCTCAAAGTGGTCGTGCTCGATGATCGCGCCTTCGGCGGCCAGGCCGGCGCCTCTGCGCGCATCGAGAATTATCTCGGCTTTCCGACCGGCATCCGCGGCCTGGCGCTCATGGCGCGCGCTTACACACAGGCGCAGAAATTCGGCGCGGAGATGGCGATCCCCGAACAGGTTGCCGCGCTCAATGAAGAGCTGCATGAGGATGGCAGGCGCTTTTTGCTCAAACTTGCCACGGGCGATGCAGTCAGGGCCCGAAGCGTCGTGATCGCGAGCGGCGCCGAATACCGCCGCCTGCCGCTGCCGAAGATCGCGAACTTCGAGGGCACGAGCGTGCACTACTGGGCCTCACCGCTCGAGGCGCGGCTGTGCGCCGCTCAGGAGGTGGCCCTGGTCGGGGCTGGCAATTCCGCCGGCCAGGCGGCGGTGTATTTGTCGGCCCACGCCAGCAAGGTCTGGATGATCGTGCGCGGCCGCTCGCTGACCGCCACGATGTCGCGTTATCTGTGTGAGCGGATCGCCGCCCAGCCCAACATCGAGATACTCCTCGAGACCGAGGTCGTCGATCTGCAGGGCGAGAACGGCGCCCTGCAGAACATCTCCTGGCGGGATCGGAGCAGCGGAACGACGGTACATCGCCCGCTGCAGCATCTCTTTCTCTTCATCGGTGCCGATCCGAATACGGCCTGGCTCGGACAATGCGACGTGCATGTCGACGCCAAGGGATTCGTGCGCGCGGACCCCAACGCGGCCGACGGCCGCCTGCCCTTCCAGACCAATCGCGCCGGCATATTTGCCATCGGGGACATCCGCTCCGACTCCATCAAACGAGTGGCTGCGGCGGTCGGCGAAGGCGCCCAGATCGTGCCGACGCTGCATCAGTATCTCGGGCAGAGCGCGCAGACCCCACTACCAGCAGTAACAGCAACGGCGGAGATCGCACATGGCTGAAGTCTGTCGACACGTGAAGGACATTCGCGATGTGACTCCGAGTGCCCTCGGTTGCGAGGAGTGCCTGAAGATCGGGTCCGAGTGGGTCCATCTGCGTCTCTGTCGCACCTGTGGTCATGTCGGCTGCTGCGACGATTCGCCCCATCGACACGCCACCAAGCATTTTCATGCCACCAAACATCCCATCATCGAGGGCTACGAGCCGCCGGAAGGCTGGGGCTGGTGTTACGTGGATGAGGTCACGTTCGATCTGAGCGATCGGATGACGCCGCACAATGGACCGATTCCGCGCTACGTATAGAGCTAGTTCCCGGAGGCGCTCCGGTAGCGGTTGAACCACGCGATTATCGCTGTTTGCTCCTGCGCGAACTGCGATGGCCGAATGAAGCCGTGATAAGCACCCGGCTCTTCGTAAAGCTCCGTCGGTACGCCGCGTAACTGTAGCGCCTGGTAGAACTGCTCTCCTTCCGTGTAGGGCGTACGCAGATCCAGCACGCCCACGACTACCATCGTCGGCGTCGTGACATTGCCCGCCAGTGAAATTGGCGAGAGCTTCCAATAGGTCTGCTGATCGTCCCACGGCAGCTGCTTGAACCAATATCGGGCACCGAACGCTCCCATGTCGGCCGTCAGCAGCCAGCTCGTCCAGTTGATCACCGGGCGCTGAGTCACCGCGGCACGGAAGCGATGCGTCTTGCCCACGATCCACGCCGTGAGCACTCCACCACCCGATAGGCCTGTGACGAAGAGGTTGTTGACATCCACGCCGCCGTGCTGGATTGCGGCATCCACGATGCTCATCAGATCATCGTAGTCGTGGCTCGGATAGTTATCGTAAATCAAATTGGCGAACTGCTCACCGTAGGAGGTCGAGCCGCGGGGATTTCCATAGACCACGATATACCCCGCCGCCGCGTAGAGCTGGTATTCGTAGGAGAATGTCGGGCCGTAGCTTGCGTACGGACCGCCGTGCATCTCCAGAATCAGCGGATATTTCCTGGCGGGGTCGAAGTTCGGCGGCACGACCTCCCAGGCACCGATTGCCCGTCCATCGAAGGAGGACTTCACCGGCAGTATCGAGACCTTACCGAGGCTCATCGCCGGCAGCAGAGCGGAATTCAAATCCGTGAGACGGCGCGTCTTGCCATCGCGAGCGAGGTAGACCTCCGGAAGATCGCCCGGGCTGCCGCCGGTGTAGGCCACGCTGTTCGTGCGCGAGACCGTGAACTCACCGCCGGAGTACGGCAGCTGCCGCGCTCCCTCGAGGAGACCCAGCTTGTCGGCAACGGACTCTACGTGACCGTCGAGCCCCATCCTCGCGACCTTGGTGATGCCGCGATCATCGTATTCAATGTAGAGGCTGCGGCCATCCGCCGCCCACTCGCAATCGGTGATGGACCGATCCAATGATCCGCTGACGACATGCGGGTTACTGCCGTCTGCATCCATCACGTTGAGCCGTACATCCTGGTTCCCGACATGCCTGTCGCTATAGCCCAGGTAGGCGATCAATTTGCCGTTCGGTGACACGCGGGGCTCGCTGTAGGGCCCGACCTCGTGTGACAGCTGCGTCAGGCCGTTACCAGCCAGGTCGAGGCGATAGATGCTGAGAGTCATGGCGGTATGCCGCCCCCAGTCCTCGGGCTGATGCTGCCAGTCCGCGCTGTGATTGTCGGCGAAGTAGATCGAATGACCGTCCGGTGACCATGCCAACGGGCCAGCCTCGCTAAATGGGCCAAAAGTGAGCTGCCGGGGTGTGCCGCCACCGTCGACCGAAATCACGTAGACATGCCGATAGCCGGACGGATCCAATCCCTTGCCATCCGCGTGGAAATTGAGGCGATCGATGATGATCGGATCCGCCCCCCAGTGCGCGCCCGCAGGCTTCGCGAGTGGCGTCCCGATGGCCGGCCGCGGACTCGGCTCCAGCATGATGAAGGCGATCTGCTTGCCGTCCGGTGACCACGTGATATCGGTCGGCTCCTCGGTGAGATTCGTCAGGCTCGCAGTCGCGCCGCCTTTCATCCAATGCACGACGATCTGCGTCCGTCCATCCTTTCCGGTGGACACGTAGGCGAGCTCGGCGCCATCCGGTGACCAGCGCGGTGAACCGTACTGACCCGGCTCATGCGTCACCGGCATCTGAGCCCCCGTCGCCGTGTCTATGACCCATAGCGACTGGGTGACCTCGTCGGTCATGATGTCGTTCGAATTCTGCAGGTAAGCGATCGCGTTACCGCCATGGCTGATTCGCGGATCGGACGCCCAGTGCATCTGGAAGAGATCCTTCGGCTCCAGAACGCGCGTGGACGCATCCGCGCCCGCAGACATGAACGATGTGGTCACCACAACGGCCATCAGGAGGACTAATCGACGCATAATCATGGAGACCCCCGTCACTCGTGCTCTTTGAAGTCGTAGTTCAACTGCAGGCCTATCGTGCGCGGCCGGATGCTCAGGTTTTCATAGGGTGTCTGCGAGGCCAATGCAACCCGTCCGTTGTCTCCTACATTATTGCAATAGAGCATCCAGCGCCAGTGCGTCGGGGAGTTGACCGAAACACTCACGTCTGCCGTACTGATGACGCTACTTTCGAGAACGATTGGCAGCGCCGAAGTGGTTGACGTATTCGTCGTGGTCTGTTCGGAAGTGTAGCGCCCGACCAGCCCGAAGTTGCCCGTCCAGCCGTGCGAGCCCAAGGGGAAGTCGTACTGCGCGGTCACACCGGCAGTGTATTCAGGCGACGAATCGATACGCGCACCAACGGGGAAGAGAAGCGATCCGCCGGAATAGACGGAATCATCCTCGTGGAGGCCATTCCAACTGAGATTCACACCGAGCGCCAGCGGATCGACCGGCCGCACCGTAATCCCAAGATCCACCCCGGCACCGCTCGCGGACTTACCGTTGACGTTCACCACGATGGCCGCGGTGCTCGGGGGCAGGATGATGCCCAGGCTCTCCTGGATTCCCTCCCACTTCATATAGTAGAGCGCCGCGTTGTAACTCAACATACCATCCAACAGCTCGCCTTTGCTGCCGATCTCGTAGTTGCTGAGCTTGTCCGGTTTCACCGGCGGGAAGGCCGTGCTCACGACCTGGACCAGCTCACTCTGCGGGTACCCGCTGCGAAAGCCCTGCGAGTACGAGGCATACATCATCTCGTTGTGATTCGGGATCCAGTCCGGAAACCAGGATAGCACCACCCGCGGCGTGGTCGAATTGAAAGGAGTCTCCGAGCGCAGCAATGGCGTGCCGGGCGGCTCGCCGAACAGGATCAACTGATCGAGGCCCACCTCATCATGGAAGTATCGCGCTCCGACGCTCAATTGCAGCTGCTTTTCCAGGAAGAATCGGCTCACCTGGCCGAAGGCCGCCTCGGATCGGGATGTATCCGCCTCGTACACCGGCGCAGGGATAAGATCTCCGAGCGTTTGGTAGAAGCTGTCGCGCGCGTCGCGATAGAACACCCCCGCAGACCACTCCCACGGGCCTGTAAGGTTCGAAAGCAGGTTCAGCTCCTCACTGAACACCCGGGAATCCAAGAGAGTCGTGAGCGGCGGTATGCTGTTTGCACCCGGTGCGATGTCCAGCGAACCGTTATTGACATAGGTCAGGTAACTCGTAGAGCTCGATATCGAAAACACCGTCGGCGGCTCATAGTCGACATGCACGTCATAGCCACTCCAGTGCGTCGTAATCGACTGGTCTCGCGTCGACGCCGAGAAGTCATCGGTAGCTAGAGGCGGGGCTCCCTCATCCATCTGCTGATGCATCGCCTCGAGCTTGATCGTCAGATCATTGGTCGGTTTGGCGGTGACCTTGAGCCGGATATTCTTCGAGTTCTCATCGTTGACGTGCGTGCGCAGCGGCGTATTGATCCAGCCGCTGTTGTCCTCGCTGCTGACGACCAGTCGCGCCGCAAGCACCCCCGGTACAATCGGGATATTGATCGCACCATCGCCGAGCCAGTTGCCCCCGCCGTGCTCGGTTGTCGATGTTCCAACGCGGCCTTTCACTTCGAACTCATTGGGGTCCGCGTCGTTCGTGAGCACGCGCACGACACCGTTCAACGCGCTGGCGCCGTACAGGGTACCCTGTGGGCCGCGCAGCGCCTCTATCCGGTCGAGATCATAAATGTCCGGGTCCGGTTCGACCGCGGAGCGGACCAGACCAAAGGGTATGTAGTCGAGGTAGTAGCCGATCGGGCTCGGCCCGGAGAAAAGAGCGCCGCTCGCAGTCACGCCGCGCACCGTCAGCACCGGCTCGCCGCCCTGGCCATTCATGTTTATCGCAACGCCGGGTACGAGGCTCAAAGCGTCCGTTGCGCTCTGCAGGCTCGACTGGTCGAGCTGCGCCCCTCCCAGTACCGAGAGAGAGATGGGCACCGTTACTTCGCGCTCCACACGCCTCGTCGCCGTGACCACCACCTCCGTCAATTTTGGCTGCTCGGCGCTGTCGTCCGTCGCTGCGGGCGCCGCGGGGAATGCCGGTGAAGACAGGAGGAGAGACAGGGCGCTGAAGGAAACTGCTGCACCAACGTGAAGCAGACGTGAATTCATAATCAACCCCACTTTTACTTCTAACGGTCACAGAGGCGATTCGCGTGTTGATCGAAGCCTATGCGCGCGCCGCCGGGAGAGTCAATTCACGCCGACACGCATTGCCCGGGCGCAGCGGGCACGCCCGGGCGGGCGCGCCGAGCAGCTGCAAAGGCCTTAAATATAGGGATTATCCCGCCATTGAAACCAAGCCGAACTCGTCGTCGCGCGACCAACTTGCCGGCGTGTCTTGCAAATTTGCAATTCTTAGCTGCAAAGATGATGCCTTGCGGAATTGCGTTAGGCATTATTCTTTCTTCGCTCATCGCTCTCGTTACGTTGCAACGTCCATCTGACACTCATCCAAAGCTGAGCCCCAATATGACTACGAGCACCTCAGTGCTGCAAAAGCTTGTGTCATTCGACACGACGTCCAGGAACTCAAACCTGCAGTTGATTCAGTGGGTGGCAGACTATCTGCAGGCCCACGGGGGGCGCGTCAGCGTTCTTCACAACTCCACCAAGGACAAAGCCAACCTATTGGCCAGTGTCGGCCCGGAGCGGGAAGGCGGTGTGGTGCTTTCCGGTCATACCGATGTCGTGCCGGTCGACGGCCAGGAGTGGACGAGCGATCCCTTCGGGCTGGTCGAGCGGCAAGGCCGGTTGTACGGGCGCGGCAGCTCGGACATGAAGGGGTTCATAGCCTGCAGCCTGGCGTTGCTCGGTGATTTGGATCAGCGGCGTTTGCGGCGACCGCTTCACTTTGCATTCTCCTATGACGAGGAAGTCGGCTGCTTCGGCGCTCACGCGCTGGTAAGCCGCATTGCCTCTGGTGTACCGCGTCCGGCGTTCGTGATCGTCGGGGAGCCGACCGACATGAAGATTGGTGTCGCGCACAACGGCGTCATCGGTTCCCACACTACTTTCCGCGGCGTCGCCGCGCATGCGAGCGACCCATCTCGGGGGGTGAATGCCATCGACGCCGCTGCCGCTTTCGTACATTTCCTGGGCGAGGTCGCCAGGCTGCCGGCGATCGCCGGCCAAGGATGCAGCATAAACGTGGGGCAGATCTGCGGTGGCGCGGCCACCAACATCGTCGCCGAGCGTTGCCGTGTGCGATGGGAGTGCCGGACGTCGACCCAGGAGGCCAGGGCGACCATACACAAGCTGGTAGCCGATTACCTGGGAGGCGGCAGGTTCGCCGCACTGCAGGTGGCGAATGAGATCGAGCTAGACGTGCCCGCGTTCGCCAGCCAGCTGCCGCAGGAGTCGATTACCCTGATGCGCGAGCTCGGCGCCAGGTTGCCGTTGACGACGGTTCCGTTCGGAAGCGAAGCGGGAATCTTTCAGCGCGAGCAGTTTTCAACCGTGGTCTGCGGCCCAGGCTCGATCGATCAGGCCCACAGGCCCGACGAGTGGATTGCGTGCTCTGCGCTCGAGGAGGCAGACCGTTTCATGCTGAAGCTGGCGGAGTGGATGTCGACGGCCGATTCCGCATGAGCGACCTCGAGCCATCCGTCGGGGAGGGCCAGCAGCGACCGCTGCGCGTGGTGGCATCGGTAACGGTTGCCAACGTTCTCGAGTGGTACGACTTTGCGGTCTACGCCTTTCTGATGGGGGTTATCGCCCATGTGATGTTCCCGGTAGGCGATGCGACGGTGGGCTTGCTTCTCGCGGCAGGCACCTTCGGCGTAGGGTTCCTGACCAGGCCCGTCGGTGCATTGGTGTTCGGGGTTCTGGCCGACCGCCAGGGGCGCAAGTTTGCGCTTCTCGTCACCTTCGGCCTCATGGGCGCAGCGACGCTCCTGATCGGCCTGATTCCTTCCTATGCCGCCATCGGACTCGCGGCGCCCTTGCTGGTGGTGCTCGCGCGCCTGCTCCAAGGTCTTGCCACCGGTGGCGTCGTGGGCAGCGCGACTGCGTTGCTGACGGAACACGCGCCGCCGCGGCAGGCGGGTTTCTACGCCAGCTGGCAGGCGGCCAGCCAAGCGGGCGCGCTACTGTTGGGGGCGTTGATCGCCGCTACCGTATCGGCAATCTTGTCCCCCGCGCAACTGGAGACATGGGGCTGGCGGGTGCCATTCTGGGCGAGCATTCTGGTCGTTCCGGCGGGACTGTACATCCGCCGACGTCTGGATGAACCGGACGCTTTCGTGCGGCAAGCGCGTCCCCTTTCCTCGCCCCTGAGCGTGCTGCTGCGCGCTCATGGCGGCGCACTCGTGCGCGGCTTCGGCATTACCATTATCTGGACCGTTGCCACCTACTTCTTCTTCGTGTACGTGCCCCTCTACGCGCACACCCTCCTCAAGCTGCCGCTGGCCACCACTCTCTTCAGCAACAGCCTGGCACTGGCGGTCATGTTCATCACCGCACCCCTGGCCGGCGCTCTTTCCGACCGCTTTGGCCGCAACCGCATCATGGGAGCCGCGGCTCTCGCCATCGTGCTGCTGGTTGTACCCGGCACCGACATGCTCCTCATGCATCCGCAGGCCACGACGCTGGCGCTCTTCCAACTCGTGTCTGCGGTGCTCGCAGGCCTCTTCATCGGCCCGGCGCCCGCGGCGATAGCGGAGCTCTTTCCTGTCGGTGTCCGCTCTTCAGGGGTCGGCGTGGCGTACAACCTGTCGGTGACCGTGTTCGGCGGCTTTGCGCCGACCATCGCCACCGCACTCGTCGCGCGTACCGATAATCCGCTTTCACCCACGTGGTATGTGATCGGGTGCTGCGGCTTGAGTCTCATGGCGCTGCTGGTCACGACCCGAGGGCCAGGCCGCGCAACGGCAAACGGGGGATTCCATGAATCGTAACCTTCGAGTTATTCAGCAGCTCGCCTTCGGCTTGAGTGCGACTCTCTGCCTCGCCGCTCAGGCGCAATCAGCCCGGCCCGGCACGGCCGGGCGATTCACGGTTGACAAGTATCTGGAATTGCAGTCTGCGAGCGGACCGCAACTATCTCCCGACGGCAGCCGCGTCGTCTACACGCGCACGGTCGTGGACAAGCACAAGGACAAAACCCAAACCGCTATCTGGACCGTCGGCACGGATGGCTCAGGTGACCGATTCGTCGCCAATGGGAGCGCTGCGGTCTGGTCGCCTGACGGCAAGAGCATTGCCTACCTTCGCAAAGGGCAGCCGCGAGGCATGCAAATCTTTATTCTGCGTCCTTCCGATCCGGGACCCGGCAGGCAGATCAGCCGGCTTTCCCAGACACCCGCCAATCTCCATTGGTCACCCGACGGGCGTTTCATCGGGTTCACCATGGTCGTTCCCGATCCCGAGAAGTGGCCGATAGCGTTACCCGCAGCCCCTGCCGGGGCCAAGTGGGCCAACGCGCCGTTCTTCACGGAGCGCCTTCACTACCAACTCGATACACACGGCCTTACTCAAAGGGGCTTTCGTCACCTTTTCCTGATCGCAGCGGACGGCGGTGCGCCTCGGCAAATAACTCAAGGCGACTGGAACGTCAACGAGAGCGTGTGGGAATACATCGGTAACGTCGACTGGGGGTTCAGTGGCGACGGAAAATCCGCGATAGTGGAGGGATTCAAGGAAGGCGATCCCGATCGTAACGTTCGCTACTGTTACATATACAAGGTGGATCTGGCCACCGGAGCCACGACCCGACTGACGAAAACGACCGGCAGCTGGCGCGAACCGGCTGTATCACCCGACGGCAAGACCATCGCATTCGTCGGCTTTCCGAAAAGCGGCGAAGGCTACCCGCTGTCGCAGCTATACACGATGTCCACGGACGGTCACAACGCCAGGTTGCAATCGGCGGGATTTGATCGCGAGCCGCAGAATCTGAGCTGGGCACCGGACGGCAGGACGCTCTACTTCACAGCCGAAAGTCACGGCAGCGTTCACATCTACTCATGGTCCGCTCGTAAAGGCATCCGGCAACTGACTACGGGCGCCGAGGTGGTGACGGGTATCTCCGCGGGTCAGGCCGGTATCGTCGCCGTTCGATCCGAGCCCCGGTTGCCCGGCGATGTAGAGCTGGTCGACCCGCGCGCACCGACGAAGCGGCATTGGCTGACTCAGCTCAATGCGGCGCTGCTGCGCAGCGTCGCTCTCTCCAAAGTGAACGGCATTTGGTTCGATTCCACCGGGGGCTCGCATGTCCAGGGCTGGATCATCAAACCGCCGCATTTTGATCCGTCACGTTCGTATCCCCTCGTGCTCTCGATCCATGGCGGCCCCTTCGGCATGTACGACGTGGGGTTCAATCCATCCTTCCAGAATTTCGCGGCTAACGGCTACATAGTTCTGTACATCAATCCGCGCGGGTCGACAGGCTACGGCGATGCCTTTACCAACGCCATCGACTACCACTATCCGGGCCCGGATTACGACGATCTCATGGCGGGCGTCGATGCGGCAATCAAGCAGGGCAATATCGACGTGCACCACATGTTTGTCACGGGCTGCAGTGGCGGCGGAGTGCTCTCGAGCTGGGTGATTGGACATACCCAGCGGTTTGCCGCGGCCGCCGTACGCTGTCCGGTAACGGACTGGATCGGCGAGGCGGGAGAGACGGATATTCCGTACTACATACATAGCTTCTTTCGCAAGCCGTTCTGGCAGGATCCCAAGAACTGGCTCGCGGAATCCTCTCTCATGTATGTCGGCAACGTCACCACGCCGACTTTGATGATGGTTGGGGCACTCGACCGACGATGCCCGAGTCCGCAGACCGAGGAGTATTACTCCGCTCTCAAGCTGCGTAACGTGCCGGCGGCGCTGCTGCTCTTCCCGGACGAATACCACGGAACTTCGGTCATGAAACCATCCGACTGGATGCGCACTCAGCTATACATGATGAGCTGGTTCCAACGATACGGGGCGAATCCCGCCGGTCTACCTGCGGGGTAGCGCCCTACACGAACCATCTGAATCGGTCCTGAGAGAAGCGACTCTTGAGGAAGTCGGTGACCGCCCGCACCCTGGCGCTCTGCTTGGAGGTCACGTGGAACGCGAGCCAAATGTCGGCCTGACAGTCCGGTTGCAGCGACAGCGCAATCAGATCCGGCGCGAACAGCCAGTAAAACGTCGGCAGCATGCCGATCCCGAATCCCTCGCGGATCGCCGCCAGATAGAGGTTCGGTGAATTGGTGAGGAAAGCGGGCTGCCCGCTCATCTCGACGCGCTCATTCCACCATTTCAGGTGGTCGGCCGAGCCGTACAGCGCCACGGTGAGAAGCTTGTGGTTCTCGAGATCCTTGGGCGTAAGCGGCTCGCCATGCTGTTGCACGTATTTTGCCGAGCAGACCAGGTGGTAGTGCGCAACACCTACGCGTTGTACCACGAGCCGGGGCTCCGTGGGGCGCTCGATGGTAATCGAGACGTCAACGTTCGACTCCAGAAGATCAACACGCTGCACGGTCGTGGTCACTTCCAGCGCGATGTCAGGACATCGCTTGTGGAATTCGAACAATGCCGGCGTCAGCCAATAGGCACCGATTCCTTCGGGCACGGTGAGCCTGACGACGCCGCTCAGCTTGGCATCGAAGCTGCCGATGTCGTGGCGCAGCACCGTGGCCGCGTCCTCCATTGCTCGGGCCTTTGCCACGAGTGATTCGCCGGCGGGTGTCAGCGCCATGCCATGCGCATGACGGACAAAGAGCTTCGCTCCCAGCTCACGCTCGAGAGCTTGCACTCGTCTCGATATGGTGGTTTCGTGAACGCCCAATCGGGACGCGGCGACATGGAAACTGCCGGCTCCAGCCACCACGAGAGCAAACTGAATATCGTTCCAGTCCCGGATGGCTGAATTGATGTGCCTGTTTCTTTTCACCGTAGACCCTCGCTCACGAGTTGCCGCGGCGAACTTCCCGGTGCCCCGCAACCAACCGGACACGCGCGCCAGCGTAGACCGCGACGTCGGGTCTGCCTTCGCTCCTACGGAGCTTCGGGAGACACTCTTCGCTGTTCCTGCTCCGTGAGCGAAATTGTAAGGGGAATCACCCCATCGGGTGCAAGTTCGTGGGCTTCTCCCTGGTGGTGGTGCGCTGCCGCATCACTGCAGCGACGGAGCCCGCCTCGCCCCCTGGGCGAAGTGCCCGGACATGTCCGAGAGGATGATGTCCACCCGGCGATTTTGCTGTCGCCCGGCGGAAGTCGCGTTACTTGCGACCGGATAGTCTTGGCCGCGACCGACCGGCTGGATGCGATCGGTCGAGATGCCCTCCGTCTCGAGCGCGCCAGCGACGGCCTGCGCACGCCCCTGCGAGAGTTGCTCGTTGATGACGGCCGTGCCCGTGCTGTCCGTGTATCCCTCAACAATGATACGGGCCTTGGGATTCTCGCCCATGAAGTCGGCGAGGCGATTGAGCTGCAGCGTCGCCCCGGGTTTCAGCGTTGCTGATCCGGTATCAAAGAGCAGATCGCTCGCAAGTGTGAGCTCGAGACCGCGGGCCGTTTGGCGAGCTTGTAAATTCGCGAGGTCCTGGCGCTCTTTTTGTAGCTGCGCGTGCGCCTGCTGTGCCTGCTGCTGGGCCGCCTGCGTCTGCAGGGCTTGAGCCGCTGTCGCCTGGCGGGCCTGCTGCACCTCTTGGTTGCGCGCTGCAAGCACAATGCGGTTGCGCTCCGCATTGCCTTTTGCCAGCTCCTGGTTCGCTCGATACGCACTCGTGTGCTCGCTGCCCGCTTGCGCCTCACGGTCCGCAAGGTAGGCAAAATAGGTCACCTGCTCGGGGGCTTCATGCGCATCGAATGCCTGGCTCGCGCGCTGTAGGTTGTTGCTCGCATCGCGCAGCTGGGAGGCTGCTGCAACCTGCGCGTCAGGATCCTGCTCGAGGCTCCGCACCGCAACGCGCGCTTCCTCCAGCTGATCGTTACGCGTTGGCTGCGTGGCGCAGGCCGAAAGAACGGCGGCTGCCAGCAGGGCCGTAGCCATCGTGATCGATTTCCATGGGCTCATAGGGGTGACTCCTTACTTCCGTAGATTAGTCGGGCCCGGCGCACCAGGTGGCGTCCGGTTCTGTGGTGGCGCGTTCTGATCCGGAGGTGTTGGTTTCAATGGCGATACCGCTTGCGGCGGCTGACTTTGCGGTGTGCCGTTCGATGGCGGCGCTGTCGCAGGTGGGGCCGTATTGCGCTCTTCCTCGCTGCGCAGCGTTCTCAGGCTTTGATGCAACTCTCCGAGAGCGTGCCGCACCTGCGCGTTCTGCGCACGCGCGCTAGCGAGCTGAGCATCGACCGTTGCTTCGTTCGCGAGTTGGTCGGCGCGGCCGGCATCGCGCTGCGCGAACTGATCGGCTTGCTGAGCCTTGTCGCGCGCCGCCTGCAGGTCCGTGGCCGCGTACAGCTGCGCTCCACTCTGCTCTGCCGCGACGACCAGAGTGTGCGCGCGGGCCAGATCAGCTGTGGTCTGAGGTGGCGGTGCGCTCGCGCAGCCGGCGAGCACGATTAGCGTCAGGCCGACGGGTGCTGGATAGAGACTTCTCATACTGCTTGCCTCCTCGCGTCCGGTCTCTCCGTGCAGGAAGACCCAGAGAATCAGGGGATTGTGGTGACATCGATTGAAATCGGAATGCCGGCGCCAAAGGGCTCTGGCGATAACGTAGCCGGGTTCCAATTTCCCGCAGTAGCACGTTGCAAATAGGCCACATACTCTGTCGCTAAACGGCTACGAAGAGACAAACGGGCCTACGCTACCGCGGTTCCTCGTGGTCTTAAAGCATTATGTTAAGCTCAAGAATTGCGTTGCACTGCCGCAACGACAGTGCAAACGACATCGACGGGCTCCGCCGGCCCGCGACGCGACGGCGATGATGTTGTCCCGAGACTAGCGCCGCGCCGGACGGTCAGTTGTTGGCATCACCGCGCTGTCATGGCCCAACAGGCGAGTTGGATCAACTCGTTCCGAGTCCGCTCAGGAGTGGCTGGCGCGCGCCGCTGTCCGCTCTAACCTAATCGCACCCGCCGACCTGGCTGGAGCCCGCTCGATGAGTCCGGCGCCTCTGCCAATGGTCATCCACCGAAAGCGGGCCGGCGCCGCCGAAGGAGAGCGCGAGAAGCGCCGCCACGTAGAGTAGATCAGTCTCGTATCCCGGCTGGCCGAAATGCGCGCCGTGCGGACCGTAGGACAGCAGCTTGATGGAGCTGAACCCGTAGGGCAGGTGCACCGTGAAGACGGCCACCAGCAGCACCACGATCATCGGCACCGTGGCGAGCGGCACGAGGGCACCAAGTAAAATCAACGATCCACCGACTATCTCTACGACGATCGTCGCCCAACCGAGCAGATGCGCAAAGGGCATGCCGATCGCGTGCAATATCGCGATGAAAACATCCGGGCCGCGGGCGAGCTTCGCGTAGCCGTGCTCGATGAAGCCAAATCCGACAATGAGTCGCAAGGGAATCGCAAACCAGCTCGCCGGGAGCGGAAGCGGCGAGATGCAGAATCTGTCGAGTACGGAAGCTAATCTCATACCACTCTCATGATCGTGCATGGTCAAGCTGCCGCCTGGCATAGAGCTGGCAGAGTGTTTTCATATCGCTTTAATACGTCCGCCCGAGTCCGAGCGTTACACCGGGGCAGGATGCGCCCCGAAGCGCGGTCCATCATCGGGTCATGATTACTGGACCGCCGCCCGCTGCACCGAGAACCTTCGAGATGTCACGTTCCGCCCTCTATTGAGTTTTACACGGTCGACACATCGCGCACGGCGCCAATAATTAGGGTTTTTTCAAGATAACGCGAGACGTATACTGCATGCTGCGTGCCCCTCTCGACTGGAGTGCGATGTCGCGCGCCCTCATGATCCTGACTGCGCTGCTCCTTGCTGGATGCGGTGGCGGTGGCGACAATAGCGGCGCACCGCCGCCCACTTACACCATCGGCGGCACGATTGCCGGAATCACCGGCGCGGGCCTGATCCTGCGGGATAGTAACGGTGATGCTGTTTCAGTCTCGGCATCCGGGTCCTTCACCTTTCCAGTCGCCCTGAGAAGCGGCGCCTCATACGCCGTGACCGTGGCGATGCAGCCCTCGACACCGGTGCAGACTTGTATCGTCATGAATGGCTCAGGCGTGGTAGGTACCGCAAACATCACGAACGTAGCCGTCGTATGCGCAACGGGCCCATTCACCGCCCTCCTCAATCAGCCGCCCGAGCCGGGATATCTCACCATGGTCCTGACCGACGGGAGCGTCCTGATGCAGTCGATCAACGACGCGGGGGTGTTCTATGAGCTGTCACCGGATTCGGGGGGTAGCTATGTGAACGGGAGCTGGCGCAAGGTTTCGAGCCCACCAGTTGGGTATGCGCCCTACGCGGGGGCGCAGGCCGTCCTGGCCGATGGGCGCGTGCTGTTCGTAGGCGGGGAATACAACCAGAACAACTACAGCCTGCCGTTCGCGCCCAGTGGTCTCACGAACATGTCGGCCGTATATGACCCAGTGGCAGATCGCTGGCAGATGATCGCGCCACCCCTGGGAGTCGCGTATATCGGCGACTCGTCATCGGCCGTCCTGCCCGACGGTGACTTCGTGTTTGGCGATAAGCTGGGTCGGGATATGTGGCGCCTCGACCCGACGACGCTTACCTGGACGTCAGTGACGTCCGCCGGGAAAGCAGATAATTTCGCCGAAGAGGGTTGGACGCTATTGCCCGACGGCGATTTGTTGACTGTCGATGTAGGCAACCCACGCCAAGCGGAACACTATGATCCGCCGACCATGCAATGGTACAGCGATGGCGATACTCCCGATCTCTTGAGCTCCCCGCCAAGCTCACCACTGAATTATGGCCCGGCGCCGGTCCAGGTGGTGGGCGGCGTGAGTTACGGTCCGGGCCCCACGGGCACCTATGACCCGCCCGGCGAAATCGGCCCAGCCCTGTTGCTGCCCAATGGCACCGTCTTCTTGACAGGAGCAGAGGTCGATGGAAGTCCCGCTCACACGGCGATCTACAGTCCGGGTGTGCTGCCGGGAGACCCGGGCAGCTTCACATCGGGTCCGAACTTCGGACCTGGCGATGATCCGGGCGATGCCAGCGCGGCGCTGCTACCTTCCGGCAATGCGCTGATTGCCACGAATTCCGGCCGCTTTTATGAATTCAATGGCTCGACGCTGTCAGCCACCGGGAGCCTGCCGACCAATGGTGGCAACACGGAGTATTTCGTTCTCCCCTTACCCAGCGGCCAGGTGCTAGTCACCGGGGGAGTGACCTGGGTCTATGATGGCACGGGCAGCGCCAACCCGGAGTGGGCGCCCACGATCACTGCGGCGCCGGCGACCGTGGGGCGCGGCTCGACCTACCTGATTTCAGGCACCCAGTTCAATGGCCTCTCGCAAGCTGCCGCCGTCGGTGACGAGCTCGACGCCGCGACGAATTATCCTCTGGTACGCATTACCAATCAGGCGTCAGGACACGTGGTCTACGCGCGGACTCACGGCCACAGCACGATGGGCGTAGCCACCGCGGCCAGCGTCGTTGCCACGTCGTTTGACGTGCCGACCAATGTAGAGAGCGGCGAGAGCTCACTGGTAGTCGTGGCCAATGGCATTGCCTCTAACTCAGTAACTGTTCTGGTGAACTAACCCGATGAAACCGCTCGACCGGGCGGTCAGTGAAATTTCTCGCCGATTCTGGGAGGTAGAAAAGTGGTGGAGCGGAAGGGGATCGAACCCTCGACCTTCGCATTGCGAACGCGACGCTCTCCCAGCTGAGCTACCGCCCCACGCAAGGCGCGCGATTCTAGCACCCAAGGCCAGCGCGTCCAATCGAGAAGCCCTACCCCGCCAGGCCTGGCCGCAGCCGCATCGGGCAGGCGACTGTCTCGGTACAGCACAGCGGGTGAAGCCCGGGCCCGACACCGAAGCGCCTTGCCCGGCCACCCCACCCGGCGGCTATCATGCGCTCAGAGCAGCCCACCCTGGAGAGGCCCATGCTGACAATCGGCGCGCGGGCACCGGAGTTCACCTTGCCGGACGCGGACGGCCAGGCAACCTCGCTCAGCAATCTGCTGCGCGACGGACCGCTCATCCTTTATTTCTACCCCGCCGACTTCACCCCGGGCTGCACGCGGGAGGCCTGCCAGCTGCGCGATCTGGAGAGCGAGGTCGAAGCGGCCGGCCTCAGAGTCGCGGGCATCAGTCCGCAGACCCCGGAGAGCCACCGGGCCTTCCGCGAAAAGTACAAGCTGCCCTTCACTCTGCTGGCGGACGTGGACCGCTTCGTCATCAAGATGTACGCCGCGCAGGGCCCGCTGGGCTTCGGCGTGCGCCGCACCACCTACCTCATCGACCAGGCCCGGCACATCCAGGACGCGGTGGTTGCCGACTTTCGCATCGGTGCGCATGAGGTATTCGTCCGCAAGGCCATCGCGCTGAGCGCGCGCGCCCGGTAAGGCTTCGTCGCGGCCGGCCGGAAAAGACAGTCAGTAGCCGATCCGCAGCACGCTGGCAGGGCCGTAAGTCGGCACGGTGACCACCCAGACCGCCCGCTGCCCCTCCGGCGGCTTGACCTGCTGCCCACTGAGCACCTGCACCAGATCCGCGATCACTTCCTCCGGGCAGACGACGAGCACGTTGTGTCCCGCATGCTCGCTCATGATCTGCCCCGCAATCCCATTCGCGTCGCTGCTGGTGAGCGTCAGCGGCTGTTTACCGAGTTGCTGCGCCAGCGGCGCCACGGTCTGCTTTGCGCGGCGACCGGGGCTCACGTAGATCGCATCGAGGCCGTCCGGGCCATTGGCGGCGGCGAACTGCTGCGCGAGCTGCTGCGCCTGCTGCTCGCCGGTGGCCGAAAGCGGCGGATCGTCGATGGTGCCCAGCTCCTCGTTCGCCGGCGGCACGATGACGACGATGGTGTTCGACTCCGCCTGATGCAGGAACAGCCCGACCCCGAGCAGCACGAGCGCCGCCAGCAGCAGCAGCCAGACCGGGGTGAGGAAAGGACGGCGGCGGCGGGTGATGGCAGGAGGACCCATGGCGGGAAAGGCTTCCGGTATGGCTCGCGCGAGGCTGCGGCCCGCATATGGTAGCGACCTGCCGCCCTCGAGGGGAAACGTGCACAGCGTCACATTTGAACTGGGCGCTCGGGGCCCGAGACCGGCTCGCCATGCCCGGGACTGCCTGGCGGACGATGCCGTTGCGCCGGGCACCACAGTTTTCGCGCGATGGAATCCGTAACATTCCGGCCCAGTCGCCAGAGCAAAGTGCCCTAGGGGGGCCAAATGCGCACGGGTGGGCATACCACCGTCATCAAGCGAGTCCTGGAACGCCGCGCACAGCAGCCTTCGGCGATGCAGGAAGACACCACGGCCACGATTGCAGTCATGCTGCGCGTGCTGCCGCCGCCTCGCGCCATTGTCGCGATCTCCGACGCGGGGATACTCGCTGATTTTGCGCGTCGCATCCCGCCCGACATGCTCGAGGTCGAGACCGCCACCAACGACGCCGAAGCGCTCGTCAGCCTGGTAACGGAATTCCGCCCCGTCATAGTGACCGACAGCCTCGAGCTCATCCGCAAGGTACGCGTGCAACAGTCCGCACGCACACCTTACGTCGTTTACGTCCCACCACTCGATGAGTGGCGCGAGAGAGAAGCGGGGCTCACGGCCGGCGCGGATGACTGCGTGGGTCGACGCGTTTCGGATCGTGAGATACACGCGCGTCTCGGGGCGGCGCGTCGAATCGCAGAGCTCGAAGCCGTCCTCCGCATCGCGCTTGTTGAGAATCGCAAGCTCTCAACAACGGACGACCTGACTCGCGTCGCGAGCCGACGCTTCTTCAGCAAGCATTTCCCTCGCGAGGTAGAGCGCGCAGCTCGCTACGGGCGGTCGTTGTCGCTCATTCTCTGCGACATCGACTACTTCAAGAACGCCAACGACACACTGGGCCACGCCGGCGGCGATGAGATTCTGAAGCAGTTCGGCGGCCGTCTGCAGGAGTCTCTGCGCCGCGGCGTCGACTGGGTGGCGCGCATCGGCGGCGAGGAATTCGCAGTCGTGCTGCCCGAGACGGCCTACGATCATGCGCTCGATGTCGCGCGCAAGCTGCGCGCAGGCATTGCCAACAAGTGCTTCAAGGTGAATGGCCGCGACGTCGACGTCACGGCGAGCTTCGGCTTGTGCGGACTCGATCGCGTGCCTGTCGGTGAGCGCAAGCTCGCCGAGCAACTGCTCAAAGTCGCCGATGCTGCGCTCTATCGCAGCAAGAACTCCGGCCGCAATCGCGTCACTGCCACGATGCTGCCCGCGCGCACGCGTTGAGCCCCTGCCCGCGCGCTGCTCAATCGTTGTCCACGCTGACGCAAGCCCTTGCCGCCGCAACGGCTTTGCCTCCGTAATGTGCCGGTGTGCACAGGGTTATTCACAAAATCTGTGGATAAAATCACGGCTGGCAAGCGCACGCCTATTGTGTGACACTGCGCGTCCCTGCTCTTGGCCACCAGCCGCCTTGCATGGGGAAGACAGCTAGCAAAAAAAAGGGATCCGCCGGCGCCTCGTCCGGCGCGAGCGACGGCGCGGATACTTCCGTACCTGCTGCGCCCTCAGCGGCGGAGCCGGCTGAGCCGCTGGAGCGTGCGCGGCTGCAGGCGGAAGTCGCCCGGCAGCGGGTGCGCATCGCCAAAGAAGAGCTCAAGCGCGCCCGCAGGGGGGTGAAAGAGGCCAAGCGTGAGGCCAAGCGCGCCCGCAAGCAGGCCTACGCCGCGCGCAAGGTTTGGAAGAAAGCGCGCAAGGCGCACCGCGCGGGCGCCGCCCCCGAGACTTCGAGCGGCAAGGCCCGCCCCCGCAAACTCAAGGGGAAATCCCCCAAAGGCTCCGCTCGGCGCAGTGCCAAGCGCGGCAAAAGCAAGAACGCTCGCCGGCGCCAGACGACAGCTACATTGCCCGGAAGCCAAGTGGACGCTGCTCCGGTAACCCCTTCAACCGAGACCTGACATGCAAGAACGCCACGCGTACCAGATGACGCCTCCTCCGGCGGGACAGCCGGGGCGCTCGATCCATCCCTCGAGCTCGCGCATGCTCGCCAGCTATCTCTCCGATATCGAGCTGCTACTTGAAGAGCGGCGTTGGGAGCAGGCACTGCGTGAGGCGTTCGATCTGCCGCAGATTGCCACCGCATTGAGCGACCCGCTCATGCAAGTGTCCGTCGGGAGCGTGCAAGCATGGTGCGAGGAATGGTTGAGGCAAACGCATGGCGAGGACGCCCCACCTGCAGACGACGCTGACGTCGGCCGCATCGTTCAACTCGTCTGCGAGCGCGCAGACCGCGCGAGTCTTGCCAATGAGTCGGTGCCGGCCCTGGCATTGCGGCGTCTGCGCCTACATCGTCTGCAACGCACGCGCCATCGCGGCTTCAAGGCCAGTCCGCTGGCGCTGTTGGGCCCAGAAGCTGCCGACACCACGCAGATCTGCACGGCGCTGGTCCAGGCCGCACGCCGCTGGTACGCACAGAGCGCCTGTCATGATGCCGTCGTGCAGATGAATCTGGCGCGGCTCGCCGTACTCCGTTAGCAAACTCAGCTATCCGATCGCAGCGCCATCCCGCCTGAGGCGACGAGCTTGAACTGCTCATCGCCCTCCAACGCCTTGCGCAGCGCATCGAGCATCTGTTGGTCGATGCGAGCGGATTTCTCCGGCACCACCGGATAGCGCACCATGCACTCCAGGCCATTGTCCGTCAGCCGCACGCGGACCTCCGGCCCCGGCGCCGCCGTCTCGAACTCGATGAACCGCTGCGCCAGATCGTGTTGGCGCTGGATGGCGTCGCTGTAGCTCTCATACACCTTGTTGGCGGCCGCCTGCAGCTTGCCGTAAGCCTCCTCCACATTCGCGGTGGCAACGATCGTCAGCGTCACGCTGTGCCAGAGGTAGTCCGCGCCCGGAATCTGCTTGAAGAACGCGGTGGGCTGAAACAGCACGGCATTCGACAGCACGACCATCCGGCCGGTCGAATGCAGGTCAGGGCCGCTGAGCTCCATGAGATAGATCCGGAACAGCGACACATCGACCACACGGCCGGTGACACCCGCGATCGTGACGCGATCTCCCACCCGCACGCCGTAGCGGCCGATGAGAAAGAAGTAGGCGACGACCGCCAGAATCACGTTCTGCAGCGCCACCGCCAGGCCCGCCGTCACGAAGCCCGCGTAGGTGGCGACCGAGCCGAACTGCGATACCAGGTTGAAAATGACGACCAGCACCAGGGCGACGGTGATCACCAGACGCCGCAACATCAGAAACGGCCGCCGGCGCCGGGCATCGGGCAGAAAACGGAAGGTCACCCGCCGCCAGATTTCGGCGAACACGAGGACGGCGACGACCCACGCCAGCAGGATGCCCAAGCGCAGGCCGAGGTAGCCCGCGACGCTGGACTCTTGTCCCGCCAACGCATGGCTCCAATCCTGCAGCGTGGTCTGCGCGCTGGTCACGGTCAGGGCCTGCTCGCCGAGCGGCAGGATGACGCTCGACAGCTCCGTGAGCTGCCCGGCGGCGGCCTCGATCGCCGGCCGCTGCGTAGCGAGCTGCGCCCTGCTGCCGGATGCAATCGATGCCAGCCCATTCCCCACGAGCTGGCGCACCGTGACGAGGAGCCGCGAGCGGGTGGCAGTCAACTCAGTCTCGAGAGTGGTCGTGCTCTTGATGGCCGTCGCGAGCTGCACCTTGTAGCCGTGCAGCGTGAACCATCGCCCGATAAGGGTCACGATGCCAGCTGACTGGGGTTGAAAGTTGGTTGCGGTCTTCGCTGCCGCGGCCGGCTGCGGTGCCGCGGCGGCGGCGGGAGCAGCCCCCTTCCCCGCCGGCGCGCCCTCAGCCGGCGCCTCTCCGGTCGCGAGCGCGGGTAGCGAGTGCTCGAGCGCCGCGAGCTGGGCCCGCAGGCCCTTGGGCGGCTTGCCCTGTCCGGCGACCGCGCTCTCCTGGAAATGGCGCAACTGGTCGACGTTGGACTCGATCTGCTGCACGAGCTGCAGCGCGGCGAGAATGCCCGCGCGCTGACTGGCAAGCGCGCTGCGCGCGTGGGCGCCCTTCGTCTCGCGTACGCGGGCGTCGATGTCGTTGAGCTCGGACTTGAGTGTCGTCTCCTGGGCGGACAGATTGGCCGCCGCGTGCTGCAGCTGCGCGCTTATGGTCGGTGCGCCCGACTGTGCCGGGGCGCCGCCGCCCGCGCTCGCTGCTTGCGCCTGGGCCTGCACCTCGCGACCGAGGATGTCCTCGGCAGCCTTGCCGAACTGGAAGGCCAGGTGAACGGTCAGCAGTGCCTGCTCCTGCAGCTCGGTGCGTGCGCCCGGATCGACGCCCGGGAGATTGATCTGCTCCACCGTGGAAAGGTCGTGAAACCAATCGACGCTCGTGCGAACGTGCGTCAGTACTTGAGTCGGCGTGAGCGGCAGCAGAGAACTTGGCTTTGCCGTTGCGGGTTGCGTGGTCCTACCACTGGGCTTTCCTGTGGCGGACGCGGGCGCTTTTGGTGTCGGCTGCTGCGCGGTTGCCAGCGTCCATTGGCAGGCAAGTGCAAGGACGGCCCCTGCAGCCAGCCAGCCGCGTCTCTTCACGGGGGATGAGCTCATCGACTTAGAATACGTAATAGCCGCTCAGGAGGGGGAATGGCTCGCTTGCTGGTGCTTCGATACGCCCTGCTCATCGTGCTGGCGGGGGTCCACCCCGCCGCCGCCGCTCTTCTCCACTCGACATTCCAGGACCACGCCGTCCTGCAGCGCGGCGTGTCCATCCCAGTGTGGGGCGTCACTACAGCCGGCGCCACCGTGACCGTGACACTTACAAAGGGCCAGGGAGCAGCCTCGTCCATGACCTCCCGTGTCAGCGCGCACGCGGCAGCCGATGGGCGCTGGCGGGCGACACTGCCTGCCCTTCCCGCGGGCGGTCCCTACACGCTCGCCGCCGCGAGCAGCGCCGGCAGCCGGCAAACCCTCAGCGACATCCTCATCGGCGATGTGTTCCTCTGCTCCGGGCAGTCCAACATGGAGTATCCGACGCGGCTCGCCTCGGACTACGACCAGGACGTCAACAGCGCGGACAATACGCTGATTCGGCTCTTTCACATCGAGCGCTTCCCCAGCCCGCTGCCGCGCGCCACCTTCGGCGCCGGCGCGCACTGGGACGTGACGAGCCCAGAGAGCGTCCGTGAGTTCTCGGCCGTCTGCTATTTCTTCGGCCGCGCCCTGCAGGCCGCCGTCGGAGTGCCGATCGGACTCATCGAGTCCGCCTGGGGCGGCTCGGTGATCCAGGCCTGGATCAGCGCCCCGCGGCTGCGCCGGCTCGGCGGCTATGACCCCTATCTCAGCCTGCTGCCGGTCTATGCAAGGTCGCCGGCACGGGCCGCCCGGGATTGGGACCGCATCGCCGCCGACTGGTGGCGCGCGCACGATCCGGCCAGTGACGCCCACCCGCCGTGGTATGCGCCCACATACGACGACTCATCCTGGCCCAGCGTCGTGCCGAGCGGTACGTGGCGCGAGTGGAGAACGCCAGAGCTTCAGACCTTCAACGGCCTCGTATGGCTGCGCAAGGATGTCGTGCTCGACGCCCGGGAAGCGGCACAGGAAGCCGTGCTGACTCTCGGCGCGATCGACAACTCCGACATAACATGGGTCGATGGCACCGAAGTCGGCGCCCTGGAAGGCTATGACGTGTCACGTGTTTACCCTGTCCCCGCCGGCGTGTTGCATACGGGCCGCAACACCATTGCGCTTGGGGTGTTTGGCGGCGCGGGACCGCTGATCCCGGGCAGTCAGATGACTCTGAAGTTTGCGGATGGCACGACCCTGCGGCTCGCCGGCAAGTGGCGCTACGCGACCTCGACCCCGATGAGCCGAACGGGCCAGGTGCCGGATGTTCCCTGGCTCAACCAGTTCGGTCTCACGGTGCTGCACAACGGCATGATCGCCCCGCTCGGCGCCACCCGGATTCGCGGCGTTCTGTGGTACCAGGGCGAGTCCAACGCCGATGCTCCGCAGGAGTATGCGCGGCTGCTGCCGGCGCTGATCGGCGAATGGCGGCAGCAGTTCGGCCAAGCGACGCCCGTCCTCGTCGTGCAGCTTCCGGGCTTCGGCCCCTATCAGGCGCAGCCGCAGCCGTCGGACTGGGCGCGGCTGCGCGAGGTCGAGCGCCGCATCGTGGCCGCCACGGCGCACGCGGGCCTGGCCGTGACCATCGACATCGGCTCGACGCGTTTTCTGCACCCGACTGACAAACAGGACGTCGGCGATCGCCTTGCATTGCTCGCACGCAGCCTCATCTACAACCAGAATGTCGTCGGCGTGAGCCCGAGCCCGGTCGGCGCATTCCGCGCGGGCGACAAGGTGCAGGTGCGATTCGATACCCATGGCGGCGGACTTGAGACCGAGGAATCCAATCGGCCCCTCGGGTTTCAGCTCTGCGATCACGCGCAACACTGCACGTTCGTCGATGCGGAACAACGCGGCACGGATATCGTTCTGGACGCGTCGTCCATGGCTGGAGCCATGACGGTGCGCTATTGCTGGGCGGACAGCCCGATCTGCGATCTCTACGACCGGGAAGGCCTGCCGGCGGTGCCCTTCGAACTGCCTATCGGACGCACCGACCCGGATGCGGGAATGGCGCGGTAGAATCATCAGTACCACTCATGGAGCTCGACCTGCCGCACGCGCGGCCTGAGGCACAATGATGACCGGATACACAGACCTGAAGCTGTACATCGATGGCGAATGGATCGGGACGGAGAAGCGCAGAACGCACCGGGTCGTGAACCCCGCGACGGGCGAGTTGCTGGGCGAGCTGCCACTCGTCGATGCCGCGGACCTCGATCGCGCACTGGAGACGACAGAGCGCGCGTTCCGGCAGTGGAAGCGCTCGACACCGGACGAGCGCGCGCGTGTCCTCAAGGGCGCCGCACAGCTCGTGCGCGAACGCGTCGAGCACATCGCCCGCGTCGCCACCATGGAGGAAGGCAAGCCGCTGCGGGAGACACGTGCCGAGGCGATCGCGGTCGCCAACCTCTTCGAGTTCTTCGGCGAGGAGTGTCGCCGGGCCTACGGCCGAGTGCTGGTGCGCCCGACGGGCATGCGCTCTCTGGTCGTCAAAGAGCCTGTCGGCCCGGTGGCCGCTTTCGCGCCGTGGAACTTCCCCATCATCAATCCGGGCCGCAAGCTCGCGGCGCCGATTGCCGCCGGCTGTTCGGTGATCCTGAAGCCTGCCGAGGAATCTCCGGCCTCGGCGATCGAGATAGTGCGCACGCTCGTCGATGCGGGCGTGCCCGCCGGCGTCGTGCAGCTCGTGTTCGGCGTCCCCGATGAGGTGTCACGACATCTCCTCGCCTCGCCCATCGTGCGCAAGCTTTCATTCACCGGCTCGACTGCCGTGGGCAAGCATTTGCTGGCGCTCGCGGCAGCCACCGTCAAGCGGACCACGATGGAGCTCGGCGGTCACGCGCCAGTCATCGTGTTCGACGATGCGGATCTCGAACGCACGGTCGAGCTGCTGGCCACTGCGAAGTTCCGCAACGCCGGCCAGGTCTGCGTCTCCCCGACACGCTTTTACGTGCAGCAGGGCATTTACGATCGCTTCGTCACCGCCTTCACCGAGCGCACGCGCAAGGTCGAGATCGGGGATGGTCTTATCGAGCGTCATCACATGGGCCCGATGGCCAACCCGCGCCGGCCGCAGGCTATGGAGGCACTGATCGGTGATGCAGTGAGCCGTGGCGCCAAACTGCGCGCCGGCGGCGAGCGCCACGGCAAGGAGGGATTCTTCTACCGGCCGACCGTGTTGTCGGAAGTGCCCGGGGCGGCGCGCATCATGAGCGAGGAGCCGTTCGGCCCGGTGGCGGTGATCGCGCCGTTTACCACCTTCGACGAAGCCGTCGAGCAGGCCAACCGGCTGCCCTATGGCCTGGCCGCTTACGCCTTCACGGAGTCAGGCAAGCGGGCGATGCTGATCGGCGATGCGCTGGAGGCGGGCATGGTTGGCATCAATTCGGTCGCCATGGCCGCCGCGGATGCGCCGTTCGGCGGCGTCAAAGAAAGCGGTCACGGCTCAGAGGACGGCCTTGAGGGCCTCGAGGACTGTCTGGTCACGAAGGCGATCCATCAGGCTTAAGCGACGGCGTGATGGCCCGCACCTCGCCGCTCTCGGCAGGATCGTAGGCCACGACGCAGTCACGTCCGGCACGCTTGGCGCGGTATAGCGCGGCGTCGGCATGCGCCATCAGCCGCTGCAGGTCGTATCCCGACGTGCTGCTCGATGCAATTCCGAAGCTCGCCGACGCCGACAGCGCCCCACCGCGCTGCTCCGCTTGAATTGCGCCGATGGCGCGGCGCAATTGCTCCGCCTGCTCGCGCGCCTCCTCCAGCCTGCAGCCGGGCAGCAACACGCTGAACTCCTCGCCGCCGAAGCGGCCGAAAGTATCGCTGCGCCGCAGGTATTCGGTGCAGAGCGTCGCGGTGCGCTTGAGGACGAAATCCCCGGTGGCATGGCCGAAGCGGTCATTGATCGACTTGAAGTGATCCAGATCGAAGAGCAGCAGGCAGACATCCTGCTCCGACTTGCGCGCGTAGCCGAGCGCCGCCTCCGCCCGCTCGATGAAATGCAGCCGGTTGGCGATGCCGGTGAGCCCGTCGAGCCGCGAGAGACTCTTGAAGTGCAACTGCGAGCGCTTGGTCAGCACGGCCCACAGCCCGATGAAGATCAGGATCAGTGTCAGGATGACGCCGTAGAGTCGCGTCGCTTCGACCTGCTTGGCCGCAAGGCGGTGCTCCAGCTCGAGCAGCCGGTTCTTCCTGCTGAGCGACTGGATTTCGAGCCTCCGGGTCGCGATCTGCCGCCGTACCTCGGCGTACGCCGAGCCGCGGGCGGCGCGATCGTTCAGGTAAGCGATCTCCGCCGTCGCATAGTGCTCGTGCAGCGCCAGCGCGGCGCGATAGTCACCCTGGGATCTGGCCAGCCGATAGAGCACGTCGTAGGCCCCCGCCAGCGCTTGCGCGAATTCAACACTCTTCCCGGAGACGGCGATCGCAGCGCGGGCAAAATGCGTTGCCGCAAGCGGCTCATGCGTTTGCAGATAACCCTGCGCCAGCAGCGCGTCATAATCCGCGATCAGGCGCGAGTAATGCGTCCGCTGCACTTCATCGTTGTGGGTGAGCAGAACCGCGAGTCCGTTCTTCACCTCGCCATGGTCGTAATCGACCCGCGCGGCATAGGTCTCGATCGACTCGGCGAACATCGGTTGCCCCTCCCTGGTGCAGGCATCGACCACCTTGCGCAGCTCCGGGTCGTCCGTCCGCAGCTTGCCGCTGTGATATAGCGCCCGGATCTCGATCATGCCGCCCTTGCAATCCCCAACACCGCCCCAGTTCTCCTGCATGACCTTGCGGGCGTATGTCAGGCTGAGGTCGTATTGGCCGACCTCCTCATAGAGGAGACCGGCGACCAGCAGCGCCTGCTGCCTGGCCGCCTTATCGGTGATGTCCGGCAGCATGTCGAGCAGGCGCTCGACTCTGCTGTACGCTTCCTTGTACCGTCCGACGACTCCAAACAGATTCACCAGAGTGGCATCGGCGCGGAATCCGATCGTCTCGCTCCCCTCCTCGTCCGGGATCTGACTCAGGGCGACGATGGCCGCCGGATAATCGCCGCGATAGATCGCATCCCAGCCGTGGAGGAATTGCAGATAGGCGCGCTGCTCGGGCGAGAGCTCGCCCGCGCGCTGGTCGAGCGAGCGGATGATCGACTCGAAACGCGCATGGTCGGCGAGCTTGAGACCGTCCGCCAGAGTCAACAGAGCAGTGGGATCGGCTGCGGTGGCAGCTCTGCCGGGAGCCGCTGCGGCAGCGGCCAGCAGGCATGCCAACAAAGTCCCTGGGATCACCCTCGCTTTCATCTTCGCCGCGCCACTACCCCCCGGGGGGATGGATTGATCGGTCTTTATACCACCGCTGTCAGGCCGCCGACCGGACGGCGCATCACATTCCGGGTGAGACCCGGGTCACATGAGACCGTCTATGAGCACCGTGATAACTACGACCGCCTTCCCCATGGAGAGGTGTGCCAAAGGCGTGACACGTGATCCCGGTGTCGTCGTCAGGTCATCGGAATGCCTGATCTCGATGTTGGACGTCGAAAGACTACGCGCAACAGTGGCGCATCGTCAACTGCGGATGTTAAGTCTGCGGGAGCCGCGTTGTAGCGTCGTCGTGTTCGTACGCGCGCTGACACAGGTTGACATCGACCGGGACGTCGGCGAGCGAATGATCCGCGATATCGCTGATGCGGTCGGCGACAGCGGCATGAGTCTCGTTGCCGAAGCGCGAGTACCGGCCGCGCTGGGCGCTCGCGGCGCGGCCGGAGCCATGCATTTGCGATGCCATGCCCGAACCCGGCAATCACGCTGCCCGCCGGCGCGGGCAGCGTGCCGCCGGGCCAATTCGCGGCTGAGCCCAAGGCGGGCGCGTGGTACCATGGGAAGATGTCGTCGCTTGTGATGGATCTACGCTACCTGCTACCCTGGCAGTTCTCGCCGACCCTCTTCATCCTCTCCGCCGCCATCTTGACGCTCTACCTGCGCGGTCTGAAGGCGCTGCGGCACAGCGGCGGCCGGGTTGGCTTCTGGCGTGCGTTCATGTTCCTTCTCGGCCTCGCGCTCAACTACGCGATGCTGCAGACCTATGTCGATTACCTGTCGGAGCACATGTTCTGGATCCACCGGCTGCAGCACCTGGTGCTGCACCACATCGGCCCCGTGCTCATGGTGCTCGCGGGCCCGGAGCGTGCGCTGCGCGCCGGTATTCCGGCCGGCCTGCGGCGCCAGAGGATCGCGGCGTGGATTCGCCTGCCGGTTCGGTTTCTCTTCCGCTTCATTCAGCACCCGGTGGTCGCGCCTGTGCTCTTCATCGGCATCATCTACTTCTGGCTGACGCCATCGATTCACTTCACGGCGATGATCGACTCGCGACGCTACATCCTGATGAACTGGAGCATGCTCGCCGACGGCCTTCTTTTCTGGTGGCTGATGCTCGCACCGCGCCAGGTTCAGGGGCGCGCGGCGATCGGCTACGGTACGCGCCTCGTGATCTTGTCGCTGGTCACCATTCCGCAGCTCATCCTCGGCGCCTACATCACTCTGCACAGCACGGCGCTGTACGAGATCTATTCCGTCTGCGGCCGCGCCTGGGCCGTCGATCCGCTCTATGACCAGCAGATCGGCGGCCTCCTCACCTGGATTCCCGCCGCGATGATGTCGCTCGTCGGCATCATAGTCGTGCTGCATCACATCCTTCATGACCCCGAGGCTACGGCCGTGCGCCGACGCTCGCAGCTCGGCCCTCCCGTGCAGCCGGCCGGCAGTGCGTGAATCCAGGAGCTTGCAAGTGACACTAGATTTCCCAGGAGTAAGAAGCCACCGTCAGGGACCCGCCGCATGGCTCGCGGCAGCCGCCGCGCTGTTGCTGACGGCCGCGCTGGCAGGGTGCGCCAACAGCGAGCCGCATTACTCGCTGAAGAACATCACCGGCCTCGTCTCGCCCCTCGACTTTCAGTTGACCGACCAGGATGGCCGGGTGGTCACGGCGGCCAATTATCACGACGATCTGGTGGTGCTCTACTTCGGCTACACGGAGTGTCCGGACGAATGCCCGACGACGCTGACCATGCTGGCCAATGCCCTGCGCACCCTCGGCCCGCTGGCGTCCAAGGTGCGGATACTGTTCGTCACCGTCGATCCACGCCGTGACACCACGGCGGCGCTCAAGCGCTACGTCAACAACTTCGGCCCGCAGTTCGTCGGGCTGCGTCCCGACCCGGACCAGCTCACCGCACTGAGCAAGCGGTACCGCATTGCGTACCACTACGAAAAGCCGGACAAGGACGGCAATTACGAAGTTGACCACAGCAACGCCGTGTTCATCTTCGATGGCGGCGGCCGCGCGCGCCTGCTGGCCCTCCCCGACAGCACCTCACAGCAGGTTGCTTCCGACCTGCACCGGCTGCTGGCGAGCGGCTGAGCCGGCCCCCGCGATGCGCTTCCTCACCGCGCTCGCGGCGCTGCTGCTGGTATCGGCGCTGTCCGTCCCGCCAGCCAGCGCCGACGCGCACCTCAACTCGCCCGTAGGTCTCTGGCAGCCGCGCGACAGCTCGGGCAAGCCTGAGGGTTTGATCCGCATCTTAGAGATCAACGGCCTCTATTACGGCCGCATCGAGCCGAGCTCCCCGACGGATGATCGTAACGCCCGGTGCACACGCTGCACCGACGATCGCCGCGGCCAGCGCATCATCGGCCTGGTATTGCTGCGTCATCTGCGACTGGCGCACGGCGAATACGTCGGTGGTGACATCCTCGATCCCGACACCGGCCGAATCTACGGCTGCACGCTGCGGCTGACGGACGGTGGCCGTCGGCTCATCATGCGCGGCTTTCTCGCGATCTCTCTTTTCGGCCGCTCGCAGACCTGGCTGCGCGTGGGCTAGCTAACTAGCGCGCTCCGGCCGCCTTCTTCAACTCCGTCGCCTTGGAGCCGATGACTCCCATCAGGCTGTCCCACGAAGCGACGAAAGAGTCTGCACCATCCTTCTGCAGCTTCGCCGCCAGCGCCGCCAGATCCACACCCGCCTTGCTGAACTCCGCGAGCACGGCCTTGCTGTCACCGCCATCTGCGCTGATCGCCTCGCCCACCTTGCCGTGGTCGGCAAACGCCTTGAGCGTGTTTTCCGGGATGGTGTCGATCGTGTACGGGGCGACCAATCCCTCGACGTAGAGAACGTCCGAGGCCTTCGGGTCCTTCGTGCCCGTGCTCGCGAACAGCAGCCGCTGCGGCCGCGCCCCGGCGTTGAGCGCCCGCAGCCAGCGGGGCGAGGCCAAAAGCTCGCAGTACGCGCGGTAGGCATCGCGGCCGACGGCAAGTCCCAGCTTGTTGCGCAGCGCCGCCGGCACCTTGTCGGCGATCGCGACATCCCAGCGGCTGAGGAAGATCGAAGCCACCGAGGCGATGTTGGGATTGAGGTTCGCCGCGATGCGGCGCTCGACTCCGCGCAGCCAGGCTTGCGCCGCCGCGACGTACTGGTCCGCCGAGAAGAGCAGGGTCACGTTGATGGGGACGCCGGCGAAGATGGCCGACTCGATCGCGGGCAGTCCCTCCTTCGTCCCCGGGATCTTGATGAAGAGATTGGGTCGCGCTGCCCGGCCATGCAGATCCCGCGCCTCGGCCAGCGTGGAGTTGCTGTCGTAGGCCAGGCGCGGTGAGACCTCGAGTGACACCCAGCCGTCGACACCGGCGGTACGCTCGTGCACCGGCCGGAAGAGGTCGGCCGCACGCGTCAGGTCCTCGAGAGCGAGCTCGAAGAACAGCTTCTCGTCCGCGAGGCCCGACTGAGCGAGCTTGCGGATGCCGTCGTCGTAGGCCGAGCCGTGCTTCATCGCGTGATCGAAGATCGTGGGGTTCGAGGTCAGTCCGGTGACGGTCAGCTCCTCGATGTAGCGCTTGAGGCCGCCGCTGGTGAGCAGCTCGCGCGTGATGTTGTCCAACCAGATGCTCTGGCCCGCACGGTTGAGATCCAATGTCGCTTGCATCATTCAACTCCTCAGACGGATTTCAGCGCGTCACCGACGATCCGCTGCGCCTCGGCGACGATCGTCGCCAGGTGCTGTTCGCTGCGGAAGCTCTCGGCATAAATCTTGTAAAGGCTCTCGGTTCCCGACGGCCGGGCCGCGAACCAGCCGCTCGTGGCGACGATCTTCAGGCCGCCGATCGGGGCGCCGTTGCCCGGAGCACGTGTCAGCTTGCTCACGATCGGCTCACCCGCCAGCGTGGTGGCGCGCACGGATTGCGGCGAAAGGCTCGCGATACGTGCCTTCTCGTCCAACGTCGCCGGCGCATCGATGCGCGTATACCATGGCGTGCCGAACTCCGCGCTGAGCTCGCGGTAGTGCTCGCCGGGATCCTTGCCTGTGCGGGCGGTGATCTCCGCCGCGAGCAGGCCCATGATGAGACCGTCCTTGTCTGTCGTCCAGACGGTGCCGTCATGGCGCAGGAAGCTGGCGCCGGCGCTCTCCTCGCCGCCGAAACAGATCGAGCCGTCCAGCAGGCCCGGCGCGAACCACTTGAAGCCGACCGGCACTTCGCGCAGGGGTCTCTGCAGACGCGCGACCACGCGGTCGATGAGACCGCTCGAGACGAGCGTCTTGCCCACCGCTGCGGTGCGGCTCCAGGCCGGACGGTGCGTGAGCAGGTATCTAATCGTCACCGCCAGATAATGGTTGGGGTTGAGCAGGCCGGCCGACGGGGTCACGATGCCATGCCGATCGGCGTCGGTATCGTTGCCGAAGGCGACACGGTAGCGATCTTTGAGCTGTAGCAGGCCGGCCATGGCGTAGGGGCTGGAGCAGTCCATTCGGATCTTGCCGTCATGATCGAGCGTCATGAAGGCGAAAGTCGGATCGATGCGCGGGTTGACGACATCGAGATCGAGACCGTACTTGCTGTTGATGGGTTCCCAGTAGTGCACTGCGGCGCCCCCAAGAGGGTCCACGCCTATCGCCAGCCGCGCGCCGCGGATGGCGTCCATGTCGATGACATTCGCCAGGTCATCGACATACGGTGCGATGAAGTCCTGCTGGTGCGTGGTCGCGGCGCGTAGCGCCGTCTCGATCGGCACGCGCCGGACTCCGGCATTGGCTTCGCGCAACAGAGCGTTCGCACGCGTCTGAATCCAACCCGTGACGTCGCTGTCAGCCGGTCCGCCGTTGGGCGAGTTGTACTTGAAGCCCCCGTCCTCGGGGGGATTGTGCGACGGGGTGACGACGATGCCGTCCGCCAGGCGCTCCGTCCGGCCCCGGTTGTGCGCCAGAATGACCCGCGATATCGCGGGCGTCGGCGTCACCTCGTCATCGCTCTGGATCACCGTCTCCACGCCGTTGGCGGCGAGGACCTCGAGCGCCACCCGCTGTGCCGGACCTGAGGCCGCGTGAGTGTCGCGGCCCATGTAAAGCGGCCCCGAGATACCCTGCCCCTGGCGGTACTCGCAGATCGCCTGCGTGATGGCGAGGATGTGCGCCTCGTTGAAGGATCCCTTGAGCGGTGAGCCGCGATGGCCGCTGGTGCCGAAGGCGACGAGCTGGGCGGGATCCGCGAGATCGGGCTTGTGGCTGTAGAACTCGCGCTCGAGCCGCGCCGGGTCGATGAGCAACGCCTGCGGCGCCGGCTTACCTGCAAGGGGGGAAAGAGCCACGAGCCGACCTCCGTCGGGCGGGATGAGATGGACATTATCCGGGACCGGGGCGCTCCGGTACACTGCCGCCCCCTATGAAACTCTACTCGTGGAACGTCAACGGCATCCGCGCGGTGGTCAAGAAGGGGCTCTTCCAGAGCTTCCTCAAGGCGCACCGGCCGGATGTGCTCTGCCTGCAGGAGACCAAGGCCGAGCGCGGCCAGATCGAGATCGATCTGCCCGGGTATCATGAGTACTGGCATTCCGCCGTGAAGAAGGGTTACTCCGGCACGGCCATCTTCTCCAGGGAAAAGCCGCTCAAGGTCACGAATGGCTTTCCGGCGACCTTCGCCAAGCGCTTCAGGTTCGCCGATGAGCTCGAGCGCGACAGCAGCGAGGAAGGCCGCCTCATCACCGCGGAATTCAGCGGGCTCTACGCAGTGACGGTCTACACGCCCAATACCAAGGACGATCTCAGCCGGCTCGCGCTGCGGCACAAGCACTGGGACCCTGCGTTCCTCGCCTATGTGCGGCAGCTGGAGAAGAAAAAGCCCGTGGTGTTCTGCGGCGACATGAACGTCGCGCACACGGAGCTCGACCTCGCCAATCCCAAGCCCAATCGCGGCAAGAAAGGCTTCACCGACGAGGAGCGTGCAGGCTTCCAGAACCTCATCGACGCCGGCTTCATCGACACCCTGCGCCTTTTCAAGCAAGGCAACGGGCACTACAGCTGGTGGAGTCATTTCGCCAACTCACGGGCGCGCAATGTCGGTTGGAGAATCGACTACGTGCTCGTGTCGGCGGCGCTACGCAAGTCCATCAAGGCGGCGCAGATCCACGCCGATGTCATGGGTAGCGATCACTGCCCGGTCAGCGTGACGCTGGCCCTGTAGGGCCGTAAGCCGGCCGCGAGCCGGCCTCCTAGAAAATCCCCGGCGTGCCGCCGCTCGCGATGAAGGACTGCATTGCGCCCAGCTTGCGCGGCGGCAGCATCGGGCGCGCCTGCATGGCGCGCATCAGCACCATGACCTGCGGATCGCGCGGCCCCATGGCCGGCCAGACCGGCAGACCCGCACCGTTGGGGTTTCCGGTCTTCACGAAGTCGAGCCAGTAGCGCATCAGTCGGATGGAGAGCGACCTGTCGAGCGCGGTGTAGTGCCGCTGCGGCGCCGCGTCCAGGGTACCGAAGACGTATGACAGCTCCGAGGAATGGAACATGCCCCAGCGGCTCGATTGCGGTCCGGGCTCGAGGTGATCGAAGAGGTACCCGTACGCGGGACTGTGCGCGTGCGTGCTCCATAGCTGGCTCCAGCGATAGAGTGCCGCGAGCCCGAGGTCATGGTGCAACCGCCGCGCCGAGCGAGCCCGCTGCGCAGCCGTCGCCGCGGGATAAAGCGCCGCAAAGCGCGGCGCGAGAGGGCCGAACGTCCTGCTGAGGAGGCTCTGCCAGTGCGCCTGACTGAGCGTTGTCACGAGGTGCCCGGAGAAGGCCGAGGCCTCATCGCCGTCGATCCCGGTGAGCAGCGGAACATCGGTGAACGCGCCTGGAATGAGCAGCGTCTCGGGCGCGGCCGGAAGCAACACTCCATCGATGATGGGCACGAGCAGCGGCCCCGCGAGCGCGGGCGGCGAGTCGGCGGTCAACTGCCGCGGTGTCAGCCTGCGCAGTGCCGCCAGCGAGGCGGCACCCCTGGAGCGCATGTAGCTGGCACCCGCCTTCTCGGCAGCGGCGAGGGAAGGCGCCGGCACCGTGTCAGGCAGGCCGCTCTCGGCGATCGCGCGCTGGAAGAGACCGGTGGCGAGCGGCGAGACCATCAGGTCGTGTATCGCCATGGCCCCGGCCGACTGGCCGCCTGCGGTAATAGCGTCCGGATTGCCGCCGAACGCAGCGATGTTGCGCTGCACCCACTGCAGTGCCGCGATCATATCCTGCAGTCCGTAGTTGCCCGGAGGCTCGTGCTCGCGGGCCGCTTCGGCGGCCAGCCCCGGGGTCACGAAGAAGCCGAACACGCCCACCCGATAGTTGATCGTGACTACCACGACTCCCTGCGCCGCGAGACTGGCGCCGTTGTACACCGCCACCGATCCCGAGCCGGAGATGAATCCGCCACCCGGGATCCAAACGAGCACCGGCAGGTGGTGGCGCAGGTCCGGGGCGGGCGTCCAGATGTTGAGATACAGACAATCCTCGCTCGCGCGTCCCTGCGGCATGTATTCATGCGACCAGGGTCCGGTTCCGTGAGGCTCCATGACTTGCCAACAGCTGGCGGCGAATCGCCTTGCGGGCCGCACGCCCAGCCAAGAGGGAGCGGGTTGTGGCGCCCGCCAACGGTAGCGTCCCACTGGTGGCGCGGCGTAGGGAATGCCGAGATAGGCGGCGGCGGCGCCCTGCCTGATGCCGGCGAGGGAGCCCTGCGGGAGGCGCACCACGGGTACCGCCTGCGACGCCCGGCAGGTGCCCGCCAGGAGAAAGGTCGACATCGCCGCGACGAGCAGCGCGCCGCCAGCCCAAACCCCGACTCTCAGCCGGCCACACACTCGTCGCGCCATGGACTCCCCGCTGCGGCGGAATGACCTGAAGGCGTGATTATAGCGGTGGTCGCGAGCCTAGGCCGCGCCGCGTCGCAGGTCGCTCTCACCGAGCACGGGTGGCTCGACCAAGCGGCGGCGCGGTGACTTGCTCGGGTTGCTCGCCATCGCCCGCGGGTCCTCGTGCGGCCGTAGCAGCCGCTTCAACATCGACTCGAGATGCGCCGGTGACAGACCGGAGGGCGGCAGTGACATTCTGAGGCTCGCTTCGTCGATGATCGCATTGCCATGAAGCACGGCCAGTGCGCCCGCGCGGCGGCCGAAGCAGAGCGAGCGCCCGAGCGGTGTTGCCGGCTCGGACGGCGCCATCTGCTCCTCGATCGCCGCCAGCATCTCTTCCGACAGCCGCCACTCGGCGCCGATGTGCCAGGCAAAGGCTGCCGAGCGTGAGTTGAGTATGGACGCGACCACGAGTGGATCGATCCCCTCGCGCGCCGACGACGGCGGGCAGTGCTCGAGCACCGCGCGAAAAAGGACGATCTCCGCGAGACCACAGATGAGGGTGAGCAGCTCGGCCGCAAACGGATTTGCCCGCGCCACCAGGGCGGCGTGCGGGATGGCGGCATGAGCCGAGCGTACCGCGTGCTCCCAGACGATCTCCGGAAACCGCGACGCGCCGCCGATACCGGGGACCTGGAAGATCGGCTGCATCAGCGCCGCCGCCATGACCGAGCGCAGCCCGTCGCTGCCGAGAATCACCAGCGCCCTCTCGATGGTCTCGATCGGCTGTTGGGTGACGCGGTAGTACGAGCTGTTCGCCACCCGCAGGAGATTACCGACCAGCGACGGGTCGCCGGCGACGATCGGCACCAGTTGCCGCACCGAAACGTTGTCGCTGTTGATGGCGCGGATCAGCTCCGGCAGCAGATTCGGCCGCCGCGGAAAATACTTCCGTTGGCTGGCCGGATCGCCGATCGCCGCCAGCGCGGCGGCCACGATGCGATCGTGCGCCCGGTCCGCCTGCTTGGTCGGGGCGGCGAGAGCCGCTCCCAGCTCCAGCCCCCGCAGCCGGCGCAGGACCTCGGTCCAATCGAGGAGCTGCACCGACTCAGCCGCCTGCAATACCGGCGGCGCCGGCAAATGCCGCAGGTCGGCCGGAAGCTCACTCGCGAGGTCCGATGATCCCGCCGCGGGTGCGATGCCTGCAGCGGCAACCCGGCGCTTGGCGGGCGATGCCGTGAACCGGTAGCTGGCAACGAACAGCGACAACAGAAACCTGAGCACTACGACCTCCCGCCGCGCTTCGTTCCGGCGGCCGTCCGCGGGTCCTCGTGCGGACGCAGCAGACGCGCCAACATGGCCTCGAGATGCGCCGGCGAGAGGCCGGACGGAGGCAGCGAGGCTTTGACGCTCTGCGGATTGATGATGGAATTGGAATGAAGCACCGCCAACGCGCCCGCCTGCCGGCCGAAGCGCAGCGAGCGCCCGAGCGGCGTCGTCGGCTCGGACGCGGCCATCTGCTCTTCGAGAGCCGTCAGCATTTCCACCGACAGGCGCCAGTCGGCGCCGATGTGCCAGGCGAAGGCGCCCGCGTGCGAGTCGAGTATGGAAGCGATCACCAGCGGGTCGACTTCCGCGCGCGGCGGCGACGGCGGGCAGTGCTCGAGCACCGCGCGAAAGAGGACGATCTCCGACAGTCCGCTGATGAGACTCAGCAACTCGGCGGCGAACGGATTCGCTCTCTCCACCAGCGCGGCGTGCGCAATGGCGGCATGAGCCGAGCGCACCGCATGCTCCCAGACCAGCTCCGGAAAGCGCGGCGCTCCGCCCACGCCCGAGACCTGAAAAATCGGCTGCATCAGCGCCGCCGCCATCACCGAGCGCAGGCCGTCGTTGCCGAGCACCACGATCGCTCTTTCGATGCTCTCGATACACTGCGGGCTGATGCGATAGAAGGGGCTGTTGGCGACCTTGAGCAGACTGCCGACCAGAGCCGGATCGCGGGCGACGATGGCGACGAGCCGCCGTACGCAGACCCTCTCGTCGTTGATGGCATGCATCAGCTCGGGCAGCAGATTCGGGCGCCGCGGGAAGTAGTGCCTCTGGGTCGCCGGATCGCCGATTGCCGCCAGGGCGGCGGCCACGATGCGCTCGTGCGCCGGATCCTGCTGTCCGTCGGGGGCGGTGCCATCCAGCCCGAGCTCCAGGGTGCGCAGCCGCCGGCCCATCTCGGCGCCATCGAGCCATTGCACCGCGGCCGACTGCAGCACCGGCGGCTCGGGCACAGCGGGCGGGTCGCAAGCGACCTCGCTGCTCGTGACCTCGGGCGCTGCCCCGACGCGCTCCATGCCGAAAACGGCGGCGCGGCGGCGCAAAGCAGGCCACGCCACGAAGCCACCGGCGGCAATGAGCAGCAATGACAGCAACCAGATCACTCTCCTGTTTCGGCCCCGGGGCGGAATTGCCCATAACGTCCGGCCGGTTCTGTGACCGGGCGCACGTTTCGCCCGCGGCCGGCATACTGGGCGCACCCCTTAGAGCGGCCGACCCGTCCCCGATCATGCGCGCCCTCGGCTTTCGCGAGTTCCTGGTCCTCACCGCCGCCATCATGGCCTGCCAGGCGCTGCCGGTAGATACGATGCTGCCATCGTTGCCCACGATAGCGAGCGACCTCGGGGTCGCGGATTTGAACCGCACGCAGTGGGTCATCACCATCTACCTTGCCGGCGTCGGCCTCGGTCAGCTCTTCTGGGGCATGCTCTCCGACCGGTTCGGCAGAAGGCGGGTACTGCTGACCGGGTTCACCCTCTATGTCATAGCCGCGGCAGCGGTAGGCCTGGCGCGCAGCTTCGAGGCCCTGCTGGCCTGGCGATTCCTGCACGGCATCGCCGCGGCCAGCATGGTCATCGCCCGCTCCATCATCCGTGACCTCTATGGCGGGCGGCAGATGGCGCGCGTCATGTCGCTGACCTTCATCGTTTTCATCATGGTCCCGACAGTCGCGCCCAGCATCGGTCAGCTCGTTCTGCTGGTGGCTCCGTGGCGCGCCTTGTTTGATGTGTTCTGCGCGTTTGCCGCCGTCATCCTCTCATGGGTGTACTTTCGCCTGCCGGAGACGTTGCATCCCGAGTATCGCATGACGCTGACCGCGCGCCATGTTGCTCGCGCCGCCGGCAAGGTCGTCGCTGATCGCGCCTCAGTCTGGTACACGCTCTGTGTAGCACTGATGTTTGGTTCTATCATCGGCTATGTGGGGATGATGCCGCAGATCTTTGGCACGGCATTTCACCGGCCGGGGCTGATGCCAGCTGTATTCGCCCTATGCGCGGCATCGATGGGCGTCGCCTCGTTCCTCAATTCGCGGGTGGTGGAGCGCCTCGGCATGCGGCTCATTTCCCAGGCGGGCCTGTTGGTCTTCATCATCGTGACCGGGGTGCACGTGCTGGTCGCCATGCTGCGAGCCGAGACCCTCGCGACGTTCATCGTCCTGCAGGGCGTAACCATGGGCTGCTGCGGCTTGATCATGGCCAACTTCGGCGCCATGGCGATGGAAGCGATGGGCCCGGTGGCCGGCATCGCGGCCTCGCTCCAGGGCTGTGCCGGCATGAGCGGCGGCGCCCTGATCGCCGCCTTCATGGGCCAACGGTTCAACGGCTCGACCTTGCCCCTGGCCCTCGGCGCGCTGCTCTGCGGCCTCATCTCCCTCGGCTGTGTTCTGCTCGCGGAACGGGGACGGCTGTTTCAGCCGCATCAGCCCGCCTGCGCGGCATAGCGATTGCTGCATCGCTGGCAGTGCGATCACAGGCTGAGCAGCGGGAGAGACTGCATGACAACCAAGGTACAGGGCGAAGGCGATTACGAGTCGGCTCGCGAATACGATGAGGAAACCAAGCGCTTCGTCGAGGAGAAGACGAAGGAAGGCAAGTCCCTGAAGGGTGATGCATCCAAGGCTTCCGACCAGCTGACGCCCGAGGAGCGGGAAGCGCTCTCACGCGCGAAGTCGGGAGGTCAGGACAAGCGTGACGCTGACGCTTTACGCGAGGCCGAGCAGCGGCGCAAGCATCACTGATTACGCAACGCCGCCTAAGCGCTGCGGGCTTTCAGTCCCTGATTGTCGCGAAATTACATCCAGAAATAAGATTCTAAATGAATTATAACTCTATGATTTGTATTATTTATTTCTCATCAATAAGATGACGAAACGCGGCGACGATATGCCACCGCGCCTCTTGCTGGCTCCAGTGCGCCAGCGCCTGCATCGAGTATTGCCGGCCGAGATACTCGGCCACTCTGAAACCCAGATAGTAACCGGCGCGGGGCAGCACGCGCGAGCTCCCACTGTCATCCGAGAAATAGAGGTTTGCATCCGCCTCCAATGAGGAGTTGAGCCGACTCATGAAGTCGCTCGCCACGGACGGCAGCCGCGCCTCCAATTGCGCAATCTCCCTGCGGTCGATCGTCATGAGCTCGAGGTTCGTGGCAGTGGGATTCAATCGCCGTGCGACATAGGTTGCCAAGCCTTCCGCCCACAGACGCACCCAGGGTGGCTGGGGAAGCTCCGGCTCGAAGGCAAAGTACCCATAGTGATAACGATGGAACATTTCGTGGGTAATCAGCGGCGACAGGTTGGTTTCACCCAAACCGACGATATCGTCGACACCCAGCAGAAGCGCCTTGCGCCCCGCGATGAGCTGCGATCGCCCGTTGAAACATCCGGCTGAGGCCATGATGTAGATTGGCGCGCTCCAGCGCATATCCGGGAACGCGCCCACGAACCTCTCCTGCACCGAGCCTATGGTCGACGGCAGAGAAGCGGATAGTGAGCGCATCCTCGGAACCCACTGTCTGAGGATCGGAAAATACTGCTTCTGCAGCGCATCGCCCGCCAAATCCTGAGCGCAAGTACCTTGCAGGTCCGCGAACACCGCGGCGTTGGGTCGCTCATAAAGCTGGTGCCAGAGCCGCAGCTGCTCGTCAGCCGGCTTGTCCTGCGCCGCCCGCCAGAAGTCCCAGAACTGGGGCATCAGATTGCGCACCCTGATCCCTCTCCCAGGAGTGCCTGCGCACGCGACTGCCGGCAGGAATAGACAGGTGATGGCGACAATGCGAGCGAGCCCGGCAACTTTGCCGAAGGTTCGCTCGAGCGGGTCGGGCGAGCGCCTACGCATGCGGAATTCTCCTCGACCCGGAGGCTAGCAGATCGCCGCTCTAGCTTGATTGCAGGGACTTGATGGCCCGATGCCGCACCGGGCCGTTGTGGGGGGCGTAAGTCCCTGAAAATTCTGGCGGAGAGGGTGGGATTCGAACCCACGAGGGGCTTGCGCCCCTGCCGGTTTTCAAGACCGGTGCATTCGACCGCTCTGCCACCTCTCCGGCGGGCGGGAACCAGGCGCCCGGGATGCTATCAAAATTGACCTCGGTGGGCCCGAGCCATGGAGGCAATATCCACTCGTCGCGGATCGTCTAGCCTCTGATGTCTACTGAAAGTGTCACCGCTCGTCCCGCAGCCTTGCCGCTGCGCAGCACGACTTCACGGCGCCGGCGACCGTCGCGCTTGGTCCGCAACATAGTCACCCTCATCGCGCTGCTGCACGTCTACGTCGGTGTCCGGCTGCTGCCCGCATTGCCGATCACCACGCCAGGGCGGGTACTCGGGGCGCTGGCGCTTTGCGTTTCCTTTGCGCTCATCATCGTGGGTGCGCGCGCGCGCATGCTGCAGCAGAGCAGCCTGGCGGCGAACCTCGCCTGGCTGGGCTCACTCAACGGAGGCTTCTTCTCCTCCCTCGCCGTCCTCACGGTGATGCGCGATGTCTTCCTCGGGCCCGCCATGCTCTTCGCCTCCCGGGGCGAAGTCGCCACGCTCGAGGCCGCATCGGCCGTCGCCGTGCCGCTGCTCGCGGTCCTCGCCACCATCATCGGCTTCATCGACGCGCGCCGGCGGCCGCGAGTCGTCGATGTCGAGGTGCCGCTGCGCGGCCTGCCGCCTGCGCTCGATGGGTTCACCATCGCCCAGATCAGCGACGTCCACATAGGTCCCACCATCAAGCGCGACTTCCTGCGCGGCATCGTGGAGATCGTCAACGCCCTGGACGTCGACCTGGTCGCCATCACGGGCGATCTCGTCGACGGCACCGTCGAGCAGCTCGCCTCCCAGGTCGAGCCGCTAGCGCGCTTACGCTCACGGCTCGGCTCCTACTTCGTGACGGGTAACCACGAGTACTACTCCGGCGCCACGGCCTGGATCGCCGAGCTGCGCCGTCTCGGGGTGCACGTCCTCCTCAATGAGCACGTGGTGCTGAAGTCCCGCGGCGCGCCGTTGCTGCTGGCGGGAGTCACCGACTACAGCGCCCACCAATTCGATCCGGCGCACCGCAGCGACCCGCAAGCGGCTCTTGCCGGCGCTTCCCCTGACCTACGGCCCCGGGTACTGCTCGCACATCAGCCTCGGACGGCCGCCGCGGCGTCCGATGCCGGCTTCGATCTGCAGCTGTCAGGGCACACGCACGGAGGCCAGTTCTGGCCGTGGAACTTCTTCGTGCGTCTGCAGCAGCCATTTACCGCGGGACTGGATCGGCTCGGAGACCTTTGGGTCTACACCAGCCGCGGCAGCGGCTACTGGGGCCCACCCAAGCGGCTGGGCGTGCCCTCGGAGATCGCCCGGGTACGGCTGGTAGCCGCTGCGCAGAGCTGAGACAATCGGGGCAGCACCCCAGAGGGAGTCCGCCCTCCATGCTGAACCCTGCACTCGAGATCGAAGATCAAACCAACACGGTGTCCCTGGCCGTGGGGCTGGCCGAGTACGCCGCGGGTTTCACCATCGACAGCCCCGACGCGCTCGACACGGCGCGCCATTACCTGATCGACGCGCTCGGCGGCGGTTTCGCGGCGCTGCGCGAGCCGGAGTGTGCCGCGCTCCTCGCGCCGCTCGTACCGGGCGCGATGATGCCAGGCGGCGCCCGCGTCCCGGGCACCTCCCTGGAGCTCGACCCCGCGCAGGCCGCGTTCTGCACCGCTCTGATGCTCTGCCGATCCGCGAGCCGCGGACATTGGCTGACGCTGCGCAGCGGGCGCGCGGCCGACTCGCTCGGTGCGCTGCTCGCCGTCGCCGACTACCAGGGGCGCAAGGCGATCATGGAGGGCAAGTCGCCACCCAAGGTGCGCGATGTGCTCATCGCAATGATCAAGACGCTCGAGATCCAGGGCGTGCTCGGCCCCGACGAGGCCACGATCCGACTGGCGCGCGTCGCCACCACCACCGTCGTCACGGCGCAGCTCGGTGGCGCTCTGGGACAGATCGTCACCGCCTTGAGTTATGCGTGCATCGATGGCGGCCTGCCAACCGAAGCGGAGGAGCGGCACGAAATCGGACGCCGGGACTGGGCCAGGGCCGACGCGATGAGCCGTGCCGTCCGACATGCGTGTCAGGCAATGGCGGCCGGCGGCAGCTACCTGACACCGCTCGATCTCAAGGCCGTGGACTTCGCCGGCAAGCTGCTCGGCGCCAAGCCGTGGGCGCCGAAGAAGGTTTTCGGCACTGCCATCATCGATGACCTTGCCGCAACCAGCGGACCGCCGGAAACGGCGCCGGTCCTGACAAAATTCCAGGCGGCCGTCGAGCGCTACTTCCCCAGCCGTCAGGCGGAGCGCATCAAGGCGCTATTCGCCACCCCCGAACGGCTCGATGAGCTGCCGGTCAACGAGCTGCTCGCCGCCCTGGTGATCAACGGCGCGCGTTAGCGGCCGCGGGCGAGCTTGCTGTGCGTGCGCGCCGCTTCGGCGCGCGACTCGGCATCCTCGGGGCGCTGCCAAGCGCGCAGCAGCTCGGCGAACTCGCGCGCCGGCAACGGCGGGCTGAAATGAAATCCCTGGTACTGATCGCAGCCGAGGGAGCGCAGGAACTGCAGCTGCCCCGGGGTCTCGACCCCTTCCGCCACCACTTTGAGCTTCAGGCTGTGCGCCAGGGAGATGATGGCCTGGACGATCGAGGCATCGACCTCGCAGTCGAGGTCGCGGACGAATGAGCGGTCGATCTTCAGCTTGTCGATCGGAAAGCGGCGCAGATAGCTGATGCTCGAATAGCCGGTGCCGAAGTCATCGACCGACACCAGCACTCCCATGCGGCTCAACTGCTCGAGGATGACCGCGGACTCCTCCGGATTGGTCATCACCGCGCTCTCGGTGAGCTCGATCTCGAGGAACCGCGCCTCGAGTCCGGCGCCCTCGAGGGCGCCACGCACCACATCGAGCAGATCACCGCGCCGGAACTGTGTCGCCGCAACGTTGACCGCCACGCGAAATGCCGGCAGACCGTTGCGCTGCCATTCGGCGCACTGCCGGCAGGCCTCGCGCAATACCCAGGCGCCGATCTCGTTGATCAGTCCACACTCTTCCGCGAGCGGGATGAATTCCTCGGGGGCGATGAGCCCGCGCTGCGGATGCCGCCAACGGATGAGCGCTTCGGCGCTGTACACATCACCGCTTTGCGTATCCGGCTTTGGCTGGTAGTGCAGCTCGAACTGCCTGGCCTTGAGAGCCGCGTGCAGATCGCTTTCCATGTTGACGCGCCCCAGGGTGACGGAATCCATGCCTTGGGCAAAGCATTGCACGTTGTTGCGTCCGCGCTGCTTGGCACAGTACATGGCGGCATCGGCGCGCGCGACCAGACTGTCCGCGGAGCTGGCATCGGTCGGGTAATAGGCGATACCGATGCTGCACGTCACGTGCAGCTCGACGCCCGAGACGAGCATCGGAGCCCGCAAGGCCTCCCGCGCGCGATGCGCAACGGCAAGGGCGTCCTCGGGGACGCCGGACGGACTGATCACGACGATGAACTCATCGCCGCCCGTGCGGGCGACGGTGTCGATGTCGCGCACCACGGAGCTCAGGCGGCGCGATATCTCATCGAGCACCGCATCGCCCGCGCGATGCCCGAGCGAGTCATTGATGAGCTTGAAGCGGTCGAGATCGACGACCAGCGCCGCGAAGGGCTGTCCGTCCCGGTTCGCATGCGCCACCGCCTGCGCCAGCCGGTCATCGAGCAACACCCGGTTGGGCAGCCCCGTCAGCGCATCGTGCGTCGCGAGGTGGCGGAGCTGGCGGTTCGCGGCTTCCAGCTTCTCCGTGCGCGCGGCCACCACGTTTTCCAGCGTCTCGACTTGTCCCAGCAGAGCCCGCTCATGCTGCCACTTGCGCGCCAGCGCGCTCGCGCATTGCAGCACCTCGATCGGCTCGAAAGGCTTCTTCACGACCAGCAAGCGGTCGGTCTGACCGAGACGCCCGACCACATCGCTCCAGTCGTAATCGGAGTGGGCCGAGCAGATCACCACCTGAACGTCGGGATCGACTGCCCAGAGCTGCTCGATCGTCTCGAGCCCGTCCCAGCCCGGCGGCATGCGCATGTCGACGAACGCGAGCGCGAACGGCCGTTTGGCGGCCACGGCGCGCTTGGCGATCTCGACCCCTTCCTGGCCCCGCGAGGCGAAATCCAGCGCGTAACGCGGCCGCTGGCGCTCCGGCGCAGGAACGTCCCCGAAGAGCAGTGACTCGACGCTGGCAAGCGCCGCCGTCGCCGGCTCGGCATCCGCACCCAGGATCTTGTCGAAGTCGCGGTGTATGGCCGGATTGTCATCGATGATGAGAATCCGAGTCAGCTCCTCGTTGCGAGGCTCCGTCATGCGCTCTTCCTCTGCGACTCGGCGTCGGCCGCCGTGATCGGCAGCCGCACGGTGAAGCAGGCGCCGCGATTGAGGCCCTCGCTGCGGGCGCTCAGCTCGCCGCCCATCTCCTTGACGAGAATCGCGCTCGCGTGCAGGCCGAAGCCGTGACCCTCCTTCTTGGTCGTGAAGCCGAATTCGAACAGCCGCTGCATGGCTTGCGCTGGAATGCCGATACCCGTGTCCTCCACGTCGATGGCGTAAAACCCGGGCGGCGACGCACGCAAACGCACGATCAGCTCCCGCGGCCCCTGCTTCCTGTCGCGCAGGGCGTGGCGCGCATTGCTCAGCAGGTTGCCCATGATCTGTAGCAGCTTGTGTCGGTCCACCATTGCCTTGCCGACACCGCCGTTCTCGCGCCGCACCGTCACTTCCGCGCTGGTGGAGAAGTGCATCACCAGCGCGTGCTCGATCAGCTCCGCAACATTGAGCTCCTCGATGCTGCCGCCGTGGCGCGCGTAGGTCTGCTGCGCGGCGATGATCTTGCCGATGTGCTCGACGTGAGTGACCACCGCCTGCGCCTCATCACACAGCGAGCGGTTCTCCGCAACCAGATGCTCGCCGAGCTGCCGCAGGTAGCCGGGCAGCTCCCTGCCCCGCGGGTCGCTCGCGAAGAACTCCCCCAGTTTGGTGCCCTGTGCCTCGATCAGTTTCGCGGCGCGCTCGACATTGCCCGCCCGCGACTCGTGCAAGCGGGCTTGCAGCAGCGCAACGGACACACCGAGGCTGTTGAGGACATTGCCGACACTGTGCAACACGCCGGTCGCAACCTCCGCCATGCCGGCATGGCGCGAGGCCTCCTGCACCTGCAATTGCAGTTGCAGCCGCCGCTCATCCTGCCGCACCTGCTCCGTCACGTCCCACGACACGCCGAGCAGCCGCCGTAGCCGGCCTCTGTCGTCGCGGGAGAGTCGTGCGTGTCCTTGCAGATGAATCGTGCCGCCGTTCGGCGCCGACACGCGCAAGCGGATCGCGCAAGTCTCGCGGCCGCTGCTGAGCGCGTTGCGGACCGCCCCTTTCAACGCGGCAACGTCCTCCGGGTAGAAGCTCGCGAGCAGCGCATCCGGATGCTCGCGCGGATCGAGCCCGGCCGCCTTGATGGACGGGATCTCGTTCTCCGTCCACATGATCCGGCGCTCGGCGAGGTCATATTCCCAACAGGCGATGCCGGCCGCCTCGGTGGCGAGAGTGAGCAGGCTCTTGCCATGCTGCAGGCTGGCATTGAGGTCCGCGAGCCGCAGCGCATCGCGGCGCGTGCGCGACTCGAGGTGGGCATCGTACAGGGTGCTGACCAGCGTGATCGCGACCACACCGAGGGCGATCATGCCGATCATCACCGCGAGCCAGTTATTGTCGAGCGCAGCACCACCACCGTAGCAGTACGAGCCGGGCGCCACCATGGAGGCAGCCATGCCGGTGTAATGCATGCCGGCGATCGCGAGGCCCATCACCACGGCGGCGCCCATGCGCGCCAGCTTGATGAGCCGCGACTCGCCGCTGCGCAGACGGAAGAAGAGCCAGAGCGCCACGAACGATGCGGTGATGGCGATGGCGACCGAGGCGGCCACGAGCAGCGGGCTATAGGTGATCCCCGGCACGATCTGGATCGCCGCCATGCCGGTGTAATGCATCCCGCAGATGCCGGCGCCCATCAGCACCGAGCTGACCGCGAGCCGCCGCCAGGAGAGATTGCGCTGGCTGGAGATGGTGAGCGCGAACAGCGAAGTCAGCATCCCGATGAAGAGGGATGCCAGATTGATAGGCAGGTTGTAGCGCAGCGTGATCGGCACCGAGTAGGCGAGCATGCCGATGAAGTGCATCGACCAGATGCCGATGCCCATCGAGACCGCCCCCCAGAATGCCCAGAGGCGGCCCGCGCGCCGCTCCGCGCCCGCGACCCTCTCAGCGAGTCGCAGCGCGGTGTACGAGACCAAAATGGCCACGATGACCGAGAGCGTCACCAGCCATGGGTTGTACGTGGCGTGCATTCGGCGAAAGTTGCCCGAGATGGGCCGGGCCGTGCAGTGTGTGCATCTCAGTTGCCGGCCTGCGGCCGGCAACTGTGACGCAGTCGACACTGAGTCTCAGTCGGGGGAAGCGCTCGCGATCCGCGGTGAGCGGCGGTGGGCGCGCAGGCCGAGGTACGCCACGATCGACACCAGCAGCGCAATGAGGCTGACGTGCAGATCCCCGGCAAGCGAAGGCGTGAAAGCCATGGCGACCAGCAGCGCCGCCATGCCGGCGATGGCGGCGTAGCTCAACCAGGGGAAGAACCACATGGTGAGCGCGGGTGCCGGCGCGCCGGCGCGCTCGCGCTGGCGCCGCAGCCGCACCTGCGCGACCGCGATGATCATGTAGACGAACACCATGAGTGCGCCGCCCGCGGCCACCAGAAAGGCGAATACCCGCTGCGGTGCCTCCACCTCGGCGAGAATGCCGATCACCCCCGCGATGGCGCACAGCAGAACCGACTTGACGGGCACCCGACGGGCATTGAGCTGAATCAGGGTGCGGGGCGCGTCACCTTTCTCGGCCAGGACGAACAGCACGCGCGAGCAGACGTAGAACGCGGAGTTGAGACAGGAGAGGACCGCGGTCAGGATGATGACGCGCATCGCCGCCTCCGCCCAGTGGAAATGCATGCTGGTGAGCGCGAGGGTGAACGGCGACTCGGCGACTTTGACCTGATCCCACGGAACCACGCAAAGGATGAGAAACATGGAGCCGATGTAGAAGATGAGGATGCGCACGATGACCGAGCTGGTCAGCTTGGCCACGGCACGCGCCCCTTCCGCCGACTCCGCGGCGGCCACCGCGATGATCTCAGCGCCGGTCATATAGAAATACACCGTGACCGCGCCTGCCAGTACGGCCGCGACCCCGTGCGGCATGAAGCCTCCATGGCTCGTCAGATTGCCGAACGTCGGGCCGTGCGGCGCGGTCCAACCGCAGGCGTAGGCGGCCGCGATCGCGATGAAGGCGATGATGGCGGACACCTTGATCGAGGAAAACCAGAACTCGAACTCGCCGTACGAGCGCGCCGACATGAGGTTGACGCTCGTCATGGCGGCCATCAGCACCAGGCCGGTTATTCCCTCCGGCACCCCCGGCATCCAGTGCGCGAGTATCTTGGCGCCGGCGATCGCCTCCACCGGCACGACGATCATCCAGAAATACCAATAGAGCCAGCCGGTGACGAAGCCGGCTCCGGGCCCGAGCCCGGCGCGGGCGAACTCGGTGAACGAGCGCACGTTCGGCAGGCTGATGGCCATCTCGCCCAACATACGCATCACCAGCAGGATCAGCGTGCCGGTGATGATATAGCTCACCACGATGGCCGGACCCACCGCGACGATCGAGGCGCTGCTGGCGACAAACAGGCCCGCACCAATGATCCCGCCTATCGAGATCATCGTCAGATGTCTCGATTTGAGCGATCGGCTGAGCTCTACGTCGGCCATGATGGCAACCCTACCCTGTCAGTTTCTCGATACCGCCCACGTAGGGGCGCAGCGCCGGCGGCACCATCACCGTACCGTCCGCGTTTTGATAGTTTTCCAGCACCGCCACCAGCGCGCGCCCGACGGCGAGACCGGATCCGTTGAGGGTGTGCACCGGCTCGGGCTTGCCGCCGTCGGGATTGCGCCAGCGCGCCTGCATCCGCCGCGCCTGAAACGCTTCGAAGTTGCTGCAGGAGGAGATCTCGCGGTAGCGGCGCTGCGAGGGCAGCCAGACTTCGATGTCGTAGGTCTTGGCGCTGTTGGCGCCGATGTCGGCGGTGCAGAGCGCCACCGTCCGGTACGGCAGCTCCAGGCGCTTCAACACCTCCTCCGCGTGGCCCGTCAGCTGCTCGAGCGCCGCGTAGGAATCGGCGGGGCGCACGATCTGCACCAGCTCCACCTTGTCGAACTGGTTATTCCTGATCATGCCGCGCGTGTCCTTGCCGGCGGCGCCGGCCTCGGAACGGAAGCACGGCGTGTGGCAGACGTATTTCAGCGGCAGCGACTCGGCCGGCACGATCTGCTCACGCACGAGATTGGTGACGGGGACCTCGGCCGTGGGGATGAGATAGTAAGCCGGCGGCACCGACTGCCTGCCCGCGTCACCCACTTTGAACAGGTCTTGCTCGAACTTCGGCAGTTGCCCGGTGCCAAACAGCGCCTGCGACTGCACCAGGTACGGTACATGCACTTCGATGTAGCCATGCTCACGCGAGTGCAGGTCGAGCATGAATTGCGCGAGTGCGCGATGCAGGCGCGCCACTCCGCCGCGCATCACCACGAAGCGCGCGCCGGAGATGCGCGCCGCCGCCTCGAAATCGAGCCCGAGCTTCTCGCCGAGCGCCACGTGATCGCGCGGCTCGAAGTCGAGCCGGCGTGCCTCGCCCCAGCGGCGCACCTCGCGGTTGTCGGCTTCGCCGCCGCCCTCGGGTACCGACTCGTGCAGCAGATTCGGCAGCCCGAGCTGCCAGCTCTCGAGCGCCTGCTGTACGGCGGTCAACTCCAGATCGGCCGCGGCCAACTCACCGGTCAACGCCTCGCCGCGGGCGAGGAGCGGCGCGAAATCTCCGCCCTTGCCCTTCGCCATGCCGACGGCCTTGGCGTTGGCATTGCGCTCCGCGCGCAGCCGATCCGCCTCGATCTGCGCGCTCTTGCGCTTCTCCTCGAGCGCGCGCAACGCGTTGACATCGAGCGCATAACCTCGCCGCGCCAGATTGCGGGCCACCGCTTCGGGGTCGGAGCGCAACAGCTTCGGATCTATCATTTACCTCGGTTCCTCAATCGCTGCAGCGCTTCACCGATCTTGATCTCGAGGCCGCGCGGGACCGGCCGGTAGTATCGCTTATCCGGCAGGTCATCAGGCAGATAGCGCTCGCCGGCGGCGTAGGCTTCCGCCTCGTCGTGCGCGTAGCGATAGCCCGCGCCATAGCCCAGGCCCTTCATGAGGCGCGTCGGCGCGTTGCGCAACCGCAGCGGCACATCCAGCGTGCCGTACTGCTCGACGTCGGCCATAGCCTCGCCCATCCCGACGTAGACCGCATTGCTCTTCGGCGCGCAGGCAAGGTAGACCACCGCATTGGCGATCGCCAACTCGCCTTCCGGGGATCCGAGCCGGTCAAAGGCTTCCCAGGCATCCAGTGTCAGAGCGAAAGCCCTGGGGTCCGCGAGGCCCACATCCTCCATGGCCATCCGTACCACTCGCCGGGCAACGTAGAGCGGATCGCAACCACCATCGAGCATGCGGCAGAGCCAGTAGAGCGCCGCATCGGGGTCGGTGCCACGCACCGCCTTGTGCAGCGCCGAGATCTGGTCGTAGAACTGGTCGCCGCCCTTGTCGAAGCGTCGCCGGCCGCCGCTCGCCACCTCCTGCGCCAGCGCCAGTGTAATGACGCGTGCGCCGGCCGCCGATGCATCGGCGAGGCCCGCCGCCAACTCCAGCATGTTGAGTCCGCGCCTACCATCACCGTCGGCCGCCTTTGCGATCAACTCCAGCGCCGCCGGCTCTGCCGTGATCCCTTCGCCGCTAAGCCCCCTTTGCGGGTCGGACAGCGCGCTGCCGAGCAGGGCCTCCACGTCGCCCACCGTCAGAGGCCGCAGCACATAGACGCGCGCGCGCGACAACAGCGCGCTCACCACTTCGAACGACGGGTTCTCCGTCGTCGCACCGACGAAGGTCAGCGTTCCATCCTCCAGGTACGGCAGAAACGTGTCCTGCTGCGCCTTGTTGAATCGATGGACCTCATCGAGGAACAGCAGCGTCGGCCGGGCGCTCAGCGCGCGCGCCTCGCGCGCGCTCTCCACGGCGGCCCGGATGTCCTTCACTCCGGCCATCACGGCCGAGAGTTGGATGAACTGCGCCTCGGCACGCCGGGCGATGAGCCGTGCCAACGTCGTCTTACCAGTGCCCGGCGGCCCCCAGAGAATCATGGAGTGCAGCTGTCCGGACTCGATGGCATGGCGCAGCGGCTTGCCGGCGGCGAGCAGGTGCTGCTGGCCGACCACCTCCTCCAGCGACCGGGGCCGCATCCGGTCGGCGAGCGGCCGCGAAGGATCGGGCGCGCCCGTGTCGGCGGGGCTCACTGGGCCGGGGTTCCGATCACATCCGCCCCTGGAGGCGGCGTGAAAGTCAGCTCCTTGGCCGGCACGGGTACATTGACCGCGATATCCTGGAAGATGATGGTGACGACCTGACCGAGCTTGTCCTCGAGAATCATCCGCTCGAGCGTTCCCTTGGCATCGAAGCCGAAGAGCGCGCTCTTGAAATCAGCTTCGGTGCTGCGCGGCTCGACGTAGACCCAGTCGAGTCCCTCGCGGGCGCCCACCAGGCTCTCGGTGAAGTGCTCACGCACGGGGACGGTGCCGGAGAGCAACATGGCCGGGGTAGCAGAGAGCGCGGCGGTCACCGGCCGCACCGTCACCTGCTCGAGATCGCGATCGAAGTACCAGAGATTGCGCCCGTCGGACACCATCAGTTGTCCGCTGCCGGGATCGGCCGTCTGTGGGGCGGCCGCAGCCGGCGCGGCCTTTGCACCCTGGGCGACCTGCGGATGAATGTCCCAGCGGAATTTGCCGGGCCGCTCGACGGTGAGGGTGCCAGTGGAACGGCCGATCTCCGCGCCGTGAGCATCGGCGACCGTCTGCAGGAAGTTGACGCGCAATGTCTTCAGGTTCTTCAGGTAGCGATCGAGCGGCGTTGGCGCGGACGATGAGGCCTGAGCGCCGGCCGGCGGCTGCGCTGCGGCAGCGGTCGGCGGCGTGAATGCCGCCGCGCCCGCAAGGGCCGGAACGATCCATATCCCAGCCGCCATCGCTACCGCGGTCGCTGCTCTTCGTGACATGCTCAGTCTTCCGCCGGCGCGGGTGCCAACACCTCGCGCGAGCCGTTCGCCTGCAGCGGTCCGACGAGGCCCGCGGTCTCCATCGCCTCGAGGAGCCGCGCCGCGCGGTTGTAACCGATCTTGAGCCGCCGCTGCACGTAGGAAATGGAGGGCTTGCGCTCCGTGATGACGATGCGCACCGCCTCGTCGTAGAGAGCATCCTGCTCCGGATCCTCCATCGCGCCTCCCGCTTCGCCCTCCTGACCCGGCAGTCCGGGTATCGGCATCCGAGGTCCGGAGAGCACTTCCTCGATGTAGTCGGGCGGCGTTGCGATCTTCAGTCCCTCGACGACCCGGTGGACTTCCTGATCGGAGACGAAAGCACCGTGCACACGTGTCGGCAAAGAGGTCCCCGATTGCAGGTAGAGCATGTCGCCGTGGCCGAGCAGTGTCTCGGCCCCCATCTGGTCGAGAATCGTGCGCGAATCCACCTTGGCCGACACCTGGAAGGCGATGCGGCAGGGAATGTTGGCCTTGATGAGACCGGTGATCACGTCCACCGACGGCCGTTGGGTCGCCAGCACCAGGTGGATGCCGGAGGCACGCGCCTTCTGCGCCAGGCGCGCGATCAGCTCTTCGACCTTCTTGCCGACGATCATCATGAGATCGGCGAGCTCGTCGATGACGACGACGATATACGGCAGCGGCACGAGCGGCTGGATTTCCCGCTGATCGATGGTTGGATCGTTGGCGGCGCGCTGCAGCATCACCGGATCCAGAATAGGCTTGCCGGCCTCGTTCGCTTCCTTCACGCGGCGGTTGAAGCCGGCGATGTTGCGCACGCCCAGCGCCGCCATGAGCTGATAGCGCCGCTCCATCTCCGCCACGCACCATCGCAGGGCGTTCGCCGCCTGCTTCATGTCGGTCACGACCGGCGCCAAGAGGTGCGGAATGCCCTCGTACATCGAGAGCTCCAGCATCTTCGGGTCGATCATGATGAGCCGCACGTGCTCGGCGGTGGACTTGTAGAGCAGCGACAGCACCATCGCGTTGATGGCGACCGACTTGCCCGAGCCGGTGGTGCCGGCGATGAGCAGGTGGGGCATGCGCGCCAGGTCGGCGACGTACGGCTGGCCGCCGATGTCCTTGCCGAGAGCGAGCGCGATGGGCGAGTGCATCTCGTCGTAGGCCTTGGAGCGGATGATCTCGCCGAGGGTGACGACCTCGCGCTTCTCGTTGGCGATCTCGAGGCCCATGACGCTCTTGCCGGGGATCACCTCCACCACCCGCACGCTCAGCACCGAGAGCGCGCGCGCCAGGTCCTTGGAGAGAGTGGTGATCTGGCTCGCCTTGACGCCGGGCGCGGGCCGCAGCTCGAAGCGCGTCACCACCGGCCCGGGCTGCACGGCGACGACTTCAGCGTCGATGTCGAAGTCCTTCAGCTTCATCTCCACCAGGCGCGACAGCGCCTCGAGCGTCTCGGCGGAATAGAGCGGCTCGCGGGCCGGCGGATCATCGAGGAGCGACAGCGGCGGCAGCTCCCCCGCCTTGGGCGGGTCGAAGAGCGGCACCTGGCGCTCCTTCTCGACCCGCTCGCTCTTTTCGACGCTCGCGGTCGACGGCTCGATCTTGGGCGGCGGGCGCGCAGCGACCCGCTTTTGCTCGGTCACGACGGTATCCCGACGCGCGGCGCGGCGCTCCTTGCCGGCTGCGACGTCCTTCGCGCTCGCGCGCCGCTCCCGCACCCAACCTATCGCGGTCCACGCCCAGCCCCCCAGTCGGTCCATGACGGTGAACCAGGAGACCTCGAACGAGAGGGACAGCGCCGCCATCCAAGCTGCCAACAGAAGCAGCGTCGCACCGAGGTAGCCGAGCCCATCCTTGAGCCCGAAGCCGATCTCACTGCCGATCACCCCGCCGGCGCTCGCCGGCAGTATCCCCTTCTGCCAGTTCAGGGCCGCGAGGCCGCAGCTGGTCGCGAGCAGCAGCAGAAAGCCGCTCGCCCGCACCACTGAGTTGATTCGGGAGGCCGCCTCGGCCTTGACCCGCCGGTGCAGCGACCAGGCGCTCGCGCCCAGGATGAAAGGCAGCAGGAAGGCCGGACGGCCGAGCAGGAAGAAAAGCACCCCGGCGAGCCATGCCCCGACCGGACCGATGCGATTGTGCACCCGCGCGAAGTCACCGCCGTGCGCATAGGAGGGGTCGGCCGGACTATACGTAATGAGCGCGATGAGCAACACGATCGCCGCCACGCCGATCGCAATGACGGCACTCTCACGCAGACCGCGCGCAACGCCGGCTGTGAAGCGGATGGAAGGGCGCGCCCGCGCCTGCGATTCGGCCAAGTCCTACGGCTCCGGTAAATGAATGAGGACGGGCGCCGATATTAAGCTCTGAGCCGTGCCACTGGCCATCCGGGGCGCAGCCATCAGCCTGCCCTTGCTACCATACCCGCTCGCCCCCACCGAGGACTCATAGATTCCGATGACCACTCCCCGGCACAGCCGACTCATCATTCTGGGCTCCGGCCCCGCTGGCTACAGCGCGGCGGTCTACGCCGCGCGGGCCAATCGCGCGCCGCTCCTCATTACCGGCATCGCGGCCGGCGGCCAGCTCATGACCACGACCGACGTCGACAATTGGCCGGGCGATGTCGAGGGGCTGCAGGGACCGGCGCTGATGGAGCGCATGCGCCGCCATGCGGAGCGGTTCAAGACGGAAATCGTGAGTGACCACGTGCACACGGTGGATCTCTCCCAGCAACCGCTGCGCCTCACCGGCGACTCGCGCCCCTACACCTGCGATGCCCTGATCATCGCCACCGGGGCGACCGCCAAATACCTGGGGCTGCCCTCGGAGGAGAGTTTTCGCGGCCGCGGCGTATCGGCCTGCGCCACCTGCGACGGGTTCTTCTTTCGCAAGCAGCGCGTGGCGGTGATCGGCGGCGGCAACACCGCCGTCGAGGAGGCGCTCTATCTTGCGCACATCGCGGAGCACGTGACCCTCGTGCATCGGCGCGACCGCCTGCGCTCGGAAAAGATCCTGCAGGACCGCCTGCTGCGCGAGGCGGAGGCCGGCAAGGTCTCACTCGTCTGGAACCACACCGTCGATGAGGTGTTGGGAGATGAGCAGGGCGTGAACGGCCTGCGCCTGAAATCGGTGAAGGACGGTGAGATGCGGCGGCTGTCGGTTTCCGGTGTCTTCATCGCGATCGGACACGAGCCGAATACGGGCATCTTCCAGGGTCAGCTCGAGATGCGTAACGGCTATATCCGGGTGCGCGGCGGCAGCGAAGGGGATGCCACGGCGACGAGCGTCCCGGGCGTCTTCGCCGCGGGCGACGTCGCGGATCACGTGTACCGCCAGGCGATCACCTCCGCCGGCGCGGGGTGCATGGCGGCGCTCGATGCCGACCGCTACCTCGAGCAGTTGGGGGATGCGCTCTAGAATCCACTGCAGCATGGATGACATCGAGCCGCGCGAGTGGAATGCGCTTGGCGGCACGGCGTGCCCGTTCCTGCGCCACGAATTCCTGGCGGCGCTCGAGCACACCGGCTGTGTGGGGAGCGGAACGGGCTGGGAGCCCTGCCCCATCACCCTGCACGATGATCTCGGCCTCGCCGCCGCGGCACCGGCCTACATCAAGAGACACTCCTACGGCGAGTTCGTGTTCGATTTCGGCTGGGCGCAGGCGTACTCGCGCCATGGCCACCGGTACTATCCCAAGCTCCTCGTCGCGGTACCCTTCACGCCGGCCACCGGGCCGCGCCTGCTGGTGCGCGCCGGGCTCGAGCCTGGCGCGGTGGCGAGGCAGCTCCTCGAGGCGCTGCAGGATCACGCCGCGAGCCGCCGCCTTTCCTCGGTTCACGCCCTCTTTCTCGATGAGCCCGCGCGCGCGGCCTGCGAGAGCGCCGGCTGGCTGCTGCGACGCGACTGCCAGTTCCACTGGAGCAACCGCGGCTATGCCAGCTTCGAGGCGTATCTCGAGACCTTCACCGCCGAGAAGCGCAAGAAGGCGCGGCGCGAGCGCCGGCGGGTCGCCGAGGCCGGAATCCACTTCGAGACTCGCTTCGGCGGCGAGCTCGACGAGCGCCTCCTCGACAGGGTCTATGGCTTTCATCAGGAGACCTTTCGGCGCCACGGCAACGAGCCCTACCTGACCCGCGCGTTCTTCAGCGAGATCGCGCGCACGCTCGGCGATGCACTCATGGTCAAGGTGGGCATGCATCGACCCGCGCAGCACGCCGCGACGGCGGGCAAATCAGCCACCCCGGTCGCGGCGGCCATCTTCTTCTGGTCGCCGGAGGCGCTCTATGGACGCTACTGGGGCGCCGCGGCCGACTACCACAGCCTGCACTTCGAGACCTGCTACCACCAGGGCATCGAATTCTGCATCGAGCGCGGCGTGCAGCGGTTCGAGCCCGGCACCCAGGGCGAGCACAAGGTGAGCCGCGGCTTCGAGCCGACGCTCACCTGGTCGGGGCACTACATTGCGGATGCTTCCTTTCGCCAGGCCATCGGCGACTATCTCGAGCGCGAGGGCGGCGCCGTCGATGACTACGCCGCCGAGGTCCGCGAGCACGTGCCCTACAAGTGAAGACGATCACCTGGCTGTCGCCGAAGGATGCGCCGGAGTGGTTCCCGCCGCCGGAGCAGGCGCTCGATGATCCCGCCGGCCTGCTGGCAGCCGGCGGCGATCTCTCGCCGGCGAGGCTCCTTGCGGCCTATCGGCGCGGCATCTTCCCCTGGTACTCGCCCGGCCAGCCGGTCCTCTGGTGGTCCCCTGACCCGCGTGCGGTGCTCTTTCCGGAGGAATTCCGCCTCAGCCGCAGCCTGGCGAAGACCCTGCGCAATGGTGGCTTCAGCGTCCTGACCGACGAGGACTTCGCAGGGGTCATCGACGCCTGCGCCGCGCCGCGAGCCCAGAGCCTCGGCACCTGGATCACCCCCGAGATGCGCAACGCCTATCTGGAGCTTCACCGCCGGGGGCATGCTCACAGCATCGAGGCGCGCCTCCGGGGCGAGCTCGTCGGGGGTCTCTACGGGGTGCGGCTCGGCGGGGTTTTCTTCGGCGAGTCGATGTTCAGCCGCGCACGCGATGCCTCCAAAGTGGCGCTCGCGCATCTGGTGGCGGTGTGCCGCCGCAACAGTATCGCCGTGATCGACTGCCAGCTCGCCTCCCGGCACCTGGCCAGCCTCGGTGCGCGCAGCATTCCGCGAGCGCAGTTCCAGGCGTTGCTGACGGAGTGGGTCGCTCTCGAGCCGGGTCCCCTCACATAGCCTCAGCGCTGCAAATTGCAGACCCGCGGCCTTTGTGCTCCAATGCGCGCCCCCGAGACGATTAGGGCAGTATGTCCAAAGAAGACGCGATCCAGATGGAGGGTGAGGTGGTAGAGACCCTGCCCAACACCACCTTCCGCGTGAAGCTGAAGAACGGCCACGTGGTTACCGCGCATATTTCAGGCAAGATGCGGAAAAACTACATCCGCATCCTGACCGGTGACCAGGTCACGGTGGAAATGACTCCTTATGACCTGAGCAAGGGCCGCATCATCTACCGCGGCCGCTGAGTCCTAGGCGGTCAACTCCGGCGTCTTGTTCGGAATGCATTCGAGCTCGAGCTTCGAGCCATCCGCCGCCACCGACACCCGCACGTGCCCGCCGCCCACCAGACTGCCGAATAGCAGCTCCTCCGCCAGCGGCCGCTTGATGTGCTCCTGGATCGTGCGCGCCATCGGCCGCGCGCCCATCTTGGGGTCATAGCCGCGTTCGGCGATCCAGCGGCGCGCCACATCGTCGAGGGAAATGGAGACTCCCTTCTGCTCGAGCTGCATCTCCACTTCCACCACCAGCTTGTCGACCACCCGCTCGATCGTGAGCGGATCGAGGGCGGCAAACTGGATCACCGCATCGAGACGGTTGCGGAACTCCGGCGTGAACGAGCGCCGGATCGCCTCCATCCCGTCGCTCGCATGATCGGCGTGGGTGAAGCCGATCGAGGGGCGCGCCATCTCCTGCGCGCCCGCGTTGGTGGTCATGATGATGATGACGTGACGGAAATCGGCCTTGCGGCCGTTGTTGTCGGTCAGGGTGCCGTGGTCCATCACCTGCAGCAGGAGGTTGAAGACATCCGGGTGAGCCTTCTCGATCTCATCGAGCAGCAGCACGCAGTGCGGGTGCTTGGAGATCGCTTCCGTGAGCAGTCCCCCCTGGTCGAAGCCGACATAGCCCGGCGGTGCGCCGATAAGGCGCGAAACGGTGTGCCGCTCCATGTATTCCGACATGTCGAAGCGCAGGAACTCCACGCCCATGCAGATGGCGAGCTGGCGCGTGACCTCGGTCTTGCCGACACCGGTGGGACCGGCGAAGAGGAAGCTGCCGACGGGCTTGCGCTGATCCCCCAGGCCCGAGCGGGCCATCTTGATCGCCGCTGCCAGTGCATCGATGGCGCGGTCCTGCCCGAAGATGACCAGCTTGAGATTGCGCTCGAGGTTCTTCAGCACTTCCCGGTCGGAGGTCGAGACGCTCTTCGGCGGGATACGGGCCATGCGGGCCACAACGTCCTCGACGTGGCGGACCTCGATGACCGGCTCGCGCTCCCCGATCGGCTTCAGGCGTTGCCGCGCTCCGGCCTCATCGACGACGTCGATCGCCTTGTCGGGCAGATGCCGCTCGTTGATGTGCCGCGCCGCGAGCTCAGCGGCAGCCTTCAATGCGTCCGCCGCGTAAGTAATACCGTGATGCTCCTCGAAGCGCGCCTTGAGACCCATCAGGATCTCCACCGTCTCTGCGACCGAGGGCTCGGTGACATCGATCTTCTGGAACCGGCGCGCGAGCGCGTGATCCTTCTCGAAGATTCCCCGGTACTCCTGGTACGTGGTCGAGCCGATGCAGCGGATCTCACCGTTGGTGAGCACCGGCTTGATGAGATTGGAGGCATCCATGACACCGCCCGAGGCGGCGCCAGCCCCGATCACGGTGTGAATCTCATCGATGAAAAGGATGGCGCCAGGTTGTTTCTTGAGCTCGGTGATGACGCCCTTCAGGCGTTTCTCGAAGTCGCCGCGATACTTCGTGCCGGCGATGAGCGCTCCCATGTCGAGCGCGTAGATCGCGCAGTCCGCCAGCACCTCGGGGACTTTGCCCTCGACGATGAGGCGCGCGAGACCTTCGGCGATGGCGGTCTTGCCGACACCGGCCTCACCAACGTAAAGGGGATTGTTCTTGCGGCGGCGGCAGAGGATCTCGATGGTGCGCTCGACCTCGAGCTTGCGGCCGATCAGCGGATCGATGCGCCCTTCCTGCGCAAGGCGGTTCAGGTTGGTGGTGAATTTCTCCAGCGCGCTGCCGCCTTCCGGGTCGCGCTCGGTATCCGCCTGCGGCTCGTCCTTGTCGGTCTTCTCCTCCGCGATCTTGGACAGGCCGTGGGAGATGTAGTTGACGACGTCGAGCCGTGTCACGTGCTGACGGTTCAGCAGGAACACCGCGTGACTCTGCTTCTCGCTGAAAATCGCCACCAGCACGTTCGCGACACCGACTTCCTTCTTGCCGCTCGACTGCACATGGAACACCGCGCGCTGCAGCACGCGCTGGAAGCCGAGTGTCGGCTGCACTTCCCGTTCCTCGCCCTCCTCCACACGCGGCGTCGATTGCTCGATGTGATCCTTCAGCTCCTGCTTGAGCTTGCCGAGGTCGGCGCCGCAGGCCCGGAGGATCTCGCGCACCCGCGGCGTGTCGAGGATCGCCAGCAGCAGATGCTCGACCGTCAGGTACTCGTGACGCGCTTCCCGGGCCTGGTGGAACGCATCGTTGAGACAATATTCAAGCTCGTTGGACAGCACTTTCGTTGAGCCTATCTGGTTCGTTCAGCCTATCTAGTATGGGTCACGCCTCTTCGAGGGTGCACATCAGCGGATGCTGCTGGTCCCGCGCATATGTGGTCACCTGTGCCACCTTAGTTTCAGCGATCTCGAACGTAAAGACCCCGCACACTCCCTTACCCCTGGTATGCACTTCCAGCATGATGCGCGTGGCCGTCGGCCGGTCGAGGCCGAAGAACTTCTCCAGTACATCGACCACGAACTCCATCGGAGTGTAGTCGTCATTGAGCAGCACCACCTGATACAGCGGCGGCTGCTTGACTTCGGGCCGCGCCTCCTCGACGAGAATGCCGGTATCGGGACTGGTCGGGTGCGGGTCGGGCATACGTCTTTATAGGGGTCGCGAATCTGCAACACAAGCCTGCGATAATGAGCTGCCGTTACTCTTGCAGAAACAATCGCTTGAGAGCGCAAGCAGGCGCGCCGTATGATTGGGCAGGCGGTAGCGACGGCGCACGAATTCCGTTGCCGGCGGTCTATCGGCTGTTTGCCAGCAAATCCATGACTTTGCCACCTCAATGAGCACCGCGTCCTGGCTCCATTCCATCCCGGGATCCGAGAGATGGCGCACCCTGTTCTTCACCCGCGGCCCGCGCCTGGCGACATGGCTGCTGGCTCTCGCACTGGGCGTGCAGGCCGCCATGGTCGTCACCGACCTTGCGGGCGTGGACCGGGCGCCATCGCCGGGCATGATTGCCGCATCACAGGCGCAGCGCACACCCTTCGACATCGCCGCGGTGACCAATACACACCTTTTCGGCGTGGCGCCCGTCGCCGCGGGCAACGGCGCCAACGCGCCACAGACGAGCATGCCGCTGGTTCTCACGGGTGTGATCGCAGCCAATGATCCTCGCGACGGCCTCGCAATACTTGGGCCGAGCGTGGCGGCGACCAAAGTGTATGCGGTTGGAGACAACATCCCGGGCGGCGCCCGGCTGCACTCGGTACTCTCCGACCACGTTCTGCTGGAGCGTGACGGGCATCTGGAAGCGCTGGCGCTGCCGCACCAGCTCGCGGGCAACAGCGCACCGCCGAGCATCTCCGCCGCACCAACGGCGCCGGTTCTCGATCGAATGCGTGAGCTGGTAAGCCGCGACCCTGGCATCATCGCCGATATCATGCGCCCGGAACCGGTGTTCGCGGGCGGCAAGCAGCAGGGTTTCCGGGTGTACCCCGGTCGCGACCGGGAAGCATTCGTGCGACTCGGGCTCAGGCCCGGCGACCTGGTGACGGCCATCGACGGCACGCCGCTCGATGACCCGTCGCGGGCCGAGCAGATCCTGAGCACGCTCGGCGCCTCCGGTGAGGCGCACGTCACGATTCTGCGCAATGGACAGCAACCGAATCTCACTCTCGATCTGGCCGCTGTCGAACAGGAGGCGGAATCGCTCGCCGGGTCGCAGAATGGGACGACCGGGCCGGTGGCGCCGCCGCCGCCGCGCTCCATGCCGTTCTCGCCGCCCCAGGGC
>JBOIAB010000242.1:0-4527 GCA_050738635.1 Steroidobacteraceae bacterium
CGGGTCGGGGGGATGACCCGCGGCGATTCGGTATGCCTCGCGCAAGCCGCGACGCCCGTGCGCGTCCCGTGCCTACCTCAGAACTTGTACATCGCGGTCAGGTAGAACGTGCGGCCGTTGTTGTACATCGCGAAGGGTATCGCCGGATTGCCGTTGGTGTAGTACCGCAGCTCCGTGTTCGTCAGATTCTCGGCCGTGAAGGTCACGTCGAGGTCATGCAGGACGTCCCAAGACACCTGCGCATTCAGGTTGTGCCAGTTGTCCTCGAACTCCTGCACCGTCTCCTGCGTGGCCACGTAGTAGTGCGACCGGTAACTGTAGCTGAGATTCGAGCTGATGGGTCCGTACTGCCAGTACGCACCCAGGTTCCCGGTAAACCTCGAGTCCCCCATCACCGGGTCGCCGTTTGCGGTCGTGCCGTCCGCGAACGTGGCGTTCGCAGTCACGCCGAAGCCGAGCGGCAACTGCTGCGTCCAGGACGCAAAGGCGCCGTTGATCTGCGCGGCCTCGTTGGTCTCCGACGTAACCGTGAACGTGGAATACACAGCCGGCCCGCTACCCGTCAGGTTGTTGTTGACGTACCTTCCCTGAATGTTCTGGTAATCGACGTAAGACGACAGATCCATGGCAAATACGCCGGCCTCGACCATCGACTCAGGTCCGTAGTAGTACTCGAGGTCGGAGCTGAAGACCGAGCCACGGATGGGCTTGAGGTTCGGGTTGCCGCCGCTGCCGGTCAGATTGGTGTCGTTGAGCCCCACCCCGCCGCCCACGGCGCTGTAGTCCGGCAGCGCCATGGTCTCCGCCGCCGCGACCCGCAGCACGAGGTCGTGCGTCAGGTCGAACTTGAAGTTCACGCTGGGCAGTGGACTGAAGTAACGGTGGTCGACTATCTCACGGTTGAATGGGCCGAAGAGCGAGTAGGTGAACTCGCTGCCGGTGACGTTATTCAACACGTTTTCCTGCGTGTTCACCAGCCGTACGCCGAAGTTGCCGCTCCAGTGGTCGCCACCTATGTTGGCCTGGACGTAACCCGACAGCTCGTTCTCCTGAATGCTGAAGGAATCCAGCCAGTAGTAACGCTTGGCGCTGAACGGGTTCTGCAGATATCCCGGCTGGCTGACGAAGGCCTCGGCCTCGGCCATCGAGTAGGTGAAGATGTTGTTGGCCCACGCGCCGCTACCGGGTATGCCGGACTGGTAGTTGCTCGGATACTCGCCACCGCTGTAGGCCGGCGCGCAATCCGGGTAAGCGACGTTGTTCTGCGGGCAGGCGGGCCCACCGGCATCGAAAATCGTGTCGCGCTGATGATGCTCGAAACGCACGCCGGCATTGATGGACTCGAAGGTGCCATCGTCCATCTTGAAGGTGGCATCGACCTTGCCGTAGTTCTCCTTGTCGTACGAGGTCACATAATCGTCATTGTAGTAATCCGCAAACCACCCGTTCGGCGTATTGGTGGCGAGCGGCACCGCCGCTCCCGACGAATTCAACATGGTTATCGCGACCGGTGTTATGTTGCCATCGCCCGCGAACTGATAGCTGCCGCCGGTGCCGGCCTCCGCCTCCTGCAAAGTCTGCCCCGGCGAGTTGCCCTTGCCCGCGGTGGTGCCCAATTGCCCGAAGATGGTCAGGCGGTCGCTCGGCGTGAAGGTTGCATCGAGGTTGACGTAACCCACCTTGGCTGAGGCATCCGGACGGAAGATCTGGTCATATACCGCGGAGTCGTTGCCGGCATTGCTGAGCGTCGGATTGGCGAACGCCGGGAAGTTCGCGCCGGTGACGTACCCGTTCGATACGCTCACCGACGACGGCGCGTCATTTGCATCGTTGAACATCTGGGCGCCATACAACATCATGTTCCTGTTGATGTTGGTGGCCAGCAGGCCCGAGTAGAAGCCCGTCAGGTCGAATGACAGCTCATCCGACGGCTTGGCCTCCAGGTCGATGATGCCGCCCTGGCGCTCCAGCGTTTGCGTGAACAGCGACTCGCCGATGAGGGTCGGATAAACGTCTCCGCTCAGATTCGGCAAGGAGGGATTCGCAGTCTGCCACGCACTCGCCACCGTGGAAGAGACCTTGTTGAATCCGAGGAACTCCTGGCCGTCGCGCCGCAGATCGCGTTTCTCGTAGAAGCCGAGGATGTAGGCACCGACGGTGCCGTCGTTCCACGACAGTTCCGCATCGAACTGCGGGTCGCCCTTCGAAGCCTCGGTGGTGTAGGAGGCGCCGGCATTCACGAAGCCCGATACGCCCTGAGGCATCTGCAGCGCATGCCGCGTCTGGATGTCGACCGAGCCGGCCACACCACCCTCCGTCAGGGACGCGCTCTCGCCGAAATTGACGATGGTCTGACCGACGATCTCCGAAGGCAACAGATCGTAGCTGACGCTGCGGCCGACGTTTTGGTATTGATCCTCGATGAACCAGTCGGCGTTCGCCACGTCGTGGCCGTCGATGGTGCTCAGAGTCAAGCTGGCGGGAGTGCCACGGATGCTCACACGGTCGTTCTCGCCGAAGCCACCCTCGCCGTACGCCGCCGACTGCGTGTCCACCCCCGGAAGCGACTGCAGCACATCGGCCACGTTCTTCGCGGGCAGCTTGCCGATATCCTCGGCAGTCGCGACCTCCGTCATCTCCGTCGAGGCCCGCTTGGTAGCCAATGACTTCTTCACGGAAAAGCGAATGCCGGTGACGACGACCTCCTGCAGGGTCGCCGCGTCGTTCGAATCCGCCGTGTTCGAACCGCCTTGTGCCGCCGTAGTCTGTTGTGCAAAAGCCGCATTGCCGCCGAACAGCGCTAGCGCGACGGCGGTGCCGACCAACGTAGACCTTGAGATTCTCATGACTCTGCTCTCACCCCGGTGTTGTCGTTTACGCGAGACCGCCCCATGTCTGCGGGGGGACCATTTGAATGCCACTATAGTACCAATACTGACAAAATACTATCCCAATGAAGACCAGTCACGTGGTTGGTATATTTCTCGCGTATATACAGTCACTTATCATTGACACCCTTGACGGCATGGCACAAACTGGTCTTGTATTGGTAATGTTGAAGATGAATAATCCGGGTATGGGAGAGAAGCTTTGACGCTGTCGCAGACGCTGGGCAAATTGGACGACGCCAGCTCCCTACCGCTTTATCTGCAGCTGCAGCGCGTTCTGCGCCACGCCATCGAGAGCCGGATGCTGGGTCCCGACGACGCGCTGCCGCCGGAGCGCGATCTCGCCAGCGAATTCCACATTTCGCGCATCACCGTGCGTAAGGCGATCGACGGACTGATCAGTGAAGGGATGCTGGTGCGGCGCCAGGGGTCGGGGACTTTCGTTTCCGCCCGCGTCGAGAAGAACTTCTCCAAGCTGACCTCGTTCTCCGAGGACATGCGCGCCCGCGGCCGGACACCACGCAGCGTCTGGCTGAAGAAATCCGCCGGCAGCGTGTCACCGGAAGAAGCGCTCGCGCTGCGCTCGAGCCCCGGAACACCCGTCTATCGCTTCCATCGCATCCGCTTCGCGGATGACTCACCCATGTGCGTCGAGTACGCGACCGTGCTCGCTTCCTGCCTGGCGTCTGTCGATGCCGTTGAATCATCCCTGTACGAGGCGCTGCAGGGCGCCGGCAACCGGCCGGCGCGCGCGCTGCAGCGGCTGCGCGCGGTGCTCTTCACGGCGGAGCAGGCCGAGCTGCTGCAGGCGAAGGAGAAGGATGCGGGGCTGCTGGTCGAGCGGCTGGGGTTCCTGAAGGACGGCCGCGTGGTCGAGTTCACGCAGTCCTATTTCCGCGGCGACACCTACGACTTCGTCGCGGAGCTGAGCGTATCCTCGTGAGCGCGCGCGAGATGACGACCCGCATGCACATCGAAGCCGGGCAGGCGGCGCAGGCGGTGCGCGATCAGCTGTTCGCCAACTCGCAGGAGATGGAGCAGCTCGGCGAGCGCCTGCGGCTGCTCGCGCCGCGCGCCGTCGTCACCTGCGCACGCGGCAGCTCCGATCATGCGGCGACTTTCGCCAAGTATCTGATCGAGACGCGCCTCGGCGTGCTGACCTCCTCCGCCGCACCGTCGGTCAGCTCGGTCTATGACACGCGCCCCGACCTCACCAACTCCGTGTGCCTCGCCATCTCCCAATCGGGCGCGAGCCCGGATCTCCTGTCCGCAGTGGGCAAGGCACGGGAGGCGGGCGCCTTGGTCATAGCGCTCGTCAACGCGAAGGATTCACCGCTCGCGCAGCGCTCCGATCACGTCGTGCCGCTATGCGCCGGCGTCGAGACCAGCGTGGCCGCCACCAAATCCTTCATTGCCTCGCTCGCTGCCATCATCCACCTGGTGGCGTGCTGGGCCGAGGATCGCGAGCTCTCCGAGGAGATCCGCAAGGCGCCGCGGCATCTCGAGCGGGCATGGAATCTCGATTGGAGCGCGGCGGTCGAGCACTTGAAATCGGCGACTGACCTCTTCGTCGTCGGCCGCGGCATGGGCCTCGGAGTGGCGCAGGAGGCGGCGCTGAAACTCAAAGAGACCTGCGGGC
>JBOIAB010000243.1:0-1815 GCA_050738635.1 Steroidobacteraceae bacterium
AAGCGCCACGGCGCGGTGAGCGTGCTGCAGTACGACGAGGAGGGCTATCTGCCCGATGCGCTCCTCAACTACCTGGTGCGCCTCGGCTGGTCGCACGGGGACCAGGAAGTGTTCACGCGTGAGGAGATGATCGCCTTCTTCGACATCCACAAAGTCAACAAGGCGGCATCGGCGTTCAATCCCGAGAAGCTGCTGTGGCTCAATCAGCAGCACATGATGCGGGCGCAGCCGGCTGAGATCGTGCCGTACCTGCGCTCACAGCTGCGCCGTCTCGGGCTGGATTGCGACGACCAGCGCTTCCTCGAGGGCGTCATCCTCGCCCAGCGGGAGCGAGCCAAGACCCTGAAGGAAATGGCGCAGAACAGCCGCTTCTTCTTCACGGACACGGTGGAGATCGAGCCGAAAGCCGCCGCCAAGCATCTCGCGGGCGGTGGCCTCGAGATGCTGGCCAAGGTCCGCGAGCGGCTCGGCGCGCTGCCCGAGTGGAGCGCCACGGGGATTCACGGGGCGCTCAACGACCTCGCGACCGCCTCGGGCGCCGGCCTCGGCAAGATCGCGCAGCCGGTGCGGGTCGCCGTCACCGGTACGGCGGTGTCGCCGCCGATCGATGCGACGCTCGAGCTGCTGGGCCGCGCCCGCTCGCTCGCGCGCATCGATGCGGCACTCGGCCGGACACCGCCGGCCTGAATCGCCGCCGCCCGAAGTCTCAGCGAACGGACTTGCTGGCGATGTTGGAGCGGGCGCTGCTCGGGCTGTCCGTGGTATAGGCGGTGAGCGTGAAATACCAGGTGCCCCGAGCCAGGTTGCCGATCGTATAGCTCGTCGTTCCGGGACTTGCGACGGTGATGGACGTCGTCATGGAAGAGGGCGACGTGCCGTAGTAGAGGCTATAGCCCGCGAGGTCCGAGAGGCCCGAGCCGTCGGTATTCGTGGTAGGGATGGTCCAATGAACGGTCGCGGAGCCGGAGGCCTTGACGGCGGCGGCCGCGGGCGTGCTCGCGTTGGCGGCGGCGCCTGCGAGGAAGGCTGCGGCCGCCAAGGCTGAGATCGGGATCCGGCGTGCGCCCGAGGCACGCGTGAAGTTGGAATCGTGCATGAGGCAGCAGCCTCCGCGATAACTCCGATGTATCCGTCCCCGCTTTGCAGCGGGTGCCATTCGAAGTTAACTTAAAGCGAGAAGGCTGCTGCGCGCAATTGTCTCAAGCGGCAGACGTATGCATAGACAGCGTATGTATCCGGCGACGAAATTCGCGATTCAAGGAATGGATTTGCTGCCGGTGTTGGAAAGTGCGCTCTCCGTTCCGTCGGTGGTGTAGGCGTTAACGGCGAAGTACCAGGTGCCGCTCGCGAGGCTGCTGATCGTGTAGGAAGTCGTTCCGGCGCTGGCCACGTCGATGACCGTCGACATGGCGGAGGGCGAGGCGCCGTAGTAGATGTGGTAGCCGGCGAGATCCGTCAGTGCCGAGCCGTTGGTGTTGTTGACCGGCGCCGTCCAGGTCAGCGTCGCGGAGCCGGAGGTCGCTGGCTTCACGGTGATCGCGAACGGGGCGAGTGCTGCGCTCGCTGATCCGTTGCTCACTGAGATCACGATGTTCCCATACGTTCCGGCCGCGGTGGGAGTGCCCGAGAGCGTGCCCGTTGCGATGCTGAAGGTCGCCCAGGCCGGCATGTTCTGCACGCTGAACGAGATCGCACTGCCAGCATCACTCGCGCTTGGCGTAAAGGTGTATGCGGTGCCGACAGTATCCGCGGTAGGGGGTGTCCCGGTAATCGTGGGCGTGGGGCTGACCGGGGGCGGCGGGCTGACTGGTGGAG
>JBOIAB010000244.1:0-3840 GCA_050738635.1 Steroidobacteraceae bacterium
GACCGATGCCGTTATCATACGCGGCCCTTTTGAGGAGGGGCCGCGCATTCTGCCGCCCCAGCCACGAGAAAGAAATGGCCAGCTACACCACCAGCGAGATCCGCTCGGGCATGAAAGTCCTGCTCGAAGGCGACCCGTACGCTATCGTCGACAACGAGTTCGTCAAGCCCGGCAAGGGCCAGGCCTTCAACCGCATCAAGGTGCGCAACCTCAAGACCGGCCGCACCATCGAGCGCACTTTCCGTTCGGGAGAGTCGCTGGAGGCGGCGGATGTCGTCGATACGGAGATGCAGTACCTCTACCAGGACGGCGACTTCTGGCACTTCATGATGCCCGATAACTTCGAGCAGTACCCGGCCGGCAAGTCCGCCATGGGCGACAACGCGCAGTGGCTGAAGGAGGGGCTGGTCTGCATCATCACCCTGTGGAACGACGAGCCGCTGGCGGTGAACGTGCCCGCGCACGTTGAGCTCAAGATCGTCGAGACCGACCCGGGCCTGCGGGGTGACACCGCCACCGGTGGGCAGAAACCGGCCAAGGTCGAGACCGGCGCCGTGGTTCGGGTGCCGCTCTTCATCAACGAAGGCGAAGTCATCCGCATCAACACCAGCACCGGCGAGTACGTCTCGCGCGCGAAGCAGTAGGACTACGGCAACTGCTCCAGCCGGCTGCCGCGAACGAATAGCTCGGCCAGGCGCTCCAGGCCGCGTGCATCGGCCGCATCGAAGCGCGCGAGTCGTGCGCTGTCGAGATCCAGAACCCCCGCTACCCGACCCGCCGCGAAGAGCGGTACTACGACTTCCGACTGAGAGACCGCATCGCACGCGATGTGTCCCGGGAAGGCGTTGACGTCAGGGACGATGAGCGTTTCGCGCTTCGCGGCCGCCGTTCCACAGACGCCGCGTCCGACCGCAATACGCACGCACGCCGGCTTTCCCTGGAAGGGTCCCACGATCAGCTCGCCTGCGCGCAGGAAGTAGAATCCCGCCCAACTCACATCCGGCAAGGCACCGAAGATGAGCGCGATGGTGTTGGCGGCATTGGCGATCGGGTCGGTCTCGCCGGCGAGAAGACCCTGAAGCTGCGTGGCCAGCTGCTCGTAACCGGCGCGCTTGTCGCTGAAGTCGTGTGACTCGCTGTGATAGGTCATGGGATCGCCTGTTGTGGTCTGAGCTGATTTCAGGCCCGTTCGATGGGAAAGGGAAGAACCGCATCGATGCGCTCGGCCGCGGCCGCCAGCATCAGAGTGCGATCGAAGCCGAGCGCAACGCCGGAGCAGTCCGGGAGGCCGGCCGTCAGCGCCGCGAGCAAACGCTCGTCCAGGGCCGTGACGGGCAGATCCCGCCGCCGGCGCTCGGCCACGTCATGCTCGAAGCGCGCGCGCTGCTCCGGCGCCGAGGCGAGCTCGTGGAAGCCGTTGGCGAGCTCGATGCCGTTGCAATAGAGCTCGAAGCGCTGCGCGGCACGCGGGTCGTGCGGATCGAGCCGCGCCAGCGCCGCCTGACTCGCCGGATAAGCGTGCACGAAGGTCAGCTTACGCTGGCCGAGCCGTGGTCCGACGACGGTGCCCATCAACAGCTCGAGCAGCTCGTCGCGGTCCGTCGTCGCGCCGCCGAAGCCTGCTCGCCGCGCGTGGTCCGCCAGGTCCGCGATCGGCGCCGTGAAGGGGTCGAGCGCCAGTGCCTGCAGAAAGGCCTCGCGATAAGTCACCCGCTCGGCCGCGGTGGCGGCCAGCGCGCCCTCGAGCAGCTCTCGCACCAGGGCCTCGACCTCGCTCATCAGCGCCGCGAGCGAGTAGCCCGCGCGGTACCACTCGATCAGCGTGAATTCGGCGTTGTGCAGCCGGCCACGCTCGAGCGCGCGTACCACGTGGCAGATCTGATAGATGTCGCCCGCCCCTGCGGCGAGGAGCCGCTTCATCGCATATTCCGGCGAGGTATGGAGGAAGTAGGGTTGGCGGGTCGCTTCCTCACCTGCAGCCGCCTCGAACATCACGCGCGCGGAGTGGATGTGTACGTCCGTCACCGGCGCGTTCACCACGACGGGGGTGTCTACTTCCAGCACGCCGCGGGCAGCGAAGAAGGCGCGCGCGCGCGCCAGCAGCGCGGCACGCAGTTGCAACATCTCGCGCGATGCGGTCGGGCGCCAGTCGGTCATGGCGGAGTGAGTCGGGCGATGGTTTGCCCGACGCGGACGGGCGATCCCGGCTGCAGACCGGGCAGCCATTCCGCCGCGCCCGGCGGCAGCAGCAGGATGACCGTGGATCCCATGTTGAAACGTCCCAGCTCCGCGCCACGCTCGAGCCGCATCGGTGCCCGTCCGGTGTCGAGGGGCAGCTCCGTCGCGCGGCGGGGACTGCACGGCGTCACATCGCCGTGCCAGACGGTCGCGATGCTGCCGACGAAGAGCGCGCCCACAAACGCCAGCGCAAAGGCGAGGGCGCCCTCCTCGAACACACAGACGACCCGCTCGTTGCGCGCGAAGAGCCCGGGCACGGCTGCCGCGGTCGCCGCGTTGACGCTGAAGAGCCTTCCCGGAATGAGCCATGCCGCGCGCAGGGCGGCGGCGGCCGGCATGTGGATGCGGTGGTAGTTGTAGGGGGCGAGGTAGAGCGTCGCGAACGAGCCGCCGGCGAAGCGCTCCACCCAGGCGGAGGGGCCGCCGAGCAGGGCCTCGAGCGAATAGTCGTGGCCCTTGGCCTGCAGAATGCGCCGGCCTTCGAGGCGGCCGACCTGACTCACCGTGCCATCGACCGGCGAGGCGAGGGCGAGCGGATCGGCCTCACAGGGCCGCGAACCCGGCTGCAGGCTGCGGGTGAAGAAGGCGTTGAAACTCGGATAGTCGCGCGGCTCACGGTCCGCCGCGTCGCTCATGTCGGGCCGGAAGTGCCGCACGAAGGAGCCGATGAGCGCGTTCTTGACCGGCTTCACCCGGGAGCGCGCCAGGCTGTGCACCTGCCGCGAAAGGAAATGCTGCGGCAGCAGGTACTGCATTGCAACGAAGAGGCGCGCGCGAAGCGTCGGAGAATCCGTCGGCATGATTGGGGCATCCATGCGCGCATCAGGCTGCGGCGCGCAGTTCTGGCGCTACGGCACGCAAGGACTGGGCGAGCTTGCGCACGTCGAACGGCGGCGTGAATACTCCGACTTCCCGGCCAGCGGAATCGAACAGCAGGATCGCCATCGTGTGGTCGAAGTCGTAGTCGCCACCCGGCAGATCGATACGGGTGATGCCGATCCCGAGATCGGCCGCGACGCGGCCGATCTCGGTGGGATCGCCCGTGAGGCCGAGGAAGGTCGGATCAAAATGCCGCAGGTAACCGGCGAGCACCGACGGCGTGTCGTGCTGCGGGTCGACAGTGATGAAGAGCACCTGCAGACCCGGCACTGACGCCTGTTTCTTGACTCGCGCCAGCGCGGCGAGCGTGTCCGGACACTCGTCGGGGCAATGGGTGAATCCGAAGTACACCAGAGTCGGGTGGCCGAGGAGGGAAGCGCGCGTGAAAGGACGTCCCCGACTGTCGATCAGGTGGAACTCGGCCATCGGCTTCGCATCCGGCAACCACGTGCCACTTGCCAGCACCGGCCGGGAGCTGTCAATTTCGCCCGCCAGCAGAAAGCCGGTGAGCGCCGCGCAGAGGGCGCCGAAACCTACGAGGATCCAGAAGAGTCGAGCGGTCATGGCTGAATTATCCCACACACGCCGCGGGCCGCGCGGCGCCTCCCGGGCGCGGCCGCAAGCACGGCGGAGCCAGCCGACGGTGCGCGAGCTCATCGCGCGTGGCGCGCGGCGGCTGCGCCGCGCGGGTGTGTTTTTCGGGCACGGGACCGACAATGCCTG
>JBOIAB010000245.1:0-18539 GCA_050738635.1 Steroidobacteraceae bacterium
GGTTCTGGGGCCGGCGCGAGGCGATCAGGTCGCAGTGCTCAAGGGTCTGAAGGCCGGCGATGTCGTCGTGACCGGCGGCCAGATGAAGATCAAGAACGGAACGGAGCTGGCGATCAACAACAGCGTCCTGCCGCGCAACAATCCCGATCCGACTCCCCAGGAACACTGAGGCCCGCGTGAAGTTCACCGACCTCTTCGTCCGGCGGCCCGTACTTTCGGCGGTCGTCAGCCTGCTCATCCTGGTGCTTGGCCTGCGTGCCATCTTCCAGCTGCCGGTGACGCAATTCCCGCAGACCGAGAATGGAGTCATCACGGTTTCCACGACCTACTACGGTGCCGACTCCCAGACCGTGGCAGGCTTCATCACCCAGCCGCTCGAGGCCGCGATTGCCCAGGCGCAGGGAATCGACTACCTGTCCTCCGTCTCGAGCCCAGGCAGCTCCGTCATCACGGCGACGCTGCAGATGAACTATCCCTCGAGCAAGGCGCTCACGGAGATCAGCGCCCAGGTCAACGCCGTGCGCAACCGGCTGCCGCCGCAGTCGCAGCTGCCGGTCATTTCGCTGCAGGCGAACCAGACCATAGATGCCATGTACCTCAACTATTCGAGCAAGGTACTGGCGTCGAACGACGTGACCGACTACCTGCTGCGGGTCGTGCAGCCCAAGTTGAATGCCATCCCAGGCGTGCAGACCGCCGAGATCATAGGCGGGCGGACGTTCGCGCTGCGTGCCTGGCTGGATCCGGAGCGCATGGCGGCGCACGGCGTTACCGCGGGCGACGTCTACGCGGCACTTGCGGCCAACAACTATCTTTCGGCCGCGGGTCAGACCAAGGGTGACATGGTCAGCGTCAACCTGACCGCCTCGACGGACCCACACTCGCTCGATGAATTCAAGCGGCTCGTGATCCGCCAGGCCAACGGCGCCATCGTCCGGCTCGAGGATGTCGCGACCGTCGTTCTCGGGGCCGAGAACTATGACTTCGGCGTCTCCTACAGCGGCCTCTCGGGCGTTTTCATCGGCATCAAGACCTCCCCGACCGCCAACGTCCTCGACGTGGCTCGCGATGTCAGAGCCGCCCTGCCGGAGATCGCCGGGCAGCTTCCGCGCGGTATCAAGCAGTCGCTCGCCTTCGACGCGACCACGTTCATCAGCGCGTCGATCAGTGACGTCGTCAAGACGCTCGTCGAGGCGTTGCTCATAGTCACCGCGGTCATCTTCCTTTTCCTGGGCAGTCCACGGGCGGCCGCCGTGCCCGCGATTGCGATGCCGCTGTCCCTAGTCGGCGCCTTCGTGGTGATGCTGGCGCTCGGGTACTCGATCAACCTGCTGACCCTGCTCGCCCTCGTGCTCGCGATCGGGCTCGTGGTCGACGATGCGATCATCGTCGTCGAGAACATCGACAGGCATATGAAGGAAGGCGTCGCGCCGTTCGCGTCGGCCATCGCAGGCGCCCGCGAGCTCGGCAGCCCGATCATCGCCATGACCGTCGTGTTGGTGGCGGCGTACGCGCCCATCGCGTTCCAGAGCGGCCTGACGGGCGCGCTCTTCACCCAGTTCGCTTTCACGCTCGTCGGGGCCATCACGGTTTCCGCGATAATCGCGCTCACTCTCTCGCCCATGATGTGCTCGCGGATCTTCCGTCCCGAGCAGGAGGAAAATCGATTCGCCGTGCTGGTGGACCGATGGTTCTCGCGCTTGCGGTCGGCCTACCAGCGCACGCTCTCGAGCTGGCTCGAGACCTGGCCGGTGCTCATCGTGCTGCTGGCACTGCTCCTGATCCTATTGCCGCCCCTTTTCCTGACCTCCGGCTCAGAGCTCGCACCGGCGGAAGACCAGGGATTCGTCGCCTACCAGCTCATCGGGCCGCCCGATGCGACCTATACGCAGATGGAGACGTATTCCCACCTGGCTCTCGAGGCCGGACAGTCGATCCCGGAGTACCAAGGGGCGTTCCAGATCCTCGGTGTGCCGACGGTGTCGCAGGGCATCGGTGGAATCGTGTTCAAGCCTTGGAATGAGCGCAACCGGTCTGCCAGTGAGCTGCAGGGTGTTTTGGGCAAGAAGTGGTCCACCGTCGCCGGGGCGGAGATCATACCCTTCCAGTTTCCCCCTCTGCCCGGTGCCCAAGGCCTGCCTCTGCAGTTCGTGATCACCACCAGCGAGCCGATCCAGAACCTCTATGAGGTCTCGCAGGAGGTCCTGAATCGCGCCCGGGCGAACAGCCGTCTCTTCTATTTCGCCGATTCGGACCTGAAGATAGACTCGCCGCAACAGACTATCGTGGTCAACCACGACATGGTCGCCGATCTCGGGCTCACCCAACAGGAGGTCGCTTCAGTGCTGGGTGCGGCCATGGGCGGTGGCTATGTCAACTACTTCACGATCGCCGGGCGTTCCTACAAGGTCATTCCGCAGGTGCTGCAGAAGTATCGGCTGAATCCCCAACAGGTGCTCGATCTGCATCTGCGCGCCACCAACGGCACACTGGTGAAGCTCGGTACCATCGCACACCTGGAGCGGCAGACCGTTCCGGAGTCGATCAACCACTTCCAGCAGCTCAACTCCGCGACCATCGTGGGGGTGGCCTCTTCGCAGGGTGCGGCGCTGGCGTTCCTGCGAAAGACGCTGCAGGAGGTGGCCCCCAGCGGCTACACGGTCGACTATTCGGGCCCCTCGCGGCAGTACATGCAGGGCTCGAACAGCTTCCTCTTCACCTTCGGGTTCGCCCTCATCATCGTCTATCTTTCCCTCGCGGCTCTCTTCGAGAGCTTCCGCGATCCGGTGGTGATCCTGGTGTCGGTGCCGACGGCGCTCTTCGGCGCGCTGCTCGTCATCAACATCGGTGCGACCACGATCAACATCTATTCGCAGGTGGGGCTCGTGACCCTGCTCGGTCTCATCAGCAAGCACGGCATCCTGATGGTGCAGTTCGCCAACGACCTGCAGCGCTCCGGCAGGGCGAAGAGGCTGGCGATCGTCGAGGCGGCGGCGGTGCGGCTGCGGCCGATCCTGATGACTACCGCGGCGATGGTGCTCGGCGTGCTGCCGCTCGTCATTGCAACCGGAGCCGGTGCCGCGGGCCGCAAAGCGATGGGCTGGGTGATTTTCGCGGGCCTTTCCATTGGCACCGTCTTCACGCTCTTCATCGTGCCGGCGGTGTACCTCCTGCTGGCGGCCGATCACGAGAAGGAGCGGCAGGAGCTCGCCGAGCCGCCGATGGGCGCCCCTGCCCATTAGTTTGAAGCGCTGGATCCGGGCATCCCGCCCGGCCCAGCGCCTCGGTCAAAACTTCCCGCCCTGATAATCCTCGAAGGCCTGGATCAGCTCCTCGCGGGTGCTCATCACGAACGGTCCGTGCTTGGCCACAGGCTCCTTCAGGGGCCGGCCGGCGACCAGGATGGCACGGCTTACTCGGCCATCGCGCGGCGGATCGCGGCCTTCGAGCTGCACCGCATCACCGTCGGTCAGCACGGCAAGCTCGTGAGTACCCACGGTTGCCGCGCTCTCTCCGCTACCGACGCGCACCGCCCCCTCGTAGACATATAGGAATGCCGAGTGACCGCGCGCGAGCGGCTGCGACAGCTTCGCACCGGGCTCGAGCTCCACATCGAGGTACGTCGGGTCCGTTGCGGGCTGAGCGATGGGTCCGGTGATGCCCGCCACATGCCCAGCGACGACCTTCACGCGCACGCCACCCTCCAGATCGGTAGCCGGGATCTTCTCCGGCCCGAATTCCTGGTACTTGGGCGCCGTCATCTTGTCCCGTGCGGGCAGGTTGATCCACAGCTGGAAGCCGCGCATGCGCCCTTCCTGCTGCTCCGGCATCTCGGAATGCACGATGCCGCGTCCCGCGGTCATCCATTGGACGCTGCCCGGGACGAGAATGCCCTCGTGGCCATGGTTGTCCCGATGACGCATCCTGCCGTCGAGCATGTATGTGACGGTCTCGAAACCCCGATGAGGATGATCCGGGAAGCCCGCGATGTAGTCGCCGGGGTTGTCCGTGCCGAACTCGTCGAGCATCAGGAACGGATCGAGCTCCGGCAGCCTGGGCTGACCGATGACACGTGTCAGCTTGACGCCGGCGCCGTCGGATGTCGGCATGCCACGCACGAGTCGCGAGACGCCGCGTACGGATTGCGTATTCATTTGAAGTCTCCTGCTCAAACCATTATTACTCATGCGGCCACCCGCGCAGCTGCCGCCATCGCGGTCGCGATCGCGGCCTGGCGGTGATTCGCGCTGACGTGCAGGCCTTCGGCGCGGATGAAGGTGATGTCCGTGATGCCGAAGAAGCCGAAGATGCCGCGAAGGTAGCTCTCCTGGTGGTCCAGAGAAGCCGTGGGCGTGTCCGGGCCGTAGATCCTGCCGCGCGAGGAAGCCACGATGACTTTCTTGCCGCCCGCCAGCCCCTGAGCGCCCCGGTCCGTATAGCGGAACGTCCTGCCCGCCACGGCCAGGCGGTCGATCCAGGCCTTGAGCTGCGACGAGACCGAGAAGTTGTACATGGGGGCCCCGGCCACCACGATATCGGCAGCGAGAAAGTCCTCGAGCGCCTGCTGTCCCCGCGCCACATCGTGCCGCAGCGAGGCCGTATCGGCGACGGTGCCCTGCCGCGCGGCGAGGTGCGCACCCGTCAGGTGACCGATTGGCTGCGCGCCGAGGTCGTAGTAGGTCACCTCGATATCAGGGTGAGCCTCGCGAAGCCGCGCGACGATCGCGGCGCTCAGCTGACGGCTGACGGAGCCCTCGCCGAGAATGCTGGCATCAACGTGCAGGAGTTTCATGGCTGGCCCCAGGGCAATGGTATAAAATTGTTACCGAGGCTAATTATGTGAGTGCGATCGATGCCGAAACAAGAAGGCACACGCATGCGACCCAGTAAAGTCGGTGTAACCGTGGCGCAGCACATGCCGAGCGAGGAATGCCCGAAGATCAGTCAGGTGTTGGCGCGGATCGGCGAGAAATGGAGCGTTCTCATCATCATCATGCTGGCCGACGGGACGCGCCGCTTCTCCGAGCTCAAGCGCGCGATCGGCGGCGTCTCGCAGCGGATGCTGACGTTGTCGCTGCGCGGACTCGAGCGCGACGGCCTGGTCAAGCGCACCGTGTTTCCGGTCGTGCCGCCGCGCGTGGAGTACGAGCTGACGCCGCTCGGGCGCTCGTTGCAGGCGCCGGTGGGCGCGCTCGGCGAGTGGGCCCACAGTCATCTCGCCGAGATCGATGCCGCGCGCGAGGCTTTCGACCGCAAAGAGGCCCCGCAAGGCGAAAAGACGCCAAATCTGCACGAACGCAGCGGCATTTCGCGTTGAGCCTCCCCCTAGGGGCGTGGCAGGCTGACCATCCTGTCCGCAACAGACGGCGCTCTCTACATAAGCCATTGATAATAAAGTAAAAATACTCCGACAGAGGGTGCCCGCCACCCCTCTTTGAGGAGAGAGCCTCACGGTTGAGTTCGAGTTAATTGACCCGACTATAGGAACCGCGGCAGGAGGCCGAGCGTCAATTGATGGAGGAGAGCAGAGGTCATGCAGCAGACAAGCAAGGTCGAGCGGCCGGGGCCGCACATTGTGGACTACAGCGCCGCGCGGGCCAGGGCGATCGCGTGGCTGGGTGACCGTTACCTGCTCGCCAAGCCCATCAACCGCAAGACAACTCCCCCACCCCGCGTGCCGATATCAACCCCCGGCACGTCGGGGTTCCTGTCGGCGGGACATCCCTCCCGCCGGCCTATTAACCACCTTCGGGTTGTAGGAGGCTCGTATGAATCGTCAAATGATTCTGTTGCGAGTGGAGCAGGGAATGTGGGAAGGATGGCAGTGGATGGCGCTGGATGATTTCCTGCAGCGCGTACGCCTCGATGCCTGGAAGGAAGATGAGGAGTCGATGGTAGGTATGATTCTGCCGGCGGCACGCCAGGGCCAGACCAATTGATTGGCGCAAATCGCTGCCGGCGATGCGGAGCGCAGTCATGAACATTGGCTTCATCGGACTCGGCAACATGGGCGCTGCCGTCGCAGGGCGCCTGCTCGACGCCGGGCACACGCTGCGGGTCTGGAACCGCTCGCCGGAGCCGGCACGGCGCCTGGCGGAGCGCGGCGCTCAGATCGCCGCCACAGCGGAGGAGGCGTTCCGCGGCGATGTCGTATTCTCGATGCTGAGCGATGATCAGGTCATGCGCGCGGTGCTGCTCGACAGCGGTGTCCTCGACCGCGCCAGCTCCGGCGCGACCCGGCTGCACGTCAACCTGGCCACTATCTCGGTGGCGTTGGCCGATGAGCTTGCGCAGCGCCACGGCGAGCGCGGAGTGGGTTATGTCGCCGCACCGGTCCTCGGCCGGCCTGATGTCGCCGCCGCCGGCAAGCTGACGATCCTGCTGGCCGGGCCGCGCCAGACCGTCGAGGCGGTGCAGCCCCTGCTCGAGGGGACCGTCGGCCAGAAGGTCTGGCGCTTCGGCGAGCGCGCCTCGCAGGCGAATGTCGTCAAGCTCGCCGTCAATTTCCTCTTGGCGGCGGCGGTGGAGTCCATGGGCGAGGCGGCCGCGCTCACCACGGGCTATGGTGTCGAGCCGCGTGAGCTTTTCGAGCTGATCGGTCAGAGCCTCTTCCCCGGACCGGTGTATCAGGGGTACGGCCGACTCATCGCCGAAGGTCGCTTCGAGCCGGCCGGGTTCAAGGCGCGACTGGGACTCAAGGATGTGCGGCTGGCGCTGGCCGCCGCCGAAGCCGTCACGACACCGATGCCCGTGGGGAGCCTGGTCCGCGATTCCATGCTCGAGGCGCTGGCGCGCGGCGAGGGCGACAAGGAGTTCGGCGTGGTGCTCGGCCGGGCAGCGATGCGGCGCGCCGGCAGGTAGCAGGCGGGATCAGCCCGCATGAGCTCGCGCCCGACGGTTCTGCTCACCGACTATGCCTGGCCCGATTTCGCCCTCGAGGCGGAGCTGATCGAAGGGGCGGGTTTTCGCCTCGTTACCGGTCCCGCCAAACCCGCGGCGGCGGCGCTGATCGCGGCTCTTGCCGTAGAGCACCAACCTGCCGCGATCATGACCAACTGGGCGCCGGTGAGCGCAGCGGCAATCGCGGCCAGCCCGTCATTGCGCATCGTTACGCGCCTCGGGGTCGGGCTCGATAACATCGCGGTTGCCGAGGCCACCCGGCGCGGAATCTGGGTCACGAACGTGCCCGACTACTGCGTCGAGGAAGTCTCCGACCATGCCGTCGGGATGCTGCTGGCGTGGGCAAGGGGACTCACGCGGTTCGATCGGGAAGTGAAAGCGGGCCGTTGGGAGCCCGCCAGCGCGCGGCTGCGGCGCGTGCGTGATCTGACCTGCGGCATCATAGGATTCGGCCGCACGGGACGGCGCAGCGCCGAGAAGCTGAGCGGCTTTGGCATGCGCCTGCTGGCTCACGCGCGCCGCCCCGTTGCGGACGCGAACGGTGTCGAAATGACGACTCTGGAGGAGCTCCTGCGCCGCTCGGATGCGGTGCTAGTTCATCTCCCGCTCAGCGCCGACACCCGCCACCTGCTCGATCGCGCGCGGATCTCACTCATGAAGCCTGGGGCGTTGCTGGTGAATGTGAGCCGTGGTGCCGTGATCGAGACCGAAGCGCTGATCGAGGCTCTGGCAGCCGGCAAGCTTGCCGGCGCGGCGCTGGACGTGCTGGAAGATGAGCCGCATGTTCCGTCGGGTCTCTTGCGTCCCGAAGTCATTCTCACCCCTCACATCGCATTCTCCTCCGACGCCTCTTTGCGCGATCTGCGTCGCAAGGCGAGCGAGGAGGTGATCAGGGTGCTGCGCGGCGAACGGCCTCTGCAGGCGAGGAATGAGCCGAGCACCGCATGATGCGCGCCGGACATTGGCGGCAGCGGCGCCGCTAGCGGCGGCGCAGCCCAAGGGTCGCAGCGGACCATTGCGCCGGCGGATCTAGATGAAAGGCGTACCGCGCGCGGCAGGTGCGCAGGAACTCGGCTGCGGTGTAGCCCGCGTGACGCAGCACGGCGCGGTGAGAGATCCAGACGGCCCAGGCGGCGCCATGGAAGAAGGCGCGATGCGCCAGCCGGATCAATGTCCGCGATACCTCGGGCCTGCGGGCCCGCAGCTCCAGGATGAGCTCCGACTCGTAGCCGATTTGCGCGAGCTCGTCGGCGATGAGCGTGAGACAGAGAACACTGAGCCGCTGGCAGCCGGTCGCAGACTCGAGCGCGCGGTAATAGACGTTGCCGAGCAGCTCGGCCGTGATGAGCACGTGAAGGTAGAGCTCGAAGCCCGCGAGCCGGCGTACTCTACGGAATATGACGTCGGTCCAGTGTCGGCACTTCGACCTGATGCCGTGCGCGTCCATGAACTCGCGCAACAGGCGTGCGTGACGTTGCTGCTCGCGAATGAAGAGCTCGGTGATGCGCGGCAGGAGCTCATCGCCGTGCCCCCTGGCGAAGTGACAGGCCGCGCGCAGGAGCCCCGTGCCGTCGGACTGCTCGCTCAGTTGGAACGTCGCGATGGACCGGGCGATGAGTCGGCGCTCCTCAGGCCGCAGGGCGTTCAGCGCGCCGCTGGACGTGCCGCGCGGCTGCTCGGCGTGGTATTCGAAGTGATTGAGCCAAATCCTGAGATTCGTGAACATTGCCCATCTCCGCCACCGCACTGGGGGAGAGTTTCGGCGCCGATCCGGCCGGCGCCGTGGCAGAATCGTGGCGAATTCGGGCAGCGGAAGCCGGCCGGGAACCGGACGCGTCCGTACGGGTCAACATCCATGATTTACAAGAGTTTTTGGAGGGGCGCATGAAAAGGTACGGCGTCATCGCCGTGGCGGCGTGCGCGCTGGGATTCGTCGGCGCGGCGGCGGCGGGCACGGGGCAAAAGAGCAGCGCGGCCCGGCCCGCCCTTTGGCGGAACTATGACATCCTCGTCAACCTGCAGAAGCTGCCGCGCACCTACACCTGCAATCAGCTCTGGTACGAGTTCCACGGCATCCTGCTGCGCCTGGGCGCGTGGCCCTACAGCATCAATATCCTCCCCTACCACTGCAGTCCGACTCCCAGCGGTTACCTGAGATCGCCCGACGTGGAGGTTCGATTCCAGCTGCCGATCTTCCTCTCGAGCGGGGTGAAGTCGGCGCCCGCCGAGGCAATCGAGCGCACCATACGGCTCGCGCCCGGCGAGCCGAAGACTCTGCAGCCCTCTGACTGTCAGCTGCTGCAGCAGACCGAGCAGATGCTGCTCGGCTCGATCGAGGCCCACGTCGATGCGGACCACTTCGACTGCGCAGCGCCGCCGCCGCGGGGCGCAAACTTCAATGTCACGTTGAGCCTGCCCATGGTCCTGAAGATGCCGCCGGCGCCGACTACTTCGGCGCCGGGCCCTCACTGATTCTGACCAGGTCTGCCGGGCGCATCCACTTGCGGAACGCCGCCTGGATCTGTCCCGGCTCGAGATCGATGTAGCGGCGGGCGGCGATCACCGGCTCATCGAGCGGCAGCCCGAGATCGACCCGGCCGATGATGCCGCCGGCAATCTCATCGACGCTCGACTCACCGAGCGGAATCTGCCGCACCAGCAGCTCCTTGACGCGCAGCAGCTCCTCCTGGCCCACGGGCGTGCGCTGCATGTCGGCAATCTCGCGCCGGACGATCGCGGCGGCCTTGGTGACGTTGGGCGGATCGCAGGCGTATTCCACGAGGTAGGCGCTGCGGGTCCGGCCGGCCTCGAGCGAAGAGTTGACCGAATAGACGAGCCCGCTCTGCTTGCGCAGCGCGATGCTGAGGCGTGTCGAGTAGAAGCTGCCGCCCAGTACGGCATCGCCGAGCTGCAGCGGATAATAGTCAGGATCGCTGCGGGTGACCGGCAGTGTCTGCGCCAGTACCACGATGTCCTGCACCCGGCTGGAGTCCGGCACCGCCACGACACCCGGCCGATTCGACGGGACTTGCGGCAGGTCCGTCGGCGGCGTCGGTCCAGCCGCTTTCCAGGAGCCGAAATACTTCTCGATGACGGATAGGACCTGCTGCGGTGCCACCCTCCCGATCACGACGATAGTGGTGAGGTCGGGGCGGAAGGTCGTGTGGTAATAGGCCTGCACCTCATCGGGCGTGAGCGCGTGGATAGTGGCCGGGGTCGCGAAGCGCAGGCTCGGGTCGGTGGCAGGAAAAAGTGCCTGGCGCAGCGAATGGCGGGTCAGGAAGCCCGGACTCTGGTTGCGGGCCGCGACGCTTTGGGCGAGCTGATCGCGCATGACCGCCATGGCGTTCGCCGGCAGGTAGGGGTCGAGCTCGTTTCCCGCCAGGAGCTGGACGCCGCGATCCAGATTCTCGGGCAGGACCTGCAGGTTGAAGTCCGAGCCTGCCTGCTCGCTGGCGCCAATGGCATCCAGCGCCTGTTGGAACTGCAGGCGGTGAAGGCCGTTGCTGCCGAACATGAACATGCGGTCGAGCAGATCGCTCACACCCTCCTCACCTTGCGGTTCCTCGAGGCCGGGTTGACTGCGGATATGGCCGTAGACACTCACGGTATTGCTGACATCCTCCGTCTGCACGATGAGTGTCAGGCCGTTCGCGAGTCGCGTCACCACCGGATGCAGAGTCGAGGGGGGTACGCTCAGCCGACGCAGAGCGGCCGCCGCCCACGTCGGTAGCGGCGTTGGTTTCGCCGCGCCGAGCGATATCGACTCCTGGCCGCCGAACCCGCCGCCTGACGGCACCGGCTTGCCTGACCCGCGCGGCAACATGACGGCCGTGATGGCGTGGTCGAGATCGAGATACTTCCGCGCTACGCGATCGACGTCCTGCACGGTGACCCGCTCGATCTGCGCCAGCTCCTCATCCGGCGAGCTGACGTTGTAGAGCGTCAGGGCGTCCGACCAGTCGGAGGCGAAACCGGCGATGGAGTTCTTGTTGAACTCCGCCGCGCGGCGCTCCTGCAGTTTCGCGGCGGTGACGAGCTCTGCGGGAACGCCGTGCTGCACGACATCGGCGAGGATGGCGCGGATGGCGGTCTCCAGCACCTTGGGATCCTGTCCGGCGGCGAACGATACGGTCGCATAGGCGATGCCGGCCCGCGGCAGCGGATCGAGCGCGAAGTCAGCGTCGAGCGCCTTGCCCCGGGGCACGAGACCGAAGAGCGCGAAGCGGCGGCTGTCGAGCACGTCGGCGAGCACGTCGAGAGCGGCGAAGTCGCGACTGTCGAGGCCCGGCGTGCGCACCGCGATCATTGCCATGCCGTTCGGCTGATCCGTGCTCATCGTGAAGGTGGCGGCATGCGGCGCGCCGAGCCGCATCTGCGGCCGCTCGGGCAGTTTCTTCGGCCGGATGGCGCCGAAGAGCCGCTTTACCTCGAGCAGAGTGGATCGCGGATCGACGTCGCCGGCGATCACCAGCACGGCGTTGTTCGGCGCATACCACTTGTCATGGAACTGCTGCAGCATTGCCGCGGTGGTGGCGTTGAACGAGGGGCGGGTACCGAGTGCATCGTGCGCGTACGGGGTGCCCGCAAACATCTGCGCGCGCATCTTTTCGTAGAGGACGTAGTCCGGATCGGACAGATCCTGCGCCACCTCCTGCTCGATCGCGCCGCGCTCCTGCTGCCACTCGCTGGCCGAGTCGAGCACGCCACTCATCCGGGTCGCCTCGATGTGCAGCGCCACGTCGAGGTCCTCCGCGGGAACGGTGAAGAGGTATTGGGTCACGCTCTCCCGGGTGTTGGCGTTGAAGTTGCCGCCCATGACGCTGCCGATGTCGGCGAGCTGGTCGGCGGTGAGGCCCGGACTGCCACGAAACATCATGTGCTCCAGCGCGTGCGCCATGCCCGGGAATCCCGCGGGCGTTTCATCGCCGCCCGTCAGGTAGTTAGCCGATGTCGCGACCACCGGCGCCAGCGGATCGCGCACCACGACCACCCGCAGGCCGTTCGCCAGCGTTTCGCGGGCGACCTGCGCCCCGAGCGGATTGCCCGCCGGTGCAGCGTGAGACGCTGGTGCCAATGCTGCAATGCAGATGGCGAGAGCGGATAGCAGAGGTGCGCGCATCGTTTGGCTTTCTTCTCTATTCCAAAAAGGAAAGGGAGCCGATTCTGCTTGACAGCAGGACCGGCTCCCCGGCTCTCAATGCCGGCAGATCGGCCGGGACCAACCCGTGACGGCCGCCGCCGGCATCACATGTAAGACCCGCGTCGCTTGCAATCGTTCAGGCGCGGGGTGATTCCAAGAACTAGGCCGATTTGAGCTGCTGCGCGGCGAACTCGTAGTTGGCGAGCTTGGCGAGGAAGTTATCGGTGAAGTCCGGGCGGCGGTTGCGGAAGTCGATGTAGTAAGCGTGCTCCCACACGTCCAGGACCAGGAGCGCCTTACCTTCTCCGCTGGCGAGCGGCAGGCCGGCGTTCGCGGTCTTCGAGACTTTCAGCCGGCCATCCTTGGCGAGCACCAGCCACGCCCAGCCGGAGCCGAACTGGCCGACGGCGGCGGCCTTGAAGGCTTCCTTGAACTTCTCGACGCTGCCGAAGTCGGCGGCGAGTTTCTTCTCGAGGTCGCCGGGGATGCCGCCGCCCGTCGCCGAGAGGCAGTTCCAGAAGAAGCTGTGGTTCCAATGCTGACCGGCGTTGTTGAAGACAGGAGTCATGTCCTCGCGGCCGTGAGCGAGCCCGATCACTTCCTCGAGCGTCTTGCCCTTGAGGGCGTCGTTCTTTTCGACCAGGCCGTTGAGCGCGGTGACATAGGCCTGATGGTGCTTGCCATGGTGGAACTCCAGGGTTTCCTGGCACATGCCGCGGGCGGCGAGTGCGCCAGGCGCAAACGGAAGCGAGGGTAGGGTAAAGGTCACGGGTGCTCTCCGGCAGTGGACGATGGGATTCGCGACGAAGCGTGACCCCAAAGGCTAGGAAATCGATGCGATTTTGTCTACTTTCGTCATATCTTGTTCAGCCCCCGCTCAGCGACGGGCGGCGAGAATGCATAATCGCCCGCTCGGGATTATCGGGACCGGGCCAAGTCGGAAGATGCACTTACAGGCAAGAGAGTTCGCACGCGTACCTCTGTCGCTGCTGACGCGGCTGCGCTTGATCCTGTTCGGCCATGAGGACTTGGCCGGGCTCATATTCTGGGCCGCGCTGGTCGGATTGTTCGGCGCGCTGGCGAGCGTAGTCTTCCGGGAGTCCATCCGGCTCTTCACCAGGCTGTTCACCGGATTCACCTATATCGGCGTGGGCTCCGGTCTGGTCGATGCCGCCGCGAGCCTGGTCTGGTGGCATCGGGCGCTCGTGCCGGTCGTGGGCGGTGTGCTCGCCGGCGCCGTGCTGCATTTCGTCGGCCGCACCTTCGTCTCCTCGAAAGCCGTCGATTACATGGAGGCGGTCATCGTCGGTGACGGCAAGATCGGCTTTCGCGCCTCGATATTGCGCAGCTTCGGGTCGCTGCTCACCATCTCCTCCGGAGGCTCGATCGGTCGCGAAGGCTCGATGGTGCAGCTCTCCGCGATGCTCGGGTCGCGGCTGGGCCTCTTCTCGCGCGCGCCGATTCCCCGCCTGCGACTCATGGTCGCATGTGGCGCAGCGGCCGGTATCGCCGCGGCCTACAACGCGCCCATCTCGGGCGCGTTGTTCGTTTCGGAGATCGTTCTCGGCTCGATTTCCATGGAGAGCTTCGGTCCCCTGGTGGTCTCGTCGGTCATCTCCAACGCCACCATCCATCGCTTCCTCGGGTACGGCCCCGTTTTCGATGTCCCGCACGTGGTGTGGTCATCCTCCAATGTGGAGCTGATCTTCTACCTGATGCTGGGCATTCTGCTCGGACACCTCGCGCCGCCCTTTCTCGCGCTTCTCGACTTTGCGAAGTCGCAGTTCGTGCGGCTGAAGCTGCCGCTCTACTGGCAATTGGGGCTGGGCGGAGTGATCGTGGGTGCCATCTCGATCTTCGTACCGCAGGTCTGGGGCAACGGCTACAGCGTCGTCGGCCATATCCTGCAGGGACAGGTCCTCGGGCTCTGGTTGCTGGCAATACTTGCCGCGAAGGTGATCGCGACGTCGGCGACGGTGGGCTCCGGAGGCGTCGGCGGTGTGCTCACGCCCTCGCTCTTCATCGGCGCGGCCGTCGGCGGACTGGTTGGGGGCGTGCTGCACGGCCTGATGCCGCACATCGCCTCGGTGCCGTCAGCGTACGCCCTGATTGGAATGGGCGGGTTTCTCGCCGCGACGACTCAGGCGCCGCTCACCTCGATCCTGATGATCTTCGAGATGACGCTCGACTACAACGTCGTACTGCCGCTCATGCTCGCCTGCGTGACGGCGCACTACACAGCCAAGGTTTACCGGAAGGGACAGTCGGTCTATCACGCCAGCTTGAGCCGAGCGATCGTCGCGGAGCACGGTGATGACTGGCGGCTGCGCACCGTCGAGGCGCTGGTGAAGCAGGCTGCCGCCGTGGTCACCGCGACGACCAGCCTCGCCGACATCTTCGACCAGCTCCCCAAGCGACCCCTGCAGCGTGTCTATGTGACGAGCGGCGATGACCTGGTTGCCTGGTTCGATCCGCGCAAAGTCCTCGACCGGCTGCAGAAAGGGGAGATCGACTGGGGCCTGCCGGCCGAGGCGATTTCCCTGCCGGTGAATTTCGCGCTTTCTCCCGACATGTCGCTTTGCGAGGCGCTCGACGGCTTCCTGCGGGAGCAGGCTACCGCGTTGCCGGTCACTCCCGGCCAGTGGCGCCACACCCTGCTCGGGGAGGTGTCGCGCAGCGACGTCCTGCTCGCCATCCAGGACCGCCTGACGTACCCTAAATAAATTGGGTAAAAGTCGGCTGCGCCGCTTTTATTGACCTCGTTCGACGTCGTGCGCCCCCCTGAGATCCGTCATCGCCAGGTGAGGTGCCTCAGGAAACGGAGCGGCCTGCGCCCGCTTGCTGCGAGTTTCCTCGCCATGATTTGCCACTAAGAATCAGCGCGCGGACTGTTTTGCGTCAGATCCCGCCCCCGCCCATGGCTTGTACTGGTCCTCGACGGCGCCAAGCGCGCCAGCACACAGCAAGAGGGCCAGCATATGAGCATCCTGAGCAACAAGGTTCGTGTGGCAACGATGGGTATCACAGTGGCCGCCATGTCCCTGGCTGCCCTGCCGGTGTCGGCGGCCCAGACGGCGGTCGCGACCGGGACGCAGCCTGCCTCGAAGCAGGAGAACATCGGCGTCCTGACGGGCGCCGCGCTCGGGGCGGCGGCGGGCGGGCCGATCGGCGCGATGGTGGGCATGGTCGCCGGCGGCCTGCTGGGCAATCACTATCACCGGCAGAGTCTCGCCAACCATGACCTGGCCGCGCAGAATCATGTCCTGACGGCGCAGAACCATGCGCTCGCGGCGAGCCTCAGCCAGACCCAGCAGGACCGTCAGGCACTGGCGGGTAAATTGGACCTCGCCAGTCAGTCGCTCACCGCCGTCGAGACGCAGCGCGCTGACCTCGACCGCACCGTGCAGCTGTCCGATGACATCGAGACCGACGTGGCTTTCAAGACGGCCGATGATTCCGTCAACACGCTGCAGTTGCCGGCGCTACGCAAGATCGGTGCGCTCGCCGCATCGCTGCCGCCGGGCGCGAAGGTGCGGATCGACGGCTATGCCGATCCCAGGGGGCCGGCGACGTTCAACGACAACCTGTCGCTGCGCCGTGCGCAGACCGTGGCCCTGACGCTGGAGAAGGCCGGTTGTCCGCAGGACAAGCTGGTGATCGCGGCCCACGGCTCCTCGGAGTCCACCAGCCCGCGGGGCGATCTCGACGCCTACGCCCTCGACCGACGGGTGACGGTACGGCTGCAGGGGGTGGCGGTGGTGCAGTCGAGCGGCTCTGAGCCTGCGGTGGCGGATGCGCGCTAGGCGACATAACTCACGGGCCGGGTGAAGAGCGTCGCAAATAAGCGAAGCGCGACTTCACCCGGTCCGGGGAGGCTGGCACCCTTCCCCGTGAGCGAAACTCCGCAGCGCCGGAGTACGCAGCCCCGGAGAAATGCCATGCTGCCCACCGTAACCATTGCATCGACGCGTCTCATCTCGGCCTTCGATATGGAGCTGCTCCTAGCCAGCGTCATCATCCTGGGTGCCATCGCGTGGATGGCTTTGACGCACGCACGCCACCACCGTCACCGTTGATTGCGTAGCGCTTCCGCGAGCATCCCGAACATCTGATCGATGTGGGAGCGCTCTAGAATCAGGGGTGGCGAGAGCGCGATGGTGTCGCCGGTCTGACGCACCAGCAGGCCGCGCTCAAAGCATTCGAGAAAGATGCCGTAAGCCCGCGTGCCGGGCCGGCCCGCCGCCGGTTCAAGCTCAAGGCCCAGAATCAATCCGTAGTTGCGTACGTCGATGACGTTCGGCAAGCCGCGCAGTGAGTGCGCGGCATCCTCCCAGTACTGCGCGAGCGATTTGGCGCGCGTCAACAGGCCCTCCCGCTCATAGATCCCCAGCGTGGCGAGCGCGGCGGCGCAGGAAGTCGGGTGCGCCGAATACGTGTAGCCGTGAAAGAGCTCGATCGTGCCCTCCGGGCCCTGCATGAAGGCGTCGTGGACGGACCGCTTCGCGAGCACGGCACCCATGGGCACGGCGCCGTTCGTCAGGCCCTTCGCGGTGGTGATCATGTCGGGGGTCACGCCGAATTCCTGCGCGGCAAAAGGCGTTCCAACACGTCCGAAGGCGGTGATCACCTCATCGAAGATGAGCAGGATGCCATGCCGGTCGCAGATCTCGCGCAGACGCTCCAGATAGCCGCGCGGCGGGATCAGCACGCCCGTCGAGCCTGCGATCGGCTCCACGATCACTGCAGCGACCGTCGACGGATCGTGTAGCGCCAGCAGGCGCTCCAATTCGTTTGCCAGCTCCGCGCCGTGGGTGGGCTGACCGCGCGAGAAGGCGTTGCGCTTGAGGTCGTGGGTGTGAGGCAGGTGGTCCACCCCAGGCAGTAGCGAAGCCGACCAGGTCTTGCGGTTGCCGCCAATGCCGCCGACGGAGATGCCGCCGAAGCCGACGCCGTGATAGGCACGCTCCCGGCCGATCAGCTTCGTGCGCGCTGCATCGCCGCGTATCCGATGGTAGGCGAGCGCGATTTTGAGCGCGGTGTCCACCGACTCCGAGCCGGAGTTGGTGAAGAACACGCGGTCGAGGCCTGGCGGCGCGATCCGCGCGAGCGCGTTGGCGAGCTCGAACGCGGACGGGTGGGCCATTTGGAAGGTCGGCGCATAGTCGAGGCTGGCGAGCTGACGCGCGACCGCCTCCGTGATCTCGCTGCGCCCGTGGCCCGCGTTGACGCACCAGAGCCCTGCGACGCCGTCGAGGATCTGCCTGCCCTCCGGCGTGTAGTAATGCATGCCGCTCGCGCGGGACAGCATGCGGGGCTTCGCCTTGAACTGACGGTTGGGCGTGAACGGCATCCAGAACGCTTCGAGGGCGTCGTGGGAGAGGCTATCGGGTGCGGCCATGAGGTGCTCGTGGGGTGGCTGGGGCGGGTGGAGCACCCTATGATAAGCAAATGAGACGCGCACCGTGAGGTCCCATCAGTTCCTGGCGAGCGTTCCGCGCGGCCTGGCGGATCTCCTGGCGAAAGAGCTGACGGGCCTGGGCGCGGCTGATGTGCGGGAGCGCACGACCGGAGTGGCGTTCACCGGCACGCTCGAGACCGCGTACCGCGCCTGCCTGGAGTCGCGGCTCGCCAACCGGGTATTTCTCGAGATCGCCCGTTTCGAGGCGCCGAGCGCGGAGGCCTTTTACGGCGCGGCCCGGGAAATCGACTGGTCGCAACACTTCGGCCCCGGCGCGACGCTTGCCTGCGACTTCAGCGGCAAGCATCCGACCATCACGCACAGCCACTTTGGGGCGCTCAAGCTCAAGGATGCCATCGTGGATACGCTGCGGGATGCGAGCGGCGCACGGCCCGACATCGTGTTGGATCGGCCGGGTGTCCGCGTCCACGCGCATGCCCATGACGCGCAGATCACACTGTCCATCGATCTCTCCGGTGAGAGTCTGCACCGCCGCGGCTATCGCGGCTCGGCCGGCGAGGCGCCGCTGAAGGAGAACGTCGCCGCTGGTGTGTTGGTGCGCGCCGGATGGCCGGAGCTCGCTGCCGCCGGCGCGGAATTCCTCGACCCGATGTGCGGCTCCGGCACGCTCGTCATCGAAGCGGCGTTGATGGCGGCGCGCTGCGCCCCGTCTCTGCGGCGCGAGTATTTCGGCTTCCTGGGCTGGCGCCCGCACGACGCCGCGCTCTGGCAGCGGGTGCGCGGGGAGGCGAAGGCCCGCTGCCTCGCCGACGCGCAGCCGACGATGGTCATTCGCGGTTGCGACCGCGATCCGGCGGCCGTGAGGGATGCGCGCGCGAATGCGCAACGTGCGGGCATCGGGGCGTGGGTGCAGCTCGATGTGCGACCGCTGGCGCAGGCGGCGCCGGCCGAGCGTGATGGTGAGGCGACGCGGGTTGCGGGCGGCCTGCTTTGCACCAACCCTCCTTACGGCGTGCGCTTGGAGGATCTCGACGCGGCGCGCGCCGTCCACCGCGAGCTCGGCCAGGTGCTGCGTGA